>DAIQQE010000075.1:0-5931 GCA_036786905.1 Candidatus Nezhaarchaeales archaeon | reverse complement strand
AAGACATCGTCTATACCCCTCTTTCCATCTAAAACCTTTGCCTCTAAACCCTCGAACCAAAGCTTCCCCCTATAGAGAACGCTGACCACTATTCGCTTGTCTCCAGCTATAGCTAGAACCCTTCGCTCCCTCTTCATGATTAAGAGGCCCTTCGGTCGCTCAAAGCAGTGCCAAAGACCTTTTTAAAATTCTCAAGGGCATCAATGATGTCCTCTGCTGCCTTCTTTAACACGTCTTCTGGGTCTCTAGTTTTGGTCTTCACGTAGAATACTGGGTTAGAGGCCAGTGGATGGTCGATTCTATATGCTGCAAATTCGACGTCGGGGTCCCTTAGCAGAAAGTCCTTCAGCAAATTGCAGAACGTGTGCCCTTCTCCTACTATCTCTATCTTCAGGCTTTTATCGCCCCTCTCGAGTATCCTTACCTTCATCTTATCAACCACTACAGCTTGAGGTTTGTCGAATACTTTGCGGAGAGCTTTCTTTCTTCTTGCACTCTACACTTTGGACAATAAAGTTTTCTATTCTTAATAGTCATAGGGGTTTGGCAGTTGGGACAAAAAGCCGTTACGACGCCTAAACCTCTCTCCTTTATTGAGAGCTGGTAAGGAACCTTCGAGTTTATCACCTTGGCCCTCAGAATGTCCGTCACTCTTACAACATCGGATAAAAATTCTATAAACTTATCACTGACCTGACTTATGTGAAGCATTCCGTGAATAGGCTTATTTAGAACTAAATTTTTGTCCTCGACCCTCCTTATCAACACCACTGCAACATCCTTTTTCATTCCAATGACCTCGCCTAACACTGTATCGCCTCTCTCTACAACCAAGGGCCCCCCTCTAATGAGCGGATAGACCTTTACCTTTCTTTCAAGGATGTCCAAAACAGCTCTACCCAAGATCATTGACCTCACCGAGCTACCGTCCACATACGTGCCCTCACCTGGTAAGAACTCCTCTATGACACCTATTTCCTCTCCTGGAACCACGAAGTCTCTTAACACCCTCTCACTCACGACTTTTCACCTTCCCTCACTATCCTATAGAGGTCAACCTTGACCTTGTAGCTCTTCTTGACGTGAAACTCGAATGTCGGTCTTATGGTAACTTCAAAGGGCAAGATTCTGTCAATTATTCCGCCCAAGTCCTTGATAAACCTTTTCAAAAAACGCCTGTTTCTCCGGCCCGATTTATGTAAGCTATAGACTATTGGGGCTATCCTCAAAGCGGCCTCCAAGAAAGGTCTGTCAGCTCCCTCCTTCCTCACGCCGTAGGGAGGGTTTTGAATTACGACATCGGCCCTCAAGTCGAGCCTCTCTACCGAAGCCAAAATCCACGAGATCCTGCTCTCGACCCCTAACCTTTTAGCGGACCTAGCGGCCATCTTCAGCGCGACCTCGTCTATGTCAACGCCAACGACATAGCTCGCGCCGAGTAGCGCTGAGCCTATGGCTAACCTCCCAGTTCCGCAACCCAAGTCTACGAGCACCTTTCCACTTATGTCACCAAATCTCGTCTCTATGGTCCATAATAAGTCGCTCACCTCTTCACTGACTAATGTATACTGTTCCAGCGAAACCTTGGGCCTTGGATGCTCATCCACCTTCGAGAGCAGTATCGCGAGTTGCTTTTTCGTTAAGCTCCCAATCACACAAAGACCACTCCTCAAGCTTTAGTTCTCCGGCCACTATTAACGCTTCAAGAACCGTTAACAAGGGCCTCCTGTAATTCATGTAATCGTCGATCGGAATTCTAGGACAAGCCGTTATGACGAAGGCATCGGGTTCCGGAAAGTTCTCTAAGGCTTGCGGTGATACTTCGTATAAGGTTATGAGATAAACCCTCTTACCCTTCTTCTCAAGCAACCTCTTCACCCTCATCGCGGAATGCAGGTGCCTTTGTCGCCACTTGCATCCAATGACCACGCAATACCGCTCCGCTTCCTCCATGGCTTTGGCCACGTAGTACAGCCTCGTCGCTTTAACCCTTCGAACTACGTGTTCAATATCTTGAGCCTCCCCTCTGTATGGGTCACATAGCACTACAGGCCTTTGGGTTGCTAGCCCTAGGCCCAAGGCGTGGAAGAGCCCTCCGCCCATGTGTACAAAACCCTCGACTCTATCTTTGATGGAGAGGGCCGAGGTGTAGTCACAACCTAAAACTTGTCCGGCGTACTTGACCCTTTTAGAACCAGTGCCCACATGGACTCGAAAACCCTCTCTTTCGAGACGTTGTTTAACCAGTGCTATATAGGGGACTTCTTGAAGGGATGCTGTAATGCCAACGTTAACGACATCTTTCATTGAACACAAAACGTCAAGGGCCTTATCGACGGCCTTAGACAGGAACTCTACCCTCGAGAAGGCCTCTACGAAGAACACATCGACGCCGAGTTTATTGGCATAGGTGAAGGCCTCTGGGAAAGGAGTATGCCCATAGTGGACGATTCCATCGGCACCGAGCCTTAACGCTTCTTCAAATGCCACGTCGCAGGCACCGTAACAACTTGAGCCTGAGACTAAGATCTCGACATCTGGCAACCCTCTGCTGAGTTCTTCTACGACGGAGCACGAGTACTGCTTTAATCCGTCTGCAAACTGGAGGAGCAACTTCTTTATACCTACTTTGCGCACAAAGCCTAAGACGTCGCCAATCTTTAAGTCGTACATGTCCAAAGCGAGAACTGAAAAGTAGCGCTATAGATTTAAGCATATCCGCTAACAAGGGATTCCGAGATTGATGTTAAGTAAATTAGGTGCATCGCTTCGAGAGGCCGTGAAGAAGTTCTTAGGGAGACCCGTAGCAGACGAACTTGCCGTCAAAGAGCTAATCAGGGATGTGCAGAGAGCCCTCTTGCTAGCAGACGTCAACGTTGAGCTAGTCCTCAAGCTGACCCAAAGGATCGAAGAAAGGGCCCTTAAGGAACCCGTGCCCTTAGGCTTTACTCGAAGAGACGTCACGCTGAAAGCTCTCTACGAATCCCTAGTAGAACTTTTAGGAGGGGAGAAGCAGCCCGATGTGTTGTACCCTACGAATAAACCAGTCGTGTTTATGCTAGTGGGGGTGCAGGGATCTGGTAAGACCACTACCGCCGCTAAGCTAGCGTGGTTCTACAAGAGGAAAGGATATCGACCGGGTCTAGTCTGCGCGGACACGTTCAGGCCAGGGGCCTATGACCAGTTAAAGCAATTAGCTATGAAGGCTGGCGTCCCATTTTATGGCGAAAGGACGGGGAGTACCATCGAGATAGCCCTAAGGGGTGTCGAGGTCCTCAAGAACATGGGCTGCAACGTCATAGTAATTGACACAGCCGGACGGCACAAGAGCGAGCATACCCTAATGGAAGAGATGAAGCAATTGTCAGAGGCCATAAAGCCAGATGAGGTCATGCTCGTAATCGATGCAACTATAGGCCAACAAGCCAAACCTCAAGCAGAGGCCTTCAATAGAGCAACCAGAATAGGGTCGATAATAGTCACTAAGCTGGATGGCGCCGCGAAGGGCGGTGGCGCTCTCTCAGCAGTCGTCGCTACAGGCGCACGGATCAAGTTCGTGGGAGTCGGTGAGGGCATTGAGGAGTTTGAGGTCTTCGAGCCGTCGGGCTTCGTAAGCCGCCTCTTAGGGATGGGGGATCTAAAGTCACTAGTGGAGAAGGTGAGAGAGGCCTCACTTAAAGAAGAGGAGATGAAGAGCTTAGTCAGCGGCAAGTTCACGTTGGAGGACATGATTAACCAGCTTGAGGGCCTTAAGAAGTTAGGCCCGTTGCGGAAGATCCTAGAGATGATACCGGGCTTCGGCTTGAGCTTACCTAACGAAGTTGCGGATATGGCACAAGAAAAGCTCGAAAAGTGGACGGTTATAGTCAAGTCCATGACCCGAGAAGAGCTGGAACACCCCGAGATAGTAAATAGGTCTAGAATGAGGAGGATAGCTCGAGGTAGTGGTGTAAAGGTCAAGGAGGTCAAGGAACTCTTGGACACTTACGAGGCAATGAAGCGGGTGATGAAGACCTTGCTGAGGAAGCAGAGAAAAGGACGCCTTCCTCTACCATTTAAGATTTAGAGTGCTCGTCCGAAGTGGCCGAGGTTCTGCGCATGCTGAGCACCGCGTCAGAAGTAATTGAGAAGGCTCTGAAACTGGCTGAGAAGGCCGTACTTTGCGACAAGTGCTTTGGTAGGCTTTTTGCGAACCTGGGCTTCGCCTTGAATAATGAGGCAAGGGGTTCGAGCTTGAAGACAGTTATATGCATGATTGCCTCAAACCTCCTGAACAAGGGAGATCAAGAAGCCGTCAATGTTTTAAGTAACATCGCGAAGTCGGGCTCCAAGGTAGCAAGAGAGCTTTTAGCCAGACATGGTTTTAGTGTACCCGAAACATCTCCATGTGAAGTGTGCGGAGGACTGCTTTACGAACCGCTACGACATCTCGCGGAAAGAGCGGTGGATCACCTACTCGAATACGACTTCAATACGTATCTAGTGGGGTGCAAGGTACCCGGTAACATAATAGAGAAAGAGGACAGCTTAAGATCTTACCTCGGGGTAGATTGGGGAGAGTCCATAAAAAGAGAGATAAACCGAGAGGCCAGCTTAATTATAATGTCCAAGACTAGTAAGAAGCCCGACTTTCAAAAGCCCGACGTCCTCGTAATATTGGACTTTCATAACATGGCCGTGGAAATAAAGCCGAGCCCTATTTTCATAAATGGACGCTATAGGAAGCTGGTCCGCGGAATACCTCAATCTAAGTGGTTCTGCCCCAAATGCAGGGGAGTTGGGTGCTCTGAGTGCAATTGGACGGGGAAGCGCTATGAGCTCTCAGTCGAGGAGCTCATAACCAAGCCCGTCATCGAAGTTTTTGGGGCCAGCGGGGCCAGATTTCACGGGGCTGGAAGAGAGGACATAGATGTGAGAGTCTTGGGCTCGGGGAGGCCTTTCGTTGTGGAGGTGGTGGAGCCTAAGAGGAGATTCATTGACTTAACAGATTTGCAACGCATTATCAACGAGAGGTCGCAGGGAATCATAGAGGTCTTAGACCTATCGTACACCGATA
This sequence comes from Candidatus Nezhaarchaeales archaeon, assembly GCA_036786905.1. GTDB lineage: Archaea > Thermoproteota > Methanomethylicia > Nezhaarchaeales > WYZ-LMO8 > WYZ-LMO8. The sequence goes on along the minus strand of DAIQQE010000075.1, from coordinate 875 downwards.
GATCCATGATAGGGAAACTGAAGCTCTCGGCCAAGATTAAAAAGAAGACCTACAGGGCGCTAGTGGAGATGGAGGAACCCTTAGAAAAGGAGAAGCTCGAAGCCCTAAGTAAGCACTTTCAAGGCATCACGATAAAACAGTGGACCCCTAGGAGGGTCTTACACCGTCGAGCCGACAAGCAGCGGATGAAGAAGGTCTACGAAGTAAAGGTGATGAACGTTAAAGACGGCATATTCGAGGTCTTGATAAAGTGCCAAGGAGGTCTTTACGTCAAGGAACTCATCCACGGAGATGAAGGCAGGACCACGCCAAGCTTTCAAGAAGTCTTGGGCACTAAACTCAGGGTTTTGGAATTGGATGTCTTAGAAGTTGAGGACTAAGCCTTGGCGTCAAGAGGTTTTATGTGCTCCGGCGTAGTTATTATTATCTTGCGCTTATCGCCTAGCTTGGTCTCGACCACATACGCCTTGCCCCTCTTGCCTACTACCACCCCTGCAAGTCCGTGATACCTTCTATGAGGGGCCGTCCTAATGCTTGAGGGGTCTATGTCGAAGCAAACTCTATCGCCAATTTTGTACTCAAAGAGCAAGTAACTCAGCCCCCTCATGCCACGCTCGCGTGGGTGCTTTGATAATAGGCTTCTGCCCTTGCCCCTCAAGCCCTTGGAGCGCCTCATATTCTTTCACCCCCTGTTCCGAAGCCCTCGAGAGCTCGGTTAGATCAGCAGAACCCAAGCCATAAATATATTTATTTTCCTCGCAAGAAATACTTCACAGTTGAGTCCTCGCTCTCGTGAGGGCTTAGAAATGAAGATATTAAAGCTCAAGGAGGTTCCGCTACCAAAAGTACGTGATTTACTTGAGCTGAGGCAGAAG
>DAIQQE010000012.1:0-23331 GCA_036786905.1 Candidatus Nezhaarchaeales archaeon | reverse complement strand
AGCTGCGGCAAGGAGGGCCTCAGTCGCGAGCCCAACGAGAGGAGGGCCGGTGAGAGGAAGCCGTTGCTGGAAGGCGTGCTGGGAGCGCCCATAACGGTGGAGTAATGAGCGCTCAAAGAGCGTCCCCTTCCCAGCCCATGCCCCTCTATCGCAAAGTTCTAGAGCGAGCCCAGCGACGACCTAGACCGGTGGTGATAGTGGAGTTCACGATATGCAAGAGGAGGGTCGACCTGACCAAGGAGAGGGTCGAGGAGGCGCTGGAGAGGTTGATACCCGAGACGTTCAAGGGCAGGGCCAAGTACTACATAGAGCACAAGGGGGCTAAGTACCCCGTGAAGCAGGTGATCTCGGCCGTAGTCGGCATCCCGAAGGACTCCTTCGCTACCGAGCAGGCGTGCAAGATACTGAGGGCCCTTGGCTTCGAGGTCAAGGAGCTCAGGAGGGGCGTCTGAGCCTCTTCGCGCGAGCCCGGCGGAGTCGAGCTCTAAGTCCTAGAGCTAGCCCTCGATGGGCCTACAAGAGCTCCCCTCGCCGGCGAACCGGTGGGCTAGAAGAGTGTTAGTGGCTTGAAGCCATTAGGCGTGGCCAGTGCCTCGACAGATCGAACACGTCGGCTAGGTCGCAAACGATGTAGCCCTCTCCCCCTTCCACGTGCCCTGGCTCGTTGCTCGAGGCCCGACAGCGCTTTTAGCAGCCCTCCTTAACTGAAGCGCGGGGCGCTGTGATTGCGCGTGGAAGGCGCGAGCTCTGGTGAGCGGTGACACAAATGAGCGCCCCGGAACCCCTCGAGAAGGGGCTGGCTCGATCGCTCCAGCAGTGCATCCTCGGCCTCCCGAGGGCTCGAGCGCCATTACGAGCCCCTAAGGCCTTGGGCTCACGACCGGTGACGGGGTCGGGCCAGCGGAGGGGTCGAAGCGACTAGTGAGCCACGGCGTCCAATGGCCACGAGTACCAGCATGGGCCGCGGCAAAGAATATTAAGTCACGAAGCCAACCGTAAGCGCGTGCCGAAGACTGGAGTGTTCTTCAACAACGTCTTGAAGAACAGGGACTGGCCGATAATAGGCGACAAGTTTAGGAACTTCCCGGAGGTCCTGGCCGAGGTTCTCAAAAAACCCGGCGTGGCGCTCTACAGGTCTAGGCCGGTAGACGAAGGGCTACTCTACAAGGTGCACACGCCGGAGGTGATTGCGAGTCTGAAGTCGGCGTGGTACTACGAGGGGGCTATGTGCTCGGTCGGCGGGTGCGTCGAGGCTCTGGAGAGGATATGCCGTGGAGAGCTCGTCAACGCGCTGGTTTTCAACGTAGCCGCTGGGCACCACGCCGGCCCCTCGTACGTTTGGGGCGGGACTTACGTCTCATGCACCGGCCCCATGATAGTCAATGCGAGGGAGAAGTTCGGCGTGCGCCGCTTCGCGATAATCGACACCGACAGCCACCACGGCGACGGCGACAGGGCCCTGTTCAAGGGCGACCGCGACGTCCTCCACGTCTGCTTCTGTAGCACAAATGCGATAGAGGACGAGGGGACTAAGGTCGACGTTGACGTCGGCTGGTCTACGACTGACGAGGGGTACCTGAAGAAGGTGGAGGAGGAGTTCAAGCCCAGGGCCTTGGCTTTTAAGCCCTACGCCATAATACACTTCTTCGGCCACGACACTTGCGAAGGAGACTACGGAGACAGGGGCTTGACTCCCGACTTTTACTTGGAGTTGGCCAGACTCGTCAAGTCGATAGCCGAGTTGGTCTGTAAAGGCAGGTACGTGATAATAACCGGGGGAGGTTTTAGGAGGGACGTTGCCGAGCACATATTCCCGCGCATCGTCCAAATACTGGCCGAGTGATGTATCTAATTAAATCTAAAGCCCAAAACCAGCTGATGCCCCAGCCGCTTTGATGCCTCATTGCGAGGCGGGCCCCACCCTAACTACTAATGCCGCCTCGGTGCCAGCTACTCATGTACTCGGAGTCAGGGCTTGTGGGCGAGCGTCGATCGACTGATCGGCGAAACTCAAAGCAGACCCGCACCAATGTTTAAATTGTTCGACCTTAGATGCTACACTCATGAGCTATTTACCAAGCATATCCCTGAGCTCGATATTCACGTTCGTCGGCGGGCTAGTCCTGACGTTCGTCGTCTCCTACGCCTTGAACCTCTTCTTGACCAAATTCTTCGAATCGCTCGTCAAAGCACAACCGAGGTTCGAGACCATGTACAGGTTCATCAGGAGGTTGATAGTGGGCCTCGTGGCTGTGATTGGCCTCATGGCCACCGCCTTCACCGCCTTCCCAGAGACCGGAGGCCTCATAGCGTCCCTCTTCGTGGCAGCGGGCTTCACTTCGATAGTCATAGGCCTCGCGGCCCAGTCCAGCCTCTCCAACGTCATCTCGGGCATTCTCGTATCGATCTCCCAGCCGATAAGGATCGGCGATGCGGTGATGTTTAGGAACGAGTTCTGCTTCGTCGAGGACATAAAGCTCATGCACACGGTCCTGAGGACGTGGGACAACAGGCGCTTGATAGTCCCTAACTCGGTGCTCCAGAGCGAGGTCGTGGTGAACTACAGCATAGTGGATCCGACAATGCTCGTCCCGATCTACGTGCGGGTCAGCTACGAGTCCGACATAAAGAAGGCTATGGAGATAATGGTCGACCTCGCGAGGAAGCACCCCAACTTCCTGCCGGCAGAGGGGCTCCCCAACGCCGCCGTCATGGAGCTCGGAGAGTCAGGAGTGGTTCTGAGGCTCCTGACGAGGGCGAAGGACCAGCCAACTGCCTTCATGATGGCGAGGGACTTGCTGAGGGAGATCAAGGAGGAGTTCGACAAGCACGGGATAGAAATACCTTACCCCAAGAGGCACATAGTCGTCAGCAGGAATGTTGAGGAGAAGGTCTTGAGGATAGCCGACGCCCTTGAAGAGATCGTGAAGCTATACAGGGCCGCTAATCCTTCGAAGCCTTAAAGGTTTGGCCTTGCCCTAGCCCAACTCCTTGAGCCTGAGCACCCCTCCGCCTCGCCTAGACTCATCTCAATGACGCCTCCGATAAACGAGCCTAGAGCTATGTCGCTCAGAGCAGTAAGGCGGCTCGCTCCTCTCTTCCAACTCGACATTAACGGTCCACGGGCTCCACGGGGGCCGAACCCTCGAGCCACGCTCGCTTTAATGTCGGAGGCGCTCGAACTCGGCACGAGGACTTGTCATTAGGCGATGGCTCGTTGACATCTAGACCTTGTTCAAGGGACACGTGGGGCTCAGGGGGAAAAAGAGGTCAGCTGTGGAGGGGCTCGTGCCAGCAGAGGAGGGCTAAAGGTGTCGGCGACGAGAAGGTCGGCGAGGGGCTTCGTGAAGGCGACGCTCTCAACTTGAAAAGCGCGACTAGCCGAAGTAGGCCATTGATGACTGTGGAGTGCTAGGCGTCCAACGTACTCTAACCTCCCTGTCACCGGGTCTACTTCCAGCCCTAGAGTTTCGAGCGTCGTGAGCCCTAACACCCGTGCGCCACCTTTCTCGACGACCCCTTCAAACCTTTACCTCCGCCAAACCCTCTCGCCCTCCTCGGCGAGGCCCTTGTCGAGGTGACTGTTTATAAGCATGTTAAGCCCACCTCAGGTCAAAGCTTGAGCCGCGATAGGTGCTCTTCGTTGAGAGTGCTCGCTTTGGGCTCAACGTCGGGCATCAGTTGCAGAGACCTCTTGATAGCCCTCTCGGAGCTGTATAGGAGCGACTTCATGCCACCTCACTGCTATTTAGTGTACGACCTCCTGTACGAGCCAGAGAACGCCGACGTAGTGGTCAAACTTTCGCCCAAAGGCCGAGTCGAGTCCTACGTGCTCCTCTGGCGAGGCCCCTATGGAGTCGCTCTGCACGCGTGGGGCCCCGATGGCTACGCGCTCCTCGAGCGCGTTGTGCCGAGGCCCGAGAGGGCCGCTCGCGTAGTCCTCTACGACAACGGCGAAGAAGCCGAGCGCGTCTCGAGGCGGTTGCTGGAGCTGGGCTTTGAAGGGGTGGAGATTAAGGAGTTCTACGAAATGTTGTGTACCGAGGAGACCTTCGCGCCTAGCCAGAATGAGCGCTTGGCCACGAGGCTTACGAGCAGTCACGCAAAGCCCTTCGAGGAGTTCATGAGGTCTCGGGGGGTCGAGCTGACGCTTGAGGAGGCTCAGGGCACCCTCTCGAAGAGGAGGTACTACGGCGTGATCGTGGAGGGCGTTGTGGTCTCAACCGCCGCCACGTGCGTCGAGCTACGGGAGATACACGTAGTCTGCGACGTGTACACCAGGCCCGAGTTCAGGGGGAGGGGCTACGCTAAGGCCGTGAGCTCGGCCGTGACCAGGAGGGCCGTGGCCTCGGGCGCCGTGGCCCTCTTGAGTGTTGGGGTGGGCAACGAGCCGGCCGTGAGGCTGTACACGAAGCTGGGCTACAGGGTCGTGGGCGTAAGGCCGTGGGTCGTGGCGCGTCCACGACAAAGGAGGCCATAAGGTCAAGGCTTGCTAGGGACGACGATGATTGCACTCCGCGGATTGAGAGCTTAAATAACGCCGCCCTTACGATTAAAATTAGGTGATGGGCTTTAAGAGGATTGGGCTCTGGAACCTCTTAGTCTTCATAGCGGCCTTGCTCGCGCTATTGAACCTAGCAATGCTCGCATATTTCAGCTTCGAGGGCATTAAGCTCAGAGAGGCCATTAGGGACGAGCAATTGCTCTACGAAGAGGCTGTCCAGCTCGTCGCTCAAGAAACGGAGAGGTACCGCTCTCTTTTGAGAAAGCTCCAAGAGGCCCTCGACGTGAACAGAGAGCTGGAGGAGTTCTTCGTAAACATCAGCGGTAGGGTCATCGTCCCACAGAGCTACGCGCAGATCTTGGAGCGTGGGTGACGATGAGGGCCAGGACCTTAATCTCCATACTTATCGTAGCCCTGTTGGTAGCGTCGAACGTCTACACCTACCTATACTTCGTAGGCCTAAATGGGTACTTGAGGTTCACTTTACAACAGGTAGCAATGCGTAGAAACCAAGTCCTCGCGGAGCTCTCGGCGACCAAATTCTACTACGACCCCCTAGAGAAAGGCTATTCCAACGTAGTCGAGTCCAACAAGAAGTTGGAGGAGGTCGTCACAAAGCTTCGCGACGACCTCGACGACCTCCCGTACAACTACACGACCATGCTGTACGAGGACTTGCGAGGCAAGCTCTTATTCGCCTACACTGATGAGATGAAGGGCTTCGTCCTCAACGTCACCGGTGGATGGGACGGCACCGACAAAGACTTCCGATCGGACCTCTACAAGATTTACAAGGAGTGGCGGAGTGTGTTCAAGTACGCCTCGCCACAGGAGGGAGCTCATTACGAGACGTTCCTCTTCATTAACATCGGAGGGCTAAATTACGGAGATATCGAGGTGTTCTCCTTTGAAGAGCGTGAGTGGAAGCGCCTGCGCTACCTCAAAGAGGTCCCCTTCGGCTACGAGATAAGGCCGATAGAAGTGGTCGGCGCGCCTATCAGCTTCCGCAATAAGCAGGGGGTGTGCTGGGACTTCGCCGTCGCGCTCGTCGCCCTGTACTATGCCTACTACGACGTCACTGGCAAGAGCTTGCCCACAATTTACGTCTCGATCCAAGGCATCGGAGACGGGCCAGAGAGCCATGCATTAGTAATGATAAAGCTTGAGGGGGATAGGGTCGCGATACTGGACTGGGAGGTCATAACCCCTACGAGCAACGGCATGATAGAGTTCGTGCCATTCGAGATGGCCAAGAGGCTTCACGAGGAGTACTGGGGTCGGAGCCTGCTTTACAAGGGCTTCATGAAGGGCAGACCTCATGAGTTTGGGCACTTCTCCACGAACGAGGAGTTCTATGAGTGGCTCGTCAGGGAGCTGAGATGAGCTCGCCACGGCTGTTTGGCTAGCCCTCCGCTTGGCGGCCTCTTATCAAGGTCATGTTCTTACACGTCCTCGGGCGCCCCTCAAAAGCCCTCGCATCCGCCTGCCAAGCAAAGAAGGAGGCTAAGTCGGGCTCCCTCGACAGACGAAGCCTCGTGTAGAGGGGCCTTTGCCCTACGCTTTAACTCGCCACGCATCCGCCACTCAACTACGTACCTCCAGCCAACAACCCGGCCCTCCCCAACCGTTAGGCCCTCAACTGCTATGAGAGAGCGTGGAGCCTTCCCCGAGCTGCCTCTTCAGCCCAAGTACCTCCTTAGGAACTCGAGCTCTCTGTCCGAGGCCTCATCGAAGAACCTCAAGTATACGTCGAAGTGCCCGCCCTTCACCTTCATCACCTCGGCCCTCTTCGTCCTCTCGGCGGCCCTGAGCACTGCGCCTGGCGGCGTCACCGCATCGTCCTCGGCAACGAGGTAGAAAACGGGGCACTTTATTCGATCCACCCTCTTTATCGGCCTGTAGAACGGGATCGAGAGCACGACCCTCGGGTAGGTGTAGTTCTCCCAAGGGACGTCCCAGGGACAGCGCCTCCGGACGTCCTCCACGACCTTGAGGTAGTCACTCGGCAGGAGGCCCTTGTCACCAGCTATCGGGACCTTGAGGCCGCCGAGGGGCGAGAGCAATAGGTCGAGCAGGCCCAAGGCCATGAACCTAGGACCCCTCGCCCTCATTGCCTTGGCGACCTCCATCCCGTCCACGAGCGGGACCTGCGCCACGACGGCGTCGACGTCGCGCTCCGAGGCTATCATGAGCACGTGCCCGCCACTGAACGAGCTACCCCATATGGCGACCCTCTTGTACTTGCTCTTCGCGTATTCGACGGCGCTCCTCCAGTCCTCCAATTGCTTTCTTACGTCTATGAGCTGCCTGGGCTCTCCCTTGCTCCTCCCGAAGTGCCTGTAGTCGAACAGGACGAGGGAGAAGTGCTCCCCGAACTTCTCAGCGTACATCATGAGCATGTCCTTGACGGCCCCGAACCCGTGGCCCATCACGATGCAGCTGTCTCCTCTCTCGTGCTCCCAAGAATGTATTTCCCCGATCCACACATCCTTCCACTTGACCATCGTCATCAATTATCAGTCCTTAAAACTTATAAAAGTTCATTCGCGCAGGCTTTGAGGATCGACGCCGAAGGCCTCTATCGCGCCGCCCCAGCGTGTGAGGCGAGCTCAAGTCCCTTCTGCACACGGCTTGAGATTCGCAGAGAGCTTATAACCGCGTGCGGATAGAGCATAGCGATGCCGAGGATGGACAGGACGATCGCCTTGCTGATAGTTCTAGGAGGCATCGCGACTGCCATCTTCGCCAGTGGTTGGCACTTGCTTCAGCAGGGCTTGCTCCAGCAGACGGGTAGTGCACCCGGTCAAGGGCCAGCCTCGGGGGCCTTGGCCCCTGACTTCACCTTGGTGGACTTGGACGGCAAGGCATTTAGCCTCAAGGACTTTAGGGGCAAGATCGTCGTCTTAGACTTCATGGCCACTTGGTGCGGGCCTTGTAAACAGCAGATGCCTCACTTGAAGGTCATTTGGGAGAGGGAGGACTTTAGGGACAAGGTGGTCATCATCTCCATAGACGTGGACTTGAGGGAGCCCGAGGAGGTCTTGAGGAGCTATCGACAGAGCTACCCGTACGCCACGTGGATTTGGGCCAAGGACGCCGCCGAGCAGAGAGTGGCCGTCGCCTACGGAGTTAGGGCCATCCCCACGATAGTCGTAATCGACCAAGAAGGCTATGTCAGGTTCGTGCACGTGGGCCTGACGAGCTCCTCGACGTTGATCCAAGAGATCGAGCAGCTCTTGGCCCGAGCTGGGTGACGCCTTTGTCCCTTGACCTCCCCGAGCTAGCGCTCGTCTTCTCCGCCGGTGCCCTGACGCTCTTCTCGCCATGCAGCTTTCCGATGCTCCCAGGCTATCTGTCCTATTACATGGGCTCCAAGGCCTCCTCGAGGGGCCCCCTGTCCGTCTCCATGGCCTGCATCTCGGGCATCATCGCTGTGTTCTCGGCCGTGGGCCTAGCGGTCTCAGCCCTTCGCCTTATAGCCCCTCAGCAAATGCCAGTCCTCGGCCTCACAGCGGGCCTCATAGTGATGTCCATGGGCGTGGGCATGGTGGTCGGGGCCAGGTTCCCGGCGCTATTCAAGGTCGCGAGGGCTCCGAGGCGGAGGGGCCTAGCGGGCGCTTTCCTCTATGGCGTCGCTTACGGCTTGGTCGCCTCCGGCTGCTCGGCCCCGATACTCTTCTCCATAATCCTCTACGCCATAATGGCCGGAGGCCCCCTGGGACCCCTCCACGGAGTGATAGCGTTCTTAGTCTACGCCCTCGGCATGAGCGCGCCCATGATCGCGATAACGCTCCTCGCGGCCAAGGTCAAAGAGCTAGTCTTAAGAGAGGTGGTCAAGGCCACTCCTTGGCTTCAAAGAGCCAGCGGCTTGCTACTCATCGCGATAGGGGCCTACCTCGTCTACTCAAATCTGTCGCTCTACGCTGCTTGAGGGCTCGCCAGCTAGCACAACGTTAAATCCCCTCGAGGGGCTGTGGTTTGAGGGGGCTGGGCTTTGAGGGCCGGCGTCGTTAAGGAGCTGGCCGAGATATCCGTGGAGGGCCTCCAGAGGAGGCACCCAGAGCTACCGCTCAAAGAGGTCCCTGTTGAGGTGGTCGAGGTCCCCGCTCCCGTGCCCGGCAGAGGCCAAGTGCTCATAGCCGTCGAGGCTTGCGGCGTCTGCTACACCGACATCGACATCATCGAGGGCAGAGTGAGGTGCAAGCTACCGCTCATACCCGGACACCAGGTCGTGGGGAGAGTGGTCGAAGTGGGCGACGAGGTCCTCGACCGCGCTCCTGGAGATCGCGTCGGCGTCGCTTGGATTGCCTGGACCTGCGGCTCTTGCGAGCAGTGCGCTAAGGGCAGCGAGAACCTCTGCGCGAGCTTCAGGGCCACGGGCTGCGACGTGGACGGCGGCTACGCGGAGTACGCCGTGGCCTACGCTGACTACACGTACAAGTTGCCAGTCGGCGCGGAGGCCGAGAGGCTGGCGCCGCTTATGTGCGCTGGGTCCATAGGTTGGAGGGCCTACAAGCTGGCCGGCGTCTACGACGGCGCTAGAGTGGGCCTATTCGGCTTCGGGTCCTCCGCGCACATAGTGATACAGGTCATCAGGAGGCTGAGCCCCTCGGCCGAGGTGTACGTATTCAGCAGGAGCGCCGAGCACAGGGAGCTCGCTACGAGACTGGGGGCTGACTGGGCCGGCCACCCCTCGGAGAGCCCGCCGCGCAGGCTGAACGTCGCCATAGACTTCACGCCAGTGGGCGAGACCGTGAGCAGGGCCTTGGAGCTCCTCGACAGGGGCGGGAGGCTGGTGATCAACGCCATAAGGAAGCAGACGCCGGTGATCTTGGACTACGCAAGGCACCTCTGGGAGGAGAAGGAGGTCAAGAGCGTCGCGAACGTCACGAGGGAGGACGTGAGGGGCTTCGTGGAGTTCTACAGCAAGTACGGGGTGGAGACTCACGTCCAGGTCTACAGGCTCGAGGAGGTGAACGATGCCCTCAGAGACCTCAAAGCCGCGAGGGTCCGAGGCGCGCCAGTGCTGAAGATAGGGTAGAGGGCGCTTCGAACCTCCGTCGCGCTCGGATACGGACTCCGATCGCAAGCGAGGGCCTAGGCCGAAACCAGCGACCCTCAGTGGATGGCCGTCGCTTCGACGCCTCGAGCTGGGTCGTTTGGAGGATAGGACTATATGCCCTCTCTATGACTATATCTCGGTCGATCGTAAGTGGTCAGAGGGCCCAAGACGAAGATAATAGCGTCCCTAGGCCCCTCCTCTAGCACCTTCGACGTCATACTGGGGCTCGCCGAGGCGGGGGCCTCCGGCTTCAGGATAAACTTCGCCCATGGAGATAGAGAGCTCTGGGACTCCATGGTCGACAACGTTAGGAAGGCCGAGGAGGTCTTGAGGAGGCCCCTTACGCTGATAGGGGATCTGAGCGGGGCCTCGATAAGGCTGGGGGATCTAGACAGGCCAATTCAGCTCAGGAGGGGCGACAGGGTCAGGCTGGTTCCGAGCTCCAAGGGCTCAGCCGACCAGCTGGAGGTCCCCTTGCCTGTTCGAGAAGTCTACGAGGGGCTCGAGGTGGGGGACGTCGTCTTAATGGACGACGGGCGCGTGAGGTTGAAGGTCGTGGACCTCTCGACGAGCTGCGTGGAGCTAGTGGCCCTCACCGACGTGGTCATAAAGTCTAGGAAGGCCCTCGTCGTCATGAACAAGGACTTCGCGCTACCAGCCCTGACAGAGAAGGACTTGGCCGACCTCAAGTTCGCCTTGGACAAGGGCTTCGACTACATAGGGCTGAGCTACGTGAGGTGCCCGTCCGACGTGGATGTGCTCCGCGACGCCATCAGGGACTTGGGGCGAGAGGACGTGAAGGTGATAGCCAAGATAGAGACGAAGTCCGCTCTCGAGAACTTGGACGGCATAATCGAGGCCTCGGACGCCGTCCTCGTGGCCAGGGGGGACTTGGGGATGGTGATGGGCTTAGAGAAGATACCCCACTTGCAACGCCACATAGTCAGCAAGTCTATAGAGATGGAGAAGCCCGTGATAATCGCGACCCAGTTGCTGGAGTCTATGATAGAGAGCCCGGTCCCCACGAGGGCGGAGGTAGTGGACGTCAACGCCGCCGTAGCCGAGGGGGTCGACGCCCTCATGCTCGCCGGCGAGACTGCCGTCGGCAAGTACCCCGTCGAGGCCGTCTCGTGGCTGAGGAGGATAATAAGGACGGCCGAGGAGAACGTCAGCGTGACAAGGAGGAGGAAGCCCAAGAGCTTGTGGGCTCGGTTCACGGTTGGAGTGACCTCTCTGGCCGAGGACTTGAACGCGAAGCTCGTGATATATAGCGTGCACGGGAACACTGCTAGGCTGATATCGTTGCTTAGGCCGGCGATAGACGTCTGCGTCGGGACCCCGAGCCCGAGGGTGCTGAGGCAACTCAACATACTCTGGGGCCTAAAGGCCTACTTGGTCGAGGCGCCCAGCTACGACGAGGGCCTCGAGGAGACCTTCAAGCTGCTCAAGAGGCTCAACGAGGTCAGGCTGGGGGACTTGGTGGTCCTCACCTACGGCCTGAGGGGCGACGAGCAGTTGATAAGGGTTAAGAGGGTCGAGGGCTAGTGATAGCTCGATGCTCTCCGAGCTGCTGGGCCCTTGGATCCCCAAGGCCGTCGTCGACTACGTGAGGTAGCTCCTGCCCAGAGGCCCGAGGTACCTCGACTTGGGCTGTGGAGACGGCGACCTCACGTCGAAGACTGCCGACGCCGTTGGGGCTAGCGCGGTCCGTGGAGTCGACGTCGACGAGGCCTCTCTTGCAAGGGCGAGGGCTAAGGGGATAAGCGTCCTCGAGCGTGACTTGGACGCGGAGGCGCTCCCGTTTGATGATGAGAGCTTCGACCTCGTCACGGCAATCGAGGTGATAGAGCACCTCCGCAACCCTTGCAACATGCTTCGAGGGGCCTTCTTGGTCGAGACCCCGAACGCCGCTGGCTGCTCGTGCCGCTTCGTGGCCGACCAGCTCAAGCTGGCCCTCCTGTCCGATAGATGGCCGAGGCTCGCTGAAGCTATGGTCGAGGCGCGAGGGGCCGCAGGCTTCGACCCGATTAGCTTGAGGGGGGTGCTCGCGGAGGTCTGCTTCGAGGTCCTGAAGGTCTTCGGCTTCTCAAACGTCCCGCACTGGTTGCCCTTGTCGACGGTGGCCCTAGAGGGGATAGCCGCTGGCTCGCTCTCGACCACCCCCCACATAATTGCGGTCGCCACGAAGCGGTGAGACCTGCCACACCGACAAAACCCAATAGGTCGCCAGCCCTATCGAAGTAGTGGTGCTGTCCTTGGACTCGATGCTCGAGTTCTTGAGGAGCAGGAGGACTGTCCGAGTCTTCGAGGAGCGCGACGTCCCCCTCGAGCTGGTCATGAAGGCCTTAGAGGCGGCCACCTGGGCGCCGTCGGCCCACAACTCCCAGCCCTGGAGGTTCGTGGTCATAGGGAAGGGGGAGGTGCGCGAGAGGCTCGTGGACGCCATGTCGAGCAAGTTCATGGAGGACCTGATTAGAGATGGGGTGCCGAGGAGCGAGGCGGAGCTCATAGTCTCGTCCTCGAGAGAGAGGTTCATGAGGGCCCCGATGCTGGTCCTATTCTGCCTCGCTAGAGGGGACCTCGAGAAGTACCCCGACGAGCGCAGGTCTAGGGCCGAGTGGATCATGGGGGTCCAGAGCGTCGCCTCCGCCATAGAGAACTTCCTCCTAGCCCTGCACGCGCTCGGCCTCGCCGGCTGCTGGAGGTGCGCCCCTCTCTTCTGCCAAGAGGAGGTCAGGGAGGCCCTCGACCTGCCCGAGGACCACGAGCCCCAGGCGATAGTCGAAGTCGGCTACCCAGCTGAGAGGCCTGAGATGCCCCCTAGAAGGCCCTTGAGCGAAGTCGTGAGGGTCGTAGATCTGCGACCCGAGCCACGGAAAGCTGATTAAAAGGGCCGTGGACTTCTGAATGAGGGTCGAGCCAACAAGTCGGGGGACCTCCGGCGATGTCTCTCGAGAGGGTCGAGGAGGTCAGGGGCTACTGCGTCCTTGAGGGTCCGCTCAAGGTCAGGCTCATGGAGGGCGAGGCTGAGGTGACCGGGAAGAGGCTCTACGCGAAGGAAGAGGTCGTGATACCCTTCGCCAAGGCCACTTTGATGGAGGCCCTTGGCGGGGCTAAGGTCGAGCTACGCGGGAGCGGGACCCTGACCAAGCTCGACTCCTCCACGATACCAAGGGAGTGGGTCGACGTCTTAAACCCAATGGTCGAGGGGCCTCGCGTCGTCTTCACGCTGGGTTGCGTGGACTCCGGCAAGACCTTTTTCGTCACCTACGCCGCGAACAAGCTACTCGAGAAGGGCGTGAGGGTGTCGGTTGTGGACTGCGACGTCGGCCAGTCGAACATAGGGCCCCCGACGACGATAGGTATGGGGGTCTTGGAAAAGCAGGTGGTGTTCTTGGAAGAGGTCCAAGTCCTGTCAGCCTACTTCGTAGGCTCCACTTCTCCGATGGGACATCTGTTGCCGATGGTAGTCGGGACGGCGAAGCTCGTCAATCGAGCTAGGAGCGTGAGCGACGTAGTACTCATAGACACCCCGGGCATGGTGTACGGCGGGCCCGCGAGGGCCTACCAGCTCTACGCAGTCGAGGCCCTGAGCCCAGACGTCGTCATTGCCCTCCAAAGAGGCGGAGAGCTCGAGCACCTAACGAAGCAACTCAAAGCCCTCGGCTACGAGGTCGTCGAGCTACCGGCCTCTCCGTGGGTTAGGCAGCGAGACCGCGGCGATCGAAGGGCCCTCCGCGAGAGGGCCTTCTACAACTACTTCAACAAGAGGGGGGTGGTTAGCCACACGGTGAGCTTAGACGAGGTGGTCGTGGTCGGCTCGTTCATGGGCAGCGGGCGCGCCGCTCCTCAAGAGGTGGTCAGGGTCGTAGAGGCCATGGCCAACAGTAGGGTCGAGTACTGCGAGCTGTCCGAGGACTCCGTCGTAGTAGTGCTCGAGGAGAGGCCCAGCTCGAGGGACTTCTACGCCAACATCAGAGAGGCCTTCAAGGACAAGGCCGTTAGGGTCGTTGTGAAGGGCTTCGAGCGCGGCCTCGTCGTCGGGCTAATGGGCAAGGGGGGCGATTTCTTGGACGTGGGGGTGCTCAAGGGCATAGACTTCAAGGGGAGGAGGGCCACACTAGTGACGCCCTTGAAGAGCTTGAAGGAGGTCAGGGCCATGAAGCTCGGCTGCGTGAGGTTGGGGGATGAGTATCAAGAGGTTGAGAAGCTCGAGCCGGGTTTCGTCTAGCACGGTCTAACATCGAGCTCCCTCATCGATCCCGCGCAGAGTCCTGCGAAAGTCTAAGCTGACCTTCCAAGCAGTTACAACTTTAGGGAGGAGATGTGCCCAAGACCTGGTGGTGTGTATGGAGATCTCCGCCCTGTTGCGCGCCATAACCTTGGCCCCCGGCGTGTCCGGCTGGGAGGATCCCGTCAGGGGCGAGATAGAGAGAGCCTTCAAGGAGGTGGCCTCTGATGCAGTGTCAGAGGTGGACGAGCTCGGGAACCTGTACGTCAAGATTGGGGGGAGGCCGAGGGCGGCGCTCATAGCCCACATGGACGAGATAGGCTTCGCCGTGAAGAGCATAACGGAGAGCGGCTTGATATACTTGGAGCCCGTCGGGGGGTGGGACGACAGGGTACTGCTGGGCGAGAGGGTCGTCATCTACGGGAGCGGCGAGGGGCTCGAGGGGCTGGACTGGAGGGACAGGGCCGTCGTCGGCGTCGTTGGCTCGAAGCCGATTCACTACCTCAGGCCTGAGGAGAGGGACAGGGCCCCCAAGATACAGGACTTGTTCGTGGACTTGGGCTTAAGCAGCAGGAGCGAGGTGGAGAGGTTAGTCAGGGTGGGGGACCTAGGCCACCTCTACAAAGACCTCACGCCGATACCCAGGATCGGCTCGAACGTCGTGGCGTCGAGGGGGTTCGACGATAGAGCTGGTTGCGCAGCAGTGATACTGGCCTCTAAGATCTTGGCCGAGTTGGGGGTCGAGCACTACGCGGTCTTCACGGTGCAGGAGGAGGTGGGGGCCCGAGGCGCTACGGTAGCGGGGTACAAGCTACATCAAGAGGGCGTCAAGCTAGCGGTCGCAGTCGACGTCACCCACGCCGGGGGCTACCCCGGGCTAGAGGAGAAGGACTGCCCCATAAGGCTAGGGCGGGGGGCCGTGATATCGAGGGGGCCGCCCATCCCGCCGTCGCTCTCGGCGACGTTCGAGGAGGGGGCTAGGAGCGTGGGAGTGCCGTATCAGCTCGGCCCAGAGGCCGGGAAGACGAGGACCGACTTGGACGTCCTGCAGCTCGCTAGGACGGGCCTGAGGTCCATGTTGATATCGATACCGCTCAAGTACATGCACACTACCGTCGAGGTAGTGGACCTAAGGGACGTGGAGTCCGCAGCCAAGGTCATGGCCTACGGAGTGGAGAGGGCCTTGAAGGGGTGATCACGTCGACCGGCCTTCCTTAAAGTCCCTCTCGGTCCTCTCGACCTCGAGTATCGTGTGCATGACCGCCCCATGCATCAGGTCGTTGCAGGCGCGGTAGCCGCAAACAACTAAGTCGTAGAGCGAGTCGCAGAGCTCCTTCTTGTCGCACTTCCAGCACTTGCCGTTTAGGCCGTTGTCTACCGTCGCGCAGAGGCACTTCACGGCCTCTCTAATCGCCTCCAGAGCGAATTCTCGAGCCATGGGCGTCGACCTTAGTAGGGGGAATGGAGAGGGAGGCCCGCCCCCACGTAAAAAAAGTTTCGGCGAAGGCCTCCTCGCCACACGACATCGCAGCGCTTGAGGGCTTCCAAGCGTCTCACGTGATTGACCGAACGCCCTTCAGGAGGCATGGGGCTCGCTCCAAGGCAAGGCAAGGACTTTCGCTAGTGCCCGCAACAAGGCTTATAAGTATTCGTCGTCCAATAGATCGTCGGCGAGGCACTTGCCCGACTTGGCGACTCTCTTCTCGCAACCGCAGACGCTGATGGTGATCGCGATACAGTTCTTCTTGGGCTTGGGCCTGGGCTACGTCTCGGTCAAGGCTCTGAAGTACGTGGTGGCCTTCATAGCGCTACTGGTCTTGGGGGCCTTCCTGTCCATCTGGAGCTTGGGGGTGACGCCGTCCGAGATCCTCCAAAGCCTAGGCATCGCGGCCTCACTGGCCAAGGATTTGGCGACGGTATTGGGGCTCATGACCATTGGGCCCGTGAGCGTGGGCTTCATAATCGGCGCTATCCTAGGGCTCATGAAGAAGTGACAATGAGGGCCCGCTCGACCCTTAAAGCCATGGGCGGTCGTCGGGGCATCGAGCCCTCGAGCGATGAAGGCCGAGCGAGCCCTCGTCAGATGATGACGAGGCCCGTTCTGAGCCTCGAGCGATGACCTGAAGGCTAGGCGCTGACCCTTAAGTCGCGCGGCATCAAGTTGAGGGCCCTCCAATGGAAATTTAGGTCCAAGGCCCCCAGGACTTGGCGCATTACTTAAGCCTTCCCTTCGGCGACTTACGGCAAGGATAATAGAGTCCTGGGCTAACCTACTCTGGGCCTTGGTGTTCGACAGGTGATAGTAAAAGCTACCAAGAGCTACACGAAGGAGGAAGTGCTCAGGCTACTCGACCCCATAGTGGCCGAGTGGTTCTCGCGCTTCCCCGACATAACGCCGCCCCAGCGCTACGCCATAGTCCACATATACGAGGGGAGGAACGTCCTCATAGCCTCGCCGACGGGTAGCGGCAAGACCTTGGCCGCCTTCATAAGCATCATAAGCGAGCTGTTCAAGATGGCCAGGAGCGGGGAGCTCGAGGACGGCGTCTACTGCGTCTACGTCTCTCCCTTGAGGTCCCTGAACTACGACATATACAAGAACCTGAAGAAGCCTCTTGAGGAGATACAGGAGCTCGCGAGGTCCAGGGGGATCGAGGTCGGCGAGATAAGGGTCGCCGTGAGGACTGGGGACACGACGCAGTCAGAGAGAGCGTCGATGCTTAGGAAGCCCCCTCACATACTGATAACCACGCCGGAGAGCCTAGCCATAGTGCTATGCGCCCCCAAGTTCAGGCAGAAGCTCAAGACTGTCAAGTGGGTCATAGTCGACGAGATACACGAGCTATGTAGCTCTAAGAGGGGCGTCCACCTGACCCTCAGCCTAGAGAGGCTCCAAGAGCTCGTGGGCAGGCCCTTCGTGAGGATAGGTCTGTCGGCGACGATACACCCCCTCGAGACCGTGGCCGAGTTCTTGGTGGGATACAACGACGACGGCACCCCCAGGGACTGCGTGATCGTCGACACGAGGTTCGTCAAGGCCATAGACTTAAAGGTCGTCTGCCCGGTCGAGGACCTCGTCCACACTCCAGCGTCGATAACCACTGAGAGGATGTACAAGCTCCTCAAGAAGCTCATAAGGTCCCACACCACGACCCTCGTCTTCACTAACACTCGAAGCGGAACCGAGAGAGTCGTATACCACCTCTCGAAGCTCAAGGTAGTTGACGGCGACGAGCTAGCGGCCCACCACAGTAGCCTGTCCAGGGAGATAAGGAGGAGCGTCGAGGACAGGCTCAAGGAAGGGAAGATGAAGGCGGTGGTCTGCAGCACCTCGCTCGAGCTGGGCATAGACATAGGCTACATAGACCTCGTGGCCCAGATAGGCTCTCCCAAGTCGATATCGCGCTGCCTGCAGAGGGTCGGCCGCTCTGGCCACGCGCTCGACAGGGTCTCCAAGGGCGTCTTGATAGGCATGGAGATGGACGACTTAGTCGAGGACGCCGTCATGGTCGCCGAGGCCTACAAGGGCAAGCTGGACAAGGTCTACATACCCGAGAACTGCCTCGACGTCCTCGCCCAACACATCGTCGGGATGGCCCTCGAGAGGAAGTGGCCCGTCAAGGAGGCCTACAGGCTGGTCAAGAGGAGCTACTGCTATCGAAACCTCCCCTACGAGAGCTTCGAGGCCGTCTTGAAGTATCTGAGCGGCTGGTACTCGACCCTCGAGGTCTACAAGGTCTACGGGAAGATATGGTACGACGAGAAGGACGGGGTCTTCGGGAGGAGGGGCCCACTCCTGAGGCTCATATACTCCACCAACGTGGGCACCATACCCGACGAGGTGGCCGTCAAGGTCTTCACGCTCGACGGAAGGTGGGTTGGCTCGATAGAGGAGGAGTTCCTCGAGAGGCTGAGCCCCGGGGACGTCTTCATTTTGGGGGGCAAGCCCTACGAGTTCAGGTACGCCATAGGCCTGAGGGCCTACGTCACGCCGAGGGAGGGGGTCAAGCCCACCGTGCCCTCTTGGTTCTCGGAGATGCTCCCCCTGAGCTTCGACCTAGGAGAGGCCATAGGCAAGTTCAGGGAGGAGATGTTCGAGATGGTGGAGGTGGAGCCCAAGACCAAGGTGATAAAGTACTTGATGGAGAACTACAGGTGCGACAGGAAGGCCGCGAGCTCGATATACACTTACTTCGCCTCCATGCTCTCCTTCTTGAAGATGCTGGGGGTCGAGGCCAAGCCCAACAACAGGGTCATACTCGTCGAGGACTACGTGGACCCCGACGGGAAGCAGAACATAGTATTCCACTGCGTCTTCGGCAGGAGGGTCAACGACGCGCTCTCCAGGGCCTACGCCTACGCCCTCATGAGGATGCTGGGAGTGAACGTCGCCGTGACCGTGGGGGACACGGGCTTCATGCTGACGCTGCCCAGGAGGCTCCTCCGCGACGTGAGCGCACTGCTCGAGGCCGTGAACTCCGGGAACCTCAGGAAGTTGCTTCGAAGCGCCGTCAAGCACACGGAGATGGTCAGGAGGAGGTTCAGGCACTGCGCCACGAGGGCCTTCATGATCCTGAGGAACTACAAGGGGAGGGAGGTCAAGGTCAGCAGGCAGATTTTCAACGCACAGCTCTTAATGGACGTCGTCGAGGACATAGAGGGGTTCCCAGTGCTCGAGGAGACCTACAGGGAGGTCCTCGAGGACTTGATGGACGTCAAGACCGCCGAACAGGTGCTGAGGGAGGTGGAGATGGGCCTTAGGAGGTTCTACGTGATGCCGACTTACGACCTGCCCTCGCCCTTCGCGCACGGCTTGGTATTGCAGGGCCTCAGTGACGTGGTGCTGATGGACGACAGGAGGGCCCTCCTCCAGCACCTCTACGACCAAGTCATGGAGAGGGTGAGGAGGGCCGGCGTGGGCTCGCCGTCAGCTGCCGCCTAGGCGGGGCAAAAGCCTTAGGCAGGCGCTTGAGCGAGGCACCTCATTGAGAAAGCTTTTCGCTCTCGATGAGAGTTAATCTATTGGAGAGCGATGCCGCCAGTCGAGGTCGGCTCGGGCGAGGGACCCATAAAGAGCGCTCTGGTGTTTGAGTGGGCGTGGGACGTCGTCAAGAGCTTCGACGAGCTCGAGAAGAGGCTGAGGGAGAGGCTGTTCTACGTATTGAGGCCGCGTAGCGACGTAATCGTCGCCACGAGCATGACGAACCCCTCCATGATAATATTCGTCATAACTTGCAAAGACGGCGGTGGGGATGTTGTGGTGATTCAGAACCCGGGAGGGTGGTACGACGACGAGGACATCGTGGAGCACATGCCGCTATTCGGGAAGTGCGCTGGGATAAAGATCAAGCTGGGCAGGGAGGTCGGGGAGGGCGGTTGAGGGCGCGCGAGGGTGAACCGCCAAGCCCTCTGCGTCGAGTAGCTCGTGAGGGCTTGCGAGGGAGCCCATTAACACATAATAGGGTTGTGGAGGTCTATCTCTACTTACCGTGCAAGGTGCTCGAGCTTGGGCTTTAGGGTCTCGAGGGACGTCGAGGTAGCGGGCGACTTGCCGGGGTTGGTGTTGAAGGACGAGGGCACCCTCGTAGTTGCCGACCTCCACATCGGGTACGAGCAAGCCCTGCAGAAGCAGGGCATCTACATACCTCGATCGACCTACGTCAAGACGAAGCAGGCGATAGGCGACATGATCGAGAGGGCGAGGCCGGAGAAGATAGTGATACTCGGCGACGTGAAGCACGAGTTCGGGGTGCCCTCGAGCCAGGAGTGGGTCGAGGTCAAGGACCTCCTGAAGTGGCTCCTAGACAGCGGCCTCAAGGTGCACGTGGTCAGGGGCAACCACGACAACTACATAATAGCCATACTGAAGAAGTTCGAGGTAGAGCTCCACCAGCCAGCCATGGTCGAGGGCCCCTACCTGATGGTCCACGGGCACGAGCCGCTGGGAGAGGTGCCCAAGGGCGCTGAGGTGCTACTGATGGGACACGAGCACCCAGCGATAGCAGTTCGGGACAGCCTCGGGGTCAAGAGGAAGTTCAAGTGCTTCTTGAGGGGCTCTTGGAAGGACCTCTCAGTCGTCGTGTTGCCAGCCCTCTCGCCCCTAGCTAGCGGCTCGACCATGAACGAGTGCCCTCAGAGCCTCCTCCTGTCCCCGATACTGAAGGAGTCGGTGGACGTGGACTCCTTCAAGCCTATAGTCGTCGAGCCGGGGGCGGGCGTGTACGAGTTCCCGGAGCTCGGCAAGCTGAAGTACGCCCTCGTATAGAGTTTTTGGAGGGCGCCCGGAGCTCGAGAGGGATAGGCCTAGCGCTTTGAAGCGAAAGAGCGGACTTCAGCCCCATCATCGCTAAGAGGAGAGTTAAATTGTAGGCCTCACACGAGCACTCGAAGCGCGCTTGCGACAGATCAGCAAAGGCCGCGGGCGGAGGGCCATTGCCATGGAGACCGTGATGCTGAGGGTCGATCCCGAGAGGGTCGACGAGGACAGCCTGAAGTATGCCGCGAGCGTCCTTAAGAGGGGCGGGCTGGTGGCCTTCCCCACCGAGACCGTCTACGGCTTGGGGGCTTTGATCTCTAAGAGAGAGGCCGTCAAGAGGATTTACGAGGTCAAGGGCAGGCCCCTCGACAACCCGCTGATAGTCCACGTGAGCGGCGTCCGGATGTTCTTGGAGCTAGTGGAGGACCCACCCGAGGAGGTAGTGGAGCTCGTCGAGAGGTTCTGGCCAGGCCCCCTGACGATAGTCTGGTGGAAGAAGCCCTTGGTGCCGGACGAGGTGACGGCGGGGCTCTCGAAGGTCGCCATAAGGTCGCCAGCCCACCCAGTCGCCCTGAAGCTGATAGAGCTGAGCGGAGAGGCCATCGCGGCACCGAGCGCCAACAGGTCCGGAAAGCCGTCGCCGACGAGGGCCGAGCACGTGGCGAGCGACCTCCACGGCCTGATAGACGTCATAGTCGACGCCGGCGAGACGATACACGGCCTGGAGTCCACGATAGTAGACCTCACCGCGAGGCCGCCGAGGCTCTTGAGGCCCGGGGCTCTACCGATAGAGGAGGTAGAGAGGGCGCTTGGCGTGAAGGTAGAGGTCCCGCACTACGCCAGGGGGCACGGCGAGGCGGAGGTGGCCCTCTCGCCGGGCATGAAGTACAAGCACTACGCCCCCGAGGCGGAGCTCGTGGTCGTGGAGGCGGACGACTACGACTCCAAGCTGGCCGAGGTGGTGGCGAAGGTGAGGGAGCTGGCCTCGAGGGCGAGGGAAGGGCGAAGGAGGGTCGCGGTGTTGTGCAGCTCCGAGACTCGCGACAAGTACTTGGACTTGGGCGTTGAGGTGCTGGACTTGGGCCCCCGCCGAAGCGTCTTCGTGGTGGCCAAGAGGCTCTTCGCGGCGCTCAGGGAGCTGGACGTCAAGGGCGTCGACTACGCCGTCGCAGAGGGCTTCGAGGAGAGGGGCCTCGGGCTCGCGATCATGAACAGGCTGAGGAAGGCCTCTGGAGGGGCGATAGTGAGGGTCTAGCGAGGGCGGCTAGGGCTCAAGGAGGACTCGCCTTCGCGGCTAGAGGCTACGGACCCGAGAAGCCCTGCTGAGCAGACCCAGCATGGTCCTCGCGTTGTCCAGCATCCAGTGGTCGTTGTTGAAGAAGACGTAGACCTTGCTGGGCCTCAGGGCCGAAATCCTCGAGGCCACCTCCTCTAGCTCGTCATCGCTGTAGTCGTAGGCGTACCACGCATCGCGGCCGTGCATCCTGAGGTATAGGGCCTCCCCGCTCCTGACGATCCAAGTGCCTATTGGGGCGTCTATGGACACGACCGTTATCCCGAGCTCTTTGCACAGCTCGACAACTTCGTCGTTGAACCACGACTCGTCCCTGAACTCGACTGCGAGCCTGGAGCCCAGGTCAGTCTCTTTAGCGTAGAGCCTCAGCCGCCTCGTGTTCTCCTCCGTCCTCTTGAAGTTCGGCGGGAGCTGGAAGAGGTAGAAGTCTACGAGGTCGTCCATGGGGTCGAAGAGCCTCTTGAACTTGGCCCAAGTGGAGAGAGCGCCCTCTTTCAACCTCTTGACGTGGGTTATGATCCTGCTGACCTTAATGGCCCACCTGATCCCTCTCCCTTTCTTAGCCCAAGAGGCCACCTGGCTCGGGAAGGGGAACCTGTAGAACGAGGCGTTGAGCTCGACGGCGTTCAGGCCAGAGCTCCTCGCGTACCAGTCGAGGGTGCCCTCGGCGTTCCAGTCGTAGAGCCAGCCCGAGGTGCCGACGTAGACCTCGAACCCCCTTGAGGCTCGGTCCTCGAACTCGACCACCTCCCCACAGTTTAGGGGCTGGCGGGGAAAAGAAGGCGCCTGGCCTTAGCCGGGCTCGCGTAAGCAAGCACCGCCCCGAAGATTAGGACGCGCGTTGATTATCGCTCGCGACCTCATCGGTGGCCTCTCGATCGCCTCTTCGACCTCCTCGGGCCTTAGCCTCATGCCAAGCCTTGGAGAGGTCCACCATCTCTTACGTGGCTTCATGACCATCACGCCCTCTCTCACGGCCCTCTCGACGAGGCCCCTCTCCACGCTGTCGATGCTCTTCAACAAGGTGAGGCCCCTCAATGCGCCTCGTCCATCGGCTGGGCCATGGATCCCCCTAACTCCAGCAGACGTTGAGCCTCACATTCATCTCCTTGGCCGGGGGTCCGACGAGCTGCTCAGACGACGCTCACCTCGCGTAATAAAGACCTCTTGGTAAAGCTCCTGCAACCCCTCAAGAGCTTTGAGCTCGCGGCGCTCAACGGTCCTCGCATAGCTTTTGTCGAGGGCGAGTAGCGGAGGGGCCCCTCTGATAGCGTCGCAGTCTTCGTGCTTCGGCGCCACCCCACAACGCCTTCGCTGCCCTCGGTCGCCTCCCTGGGCTGACGCGCTACCTCGAGCTGCCGCTCTGATTTGCGGGAATCGCATAATATTTCAAAATATTTTTACATGACAGTCTTTCAAGCCCGAGCGGCGTGAAGTTTATCGAGAGCTCGAGTTGCGAGAAAAAGTAGTAGCGCGATGAAAGTGTTGCTACTCCCGATTCGTTTTGCCTTGCCGTTATCTGAGGGCTTATCATAGGAAGGCTTATATATGGGGGCCCTAGGAGGTCTGCAGAAGCGCACGAAAATAATGCGCTTGCTCGGGGGACTAAGGGGAGCCCCCGTCAAAGCCGATTAGGCGATGATAGCCCCAGATAATGGAGTTGGTGTGGAAAATGAGCAAGAGGATATCGGCCAGCACTCGTGGAGGATTATGCGAAGTTAAGGGAAGAATGCTCCTAACGGTGATTTTGGCGACGATTCTGCTGGCCCTGTGCCTGCTTTCTACGTCTTCGGTCGTCTACGCCCAAGGCCAAGGCCCGCAGCCACAAGTTCGCAATTTTAAAGCTACGATAACGCCTACGACCTCGCTGACTCGTGAAACTAATATCTACACAATTACAATAGCTAACCAAGGATCAGGCCCGGGTCAAGTTTGGTTAGGCTCTGCAAGCATAACAGTCCCTTCAGGCTTTACATCCATATCC
>DAIQQE010000244.1:0-1009 GCA_036786905.1 Candidatus Nezhaarchaeales archaeon | reverse complement strand
CCTAGACGCCACCACGTGGGCTATCCTCATGAAGTACTCGTCCCAGCTGGGCCTCTCCTCCGCCACGACCCCAACCTAGACTACTGGCCACGAGCCTCGGCTTAAGCTTTGCTAAGGCGCTCGTACTCTTCGACCCTGCAGGTTTAGATAAGACCTTAAGTAAGTCTTGCTTCAAGGGCTTATGTCACGTCCAACGGCTCGAGATGTAGCGCCATGTGAGCGTGCGAGTGGTGTACGCTACATGATTGGAAGAGCTTGAGAAAAGAGTGAGCGAGGCGAGGCTCGTCGACTGAACAAGCTCGAACTGAGATCAGGATGTTCGCAGAGGGGCTTTGTGCACCTCTCTAGTTACGGTGCAGGGGCATGGCAAGGATCGAGCGCCTCCTCTACGGAGGCTCTAAAGGAGCAGCGTCATCCCCAAAATGTTGCTCGTGACGCGCTTTATTTCCATGCCTTCGAGAACGTCCAAAAGTTTTTATAGAAACGATGAAGAAAAGTCTCTTTAAGGAGGATGAACCCATGCCGCTTACGTTGAGAGTACGGGACGTGATGGAAGGCGGCGTCATAATGCTTGACGGAGATTCGTCTGCGATGGAGGCGTTAGAGAAAATGGTCGAGAACAACGTCTGGTCTGTCGTAGTTACGGTCAATGACTTACCCGTAGGAGTCGTCACGGAGCGCGATATATTGAGGAGGGCCGTGGTAAAGGGCCTTGACATAAAAAGGGTACCCTTGAAGGACATAATGTCTAGTCCATTGATAACGATAAGCCCAGAGGCTTCGTTCGGAGAGGCTTGGAAGCTTATGGTCGAGAAGGACATCAGGCGCATCTACGTCGTTGAAAGGGGTAAGATCATAGGTAGAGTGACGCGCGCGGGCCTCTTCCAAAAGCTATTGGATGCAGCATTAGCGCTGGCTTCGCTGAAGACTATGATATAGAATTACGAGGTAGCTCCTCCCAACTTCAAGAGGTCGCTTCAATTAAGAGGGCCTTAGTATTGTATAGTAC
>DAIQQE010000074.1:0-6141 GCA_036786905.1 Candidatus Nezhaarchaeales archaeon | reverse complement strand
GAGTATTGAGAGGGCTGACCACTTATGGGGCCTAGGCTCCATCGAGACCGAAGAAGCGATCAAGCGTGAGCTCGGCGACAGGTCCGTCTCGTGCCTTACGATAGGCCCTGCCGGGGAGAACTTGGTCTACTTTGCGGGCATAACATCAGACTTCGGGAGGCAGGCTGGCAGGACGGGCATAGGGGCCGTGCTCGGCTCCAAGAAGGTCAAGGCGATAGCGGCCTTGGGCTCCATGGACATACCGATCTATGACGTCGAGTCGATGGTCGAGGTGGCTCGAGAGGCCTACGACTACTGCCTCAAGAACGAGGGCCAGAGGGCCTGGATTAGGCAGGGAACCATGCAATTGGTACTTTGGAGCAACGAGAACTCGGCGCTACCGACGAGGAACATGAGCGAGGCGGTTTACGAGAAGGCCGATATGATAAGCGGGGATGCCATGGAGCTTAGGGTCAAGATCGGGAACCACGGGTGCTTCTGCTGTGCAATGCCCTGCGGGCAGATATCGAAGGTCAAGGAGGGGGAGTACGCAGGCACCGTCGTAGAGGGGCCGGAGTACGAGACGGCGGCCATGATAGGTAGCAACTGCGCTCTCAACAGCATAGAGGAGGTCGTCAAGCTCAACAGGCTCTGCGACGAGCTCGGCCTAGACACTATATCGACGGGCAGCGTAATCGCCTTCGCCATAGAGTGCAAGAAGAAGGGGCTGTTGAAGGGGATCGAGGCCGACTTCGGCGACGTCAATGGGATAATTAGGCTGGTCGAGGACATAGCTTACAGGCGCGGGATAGGTGACCTCTTGGCCCAGGGAACCAAGAGGGTCGCGGAGAAGTTGGGCAACGAAGCGATCAAGATAGCCATGCAGGTCAAGGGGCTCGAGATATCGGCTTACGAGAGCAGGGCGGCTCCGGCAATGGCCTTGGCCTACGGGACGTGCGACATAGGGGCCCACCACAACAGGGCCTGGGCCATAACTTACGACATCAAGGTGGGTAGGACGCTGTACACCCCCGACAAGGCCAAGTGGGTCATATACTTGCAACACGTCAGGTCGCTCTTCGACATACTGACGTGTTGTAGACTCCCTTGGGTCGAGCTCTCGCTACCTCTAACGTACTACGAGAGGCTTTACAGAGCCGTCACGGGCATAGATCGCAAGTTCGATGACCTCCTGCTGGTGGCCGAGAGGGTGTACAACTTGACCAGGTGCATATGGCTAAGGGAGTACCCGCACATGGACAGGACTTGGGACTACCCGCCACCTCGGTGGTTCGAGGAAAGGCTTCCATCGGGCCCCTTCAAGGGCGCCAAGTTAGATAGGGAGGGGTACGGAAGGTTGCTAGACGAGTACTACAAGCTGAGGGGCTGGGACCGCAACGGCAGGCCGACGAAGGCGAAGCTGAGGAGCTTAGGCCTCGACTTCGTCGTTGAGGAGCTAGAAAAAGTGGGCGTTAGTTTGTCCGAGGGTCCATGAGGGTCCGCTTTTACGCAGTCCTTTAAAGTTGCCGAAGGCCCTTCCATTCAGGCCATTAACGTTGGGCAACCAAATTCTCGTTCGACAACTAACGTAAAAACGTTAGACGTTAGACGAAAGGCATATATACTTAGCCCACGACTAAAGTGCTCTCAGCGTCTTACCCCTATCATGGGGTATCAAGCCTTGAGGCCTGACGATGATGTAGGAATCATTGGTTATGGCGTCTATATCCCGGTCTACAGAATCAAAACGGCCGAGATAGCTCGCGTGTGGGGCAAGATCAACGACGACCTCCCGATAGAAGAGAAGGCCGTCGCCGGACCCGATGAAGATGCAGTCACCATAGCCATAGAGGCCGCGAAGTACGCCGTCAAGAGGGCCGGCATTAGGCCTAGCGATATAGGGGTCATCTACGTGGGGACCGAGTCCAAGCCCTACGCGGTCAAGCCCTGCAGCACGATAGTCGCTGAGGCCATCGGAGCCACCCCCAACGTCTTGGCCGCGGACTACGAGTTTGCCTGCAAGGCCGGCACCGAGGCGTTTCAAGCCTCAATAGGCTTGGTGGCTTCGGGCATGGTCGAGTACGCCATGGCCATTGGGGTTGACACGGCTCAGGGGAGGCCCGCCGACGCTCTAGAGTACACGACGGGCTCCGGCGGCGGAGCCTTCATATTCGCCAAGAAGAGCGATGAGACGGTGGCCTACGTCGAGGGCAGCTACTCGTTCGTGACCGACACACCAGACTTCTGGAGGAGGGATGGGGATCGCTATCCCCACCACATGGGCCGCTTTACGGGCGAGCCCGCCTACTTCAGGCACACGGTCATGGCCGCCAAGGGCTTGATGTCCGAGCTAGGTTTGAGGCCCGGCGACTTCAACTACGCCGTGTTCCACCAGCCGAATTACAAGTTCCCGCTGAAGGCCGCTCGCTACCTAGGCATAGCCGAGGAGAAGGTCAAGCCGGGCCTCGTGTGCTCAATGATAGGGAACACGTACTCGGGATCCTCGATGATAGGGTTGGCGGCGGTACTCGATGTCGCCAAGCCGGGCGATAGGATCTTGTTGGTGTCTTACGGCTCGGGCGCGGGCAGCGATGCCTTTAGCTTCGTAGTCCAAGACGCAATAGAGGAGAAGAGGGAGAGGGCCCCCAAGGTCTCGGCGTTCCTGTCTAGGAGAAAAGAGATAGACTACTCGATATACGCCAAGTTCAGGAACAAAATACTGATGTGAAGTGCTGGCCCATGAGAGATGTAGCGGTAATATCCGTGGGTTACACTAGGGTATCAGAGCATTGGGAAAAGTCCCTCAAGGGGCTTTTTGTTGAGGCCTCCCTAAAGGCCCTCGAGAGCGCAGGCCTCAGTGCGACGTCTCTGGATGGGATGTACGTGGCGAGCGCCCTCTCGGGGTACATCCAAGGGCAGACGAACTTGGCAAACGTCTTGGCCGACAGCCTAGGACTTTACAACAAGTTCGCGATATCGATAGACGCTGGAGGGGCGTCGGGCGCTCTCGCGATATACGAGGCCTACAGAGATGTCGCTTATGGCATGAGAGACGTGGTCTTGGTCTGCGGCGTCGAGAAGATGAGCGAGGCCTCGCCCCAAGAGATCGTGTCCGCTTTGACGTCCGTCGAAGATCAAGAACAGTTTAGGTACACAGGCGTGACGGTACACAGCCTGGCCGCGCTCGTTTACAAGACGTACTTGAGGCGCTACGGAGCAAAGCAAGAGGACGTAGCACTGATGTCCGTCATCGATCACGAGCACGCCCTTACGTGTAGCCACGCTCAGTATCCCTTTAGGTTGTCCATCGAGGCAATAATGGGTTCGGCCTTCTTGGCCGAGCCTATAAGGGTCCTCGAGGCCCCGTCCTCTGGAGACGGGGCTGCCGCCATAATCATGTGCTCACACGATAAGGCTAAAGAGCTGGGGCTGCCGCACGTGAGGGTCCTTGCCTCCGAGATGGCCCAAGACAGGTTCAATCTTATGGAGAGGGAGGACCTATTGGCCATGAGGGCCTTGGTAGAGGCCTCTCGAAGAGCTTACGAGAAGGCAAACATAAAGCCTTCGGACTTGAGCTTCGCAGAGCTGTACGACGACTACTCGGTAATGGGGGTCATAGCCCTCGAGAAGTTGGGGCTATGCGGCCCAGGCGAGGGCACGAAGCTGCTCAAGAGCGGCGAGGTCACGTTGAAGGGCTCCATGCCGGTGAATACATTCGGCGGTCTCAAGGCGCGAGGGGCACCCCTCGGAGCCGTAGGAGTCTACCAAGCTGCTGAGGCCTTCCTGCAGCTGACCAATAACGCCGGCCCGAACCAAGTTAAGAATGCGAGGATTGGGCTGACGCACACTAGTTGCGGGTTCAACTCGCTGGTGGTCATAAACTTGTTCGAGGCGTGTTGCTGATGGCGACCTCAGCCTATTGGAGGACGAGGCTTCATAGGTACAGGCTCATAGGCAACAAGTGTGCTAAGTGCGGCAAGGTCTTCTTCCCCCCGCGCCTCGTGTGCTCTTACTGTGGCTCGGCGAAGCTGGAGGAGTGTAAGCTACCCGAGAGGGGCAAGCTGGTGGAGTACACGGTCGTGCACTCAGCGCCCAAGGGCTACGACGCCGTGGTGCCCTACGTAGTCGGCATGGTGGAGCTCGAGAACGGGGTGAGGGTCGTAGCCCAGATAACGGACGTGGACGTCGACGAGGTCAAAGAAGGGATGGAGGTCGAGCTGACCATAAGGAGGTTGCCAGAGGAGCTTGAGGGTGGCATGATCTGCTACACGTACAAGTTCAGGCCGGTCATACGCTGACCCACACTCCGAGAGCGGGAGCTTCGCAGAGCGGGTTCGATCCGCCTGTAGTACTCGGCACGCGAGTCGTTTGTGCATCAGAGCTCTTTTAAGCCGGGAAGGCGCTAAATGAATAGCCGGTGCCTCTAGTGCTCAATGCGGCGGTGTCCAAGAGCAAGGCCATTTTGCTAGGAGGAAACGTGGCCTGCGACGCCCACGAGGATGGGAGAGAGGTCAGGGTCGTAACTCACGCCCACTACGACCACGTCTTGGGCCTGAGGGAGAGCTTGAGGAGGTGCAAGGCCGTCTACGCCACTCCATTGACGAGGGACATGCTAAGCGTCCTCTACGGTAGGAGGGCCGAGGAGGTCCTGCCGCTGAGCTACGGAGAGCCCGTGATGGTCGGTACCGACGTGATGACCTTCTACCCCTCGGGTCACATACCCGGCTCGGCTCAGGTCTTGGTAGAGGACCCCGACGGCAATAGGGCCCTGTACACCGGCGATTTCAGGCTCCCAGGAGCGCCTGTCATCGACGCAGACCTCTTGGTCATAGAGGCCACGTACGGGCACCCGAGGTGCGTCAGGCCCTCAATAGATGAGGTCTACAACGCGCTGATAAAGCTCGTGAGCAATGAGGTCGAGAAGCGGCCAGTCCACGTATACGGCTTCTACGGGAAAGCGCAAGAGGTGATGGAGGTCCTACGGAGAAACGGAATTCAAACACCGTTCTTGGCAGAGGGAAAGATGTACGAGCTGACGGTTGTTTGCGCCAAGCACGACTTGAGGGTTGGAGACGTGATAAACGCCGCTTCGAGCGAGGGCCTCGAGATCCTCAGAAGCAACGGAGGCTACGTCTTCTTCAAGCACGCATCAAAGGTGGGCGAGAGCGTGAGGGGCTTGAAGGTACACCTGACGGGTTGGGAGTTCAACGTCACGCACAGGAAGGTGTCCGACAACATGTACAGGGTCTCCCTCAGCAGTCACAGCGACTTCAACCACCTCTTGGCTTACGTAGAGGACTGCAGGCCCAAGCTGGTGATAGTCGACAACAGCAGAGACGGCTATGGTGCTGAGTTCGCGCGCGAAGTCAAGAAGAGGCTGAAGATAGAGGCCATTGCCATGCCTTGAGCTTTGAGAGAGCTTTTTATACCCAACGACGGACTAGGATGCTGTAGTCTTTAAGGGATGTAAGGTGTTGAGCCGTGAGTGTCGCTGATAAGGTCATGGAGCTGGCGAGAAGGAGGGGCTTCTTTTGGACCTCGGCCGAGCTCTACGGTGGCGTGAGCGGATTTCTGGACTTCGGCCCTTTGGGCAAGCTCTTAAAGAGGAAGATCGAGGAGAAGTGGCGCTATTGGTTCGTCTTGAGGAACCAAGAGTTCGTAGTCGAAATAGAGACCCCGATAATAACGCCGTATAAGGTCTTCGAGGCCTCAGGGCACGTGAGCCACTTCACGGACTACATGGTCGAGTGCTTGAAGTGCGGGAGGAAGTTCAGAGCCGACCACGTGATAGAGGAGCAGACGGGGCTCTCAGGGCTCGAAGGGTTGAACGAAGAGCAGCTGACGTCCATAATCGTTGAGAAGGGGGTCAAGTGCCCGGAGTGCGGAGGTCAATTGGGGGGTGCCAAGAAGTTCAATCTCTTGTTCAAGACGACCATAGGGCCTTACAGCGAGAGCGTGGGCTTCGCTAGGCCGGAGGCCGCTCAAGGCATGTTCACCACCTTCAACAGAGTCTACAACGTCGTAAGGAACAAGCTACCGCTGGGCGTAGCTCAAATAGGCAAGGTCATGAGGAACGAGATATCTCCCAGGCAAGGGCCGATAAGGCTTAGGGAGTTCACTATCATGGAGCTCGAGCTATTCTACGACCCCCAAGAGCCCTCC
>DAIQQE010000073.1:0-6174 GCA_036786905.1 Candidatus Nezhaarchaeales archaeon | reverse complement strand
CTATCAGGGAGAGCTCGAGGGGCCTCTCTGGTATTTGGTCCTTTGGCTTCGACACCCCGATGAACTTTCCGTAAAAGCCCTCTTTGTACAACTTAACCGCTTGCTTGACGTCCCAGACTACGGCCCTCCCGCCAAGTAATTGTGCTTGGACTTTCTGCTCTTCCACGGCCCTCCCGCCCAGCAACTTATAAGATTCCGTCTATCGAACTGATTTAAGTCTAGGGAGCTAAGGGCTTTAAAGCTGCATGTCAACGCGAGAGGATTGGCTTGAAGGGCTCAGCGAGGCTCCTGCCATTACTTGTTGGAGTGTGCATACTTGTTGTCTACCTCTTCCTTGTAGACCTCGAAGCGGTCATCGACGAAATCCTAAAGGCGAATATATGGTTGCTCCTCCTGACGTTGCCCCTCGAAGTGGCCTTCATGTTATCATTCGGGCTCGCATGGTTCGTCTTGTTGAGGGGCGTGGAAGAGAGGGCCTCGCTTAAGGAGTGTGTATCGATATCGCTTGTGAGCTTGTTCGGTGACATCATGATACCGACGGCCAGCTTGACCGGCGAGGTGATAAGGCTAACGCTGGCTAAGAGGAAGATGGGCATAGGACTTAACAAGGCGCTGGCCTCTATCTTGACGCACAGGATCCTAAACGTCATGGCCTTGGTGCCCTTCTTGTTGCTGGGCTTGATGTTCTTTGGGCTCGGCAGGTCGAGCTATGTAGGGCCCTCGATCTTGCTGGCCTTAGCGCTAACGGCTGTGGGAACTGGTCTCCCCATTTTGAAGTACCTCGGTAAGTCGAAGACGTTTCAGGAGTACATGTACAAGACCTCTCAAAAGCTCTTGATGGCCTTCAGGAAGTGGGACTCCAAAGCTAGCACGGTCGTCGAGCACAACATCACCGAGTTCTGCCAAGCCCTCGATAGGATGTTCTCTAGGCCACAGGCCTTGGCCCTCTCGTTTATATTGTTTTTGTGCCAGTGGGGGGCCTCTATGACGATACCATACGTGGTCTTCTTGGCACTCAATCACGAAGTACCCTACCCTCTGATATTAGTGGCGTACCCCGTCTACAGCCTTTCGTACATCATTCCCGTTGGAATACCAGCCATGTTGGGCGTGGTCGAGAGCGCCATGACGGCGACCTTTGTGGCCTTGGGCGTTGCCCCGGCAATAGCCTCCTCGGCATCGATACTAACTAGAGCTGTAGCTGTCTGGTTTGAAGTAGCCGTCACGGGATCCGTCGCTGCGCTGTACTCGGCGGACGTCCTCCGAGAGCTACTCAACTTCGGTAAGAGGTCAAGGAGCCCTGTGCATAGCGATAAACCTGAGGTTGTCTCCAGTCCTGACTGCGAGGTCGGCTAGAGTCTCGAGTCTTTCGAGCACTTCGTACAAGACCACGAAAGCCGAAAAGGAAACGTTAGATTCCAAGAGCATTAGATTCAGCTCCCTGTGGCGTTCGTCCACCTCCCCTTCCAAGTCCTCGAGTTCGTTGCAAAGCTCCAGCGCCTTCAAGGCGTCTTTTGAAAGTAGAGAGAGCGCTTGCTTCAGCTTGTCAAGCATCATGTTTATGAGCAATAGAAGCCTCCTAAACCCCTCGGCCACTTCAGGGGTTGGGTACCACTTTTTCGAGGCCGCTATTGAGAGACGGTACGATATGCCGTCGACGTAGTCTAGTAGGCCGTCCAAATTTAAGATGAGCCTCATCCAGTCCTCCCTATACATCAAGGCCTCTCCTACTCTGGCCAGGTAATCGAATATGCGAAGCTTGACGTCGTTGCCCTCTTTCTCCACCTTCTTTATCTCTTCAGCGAGCTCCTTGATCCTCTTATTGGTCCTGTTCTTGAGGTAAAGCTCCATCATCTCCTCCAAGCGCTTGTAAGAGTCCCAGAGCTTCTTGCTGTGCTCCGTCACGAAGTCTAAGAGCCTAAAGGTGGCCTCTTCGGGCGTGACCCTCTCCAGCGCCAAGACCCTTGACCCCTCAAAAGGCTTATTTACCGAGAAGTGTTCCACTGTATCGACTTAAAAAACTTCTTGTAACTTGCGTGATGGCCTTGCACGAACTCTCGATGGCCTCTGGCATTTTCGAGGCTGTGCTAGAAGTGGCATTGAAGAACAACGCCAAGAGGGTCTTAGAGGTGGTCATCGAAATGGGCGAGCTGACCCTGTTGAACCCCGATCAGCTCTCGACGGCGTTTAAGGTCTTAAGTGAGGGGACGATAGTTGAGGGGGCCAAATTAGAAGTGAGGATCATTAAGGCTAGAGCTAAGTGCAACAAATGCAACGAAGAATGGGACGTGAGCCTTAGCGATGCGTCCCCGACCATAGACCACTTCGCGTTCCTTACGTGTCCAGCCTGCAGTTCAAAGGAGTTCTTCAAGCGCGTTTGCCCTAGGTGCGGGGAAGCCGACTTCGACTTCGTGTCGGGCAGAGAGCTCATAATAAAGTCCATTAAGATCGAGAAGTGAATGCCACGAGCTCTCAACGGGCGATCGAGAAGGCCGAGAAGGTAGAAAGCCATTTCGGGGGAGAAAGTTTTTACCCCGAAGCGCTTCACTCTACCCCTCAAAGCCCACACTTGTGCTCAGAGATTGGGGGGTTGCGTTGATAGAGATAAGATGGCACGGCAGAGGGGGCCAGGGCGCTGTCACGGCCGCCGAGATATTGGCATCGGCGGCGGTGATAGAAGGGAAGTGGGCCCAAGCCTTTCCAAGCTTTGGCGCCGAGAGGCGTGGAGCTCCCGTTCAGGCGTTTACGAGGATAGACGACAAGCCCATACTCAACAGGTCGTTCATCTACGAGCCGGACGTCGTAGTGGTTCTCGACCCAGGCTTGCTAGACGCGGAGAGGGCCAACATCATGGCCGGGCTCAAGCCCGATGGGAGGCTAGTCGTAAACAGCAATCGAGAGCCGCGCGAAATCGCTAAGAGGCTGGGCTTCAAGGGGGGCATAGCGGTCATCGACGCCACCTCGGTGGCCTTGGAGGCCTTGGGGGTCCCCATAGTCAACACCGCTATACTGGGAGCGGTCGTTAAGACCCTCGGCATAGTCAGCGCGAAGAGCGTGACCGAGGTCTTTAAGAAGAAGTTTCCTCCGGCGCTGGCCGAGAAGAACGCTAGGGCTTTTAGCTTGGCCTACGAAAGGACTATCATCGGGGGGCTTTAAGGCGTGGCCGAGCTCAAGAAGTGGTACGAGATACCCATAGGTTGCGTCAACACCGAGCCCGGCTCGAGCCTGAGGAACCTCACTAGCGGGTGGAGGACTTTCACGCCCGTCGTAGACAAAGGCAAGTGCACGAAGTGCTATCTGTGTTGGGTGTTCTGCCCCGAAGGCGCCGTGGAGCTGGGGGAAGACGGCTTCGTGAAGATCAACTACTCCTACTGTAAGGGTTGCGGGATCTGCGCCAACGAGTGCCATCCAAAGGCGATAACCATGAAGAGGTGAGCCTATGGAAAGGAGGATGTTTCTATCAACGAACTACGCCGTGGCCTATGCGGTCAAGAGCTGCGACGTCGACGTCATAGCGGCTTACCCGATAACGCCTCAGACGCCGGTGGTGGAGAAGCTCTCAGAGTTCGTCGCCGATGGAGAGTTGGAAGCAGAGTTCATACCAGTCGAAAGCGAGCACTCCGCCTTAAGCGCTGTCGTAGGGGCATCGGCCGTCGGGGCTCGAGTCTTCACGGCGACGGCCGCTCAAGGGCTGGCGTTGATGCACGAGGTGCTCTTCATAGCCTCGACCATGAGGCTGCCGGTAGTGATGTCGGTAGCCAACAGGAGCTTGAACATGCCGCTCAACATACACTGCGACTACCAAGACATGATGGCCTCGAGAGACTGCGGCTGGGTTCAGATATACGTCTCGTCGGCTCAGGAGGCTCACGATACCATAATCCAAGCATACAGGCTAGCCGAAAGAAGCGACATCCTCGTGCCTGCTTGCGTGTGCTACGACGGTTTCGTGCTCAGCCACACCTACGAGCCCGTAGAAGTTAGGGAGAGGGACGAGGTCCTCGGATTCCTACCCCGAATTGAGAGGCCCAACGTGCTCGACCCTCGCAGGCCCATAACCATGGGGGTTATGGCGCTTCCCGACTACGCCTACGAGTTCAAGTACCAGCTGGTCGACGCCCTGACTAGGGTCCCCAAGGCTTTAGAAGAAGTGGACAGGGAGTACGATAAAGCGTTCGGGGTTAGCTATGGGCTCTATGAGGAGTACAAGGCAGAAGATGCGGAGGTCCTGTTAATAGCCATGGGCGCCATAGCCAGCACGGCCAAGATAGCCGTAGAGGAATTGCGCGAGATGGGCATAAAAGCAGGGCTCTTCAGGCCTAGGCTCTACAGACCCATACCTGAAGAGCTTTGGAGGGAGAAGCTAGAGGATGTTGGGATCCTCGCCGTAATTGATAGGACTATATCGTTTGGGGCTGTGGGCGGGCCCCTCTTCGCAGATATCGCATCGCTGTTTGCAAACGACGCTGAAAGGCCCTTGATGATGAACTTCATCGTCGGACTTGGTGGGAGGGACGTTACGGTCAAAGACTTGATAGAGATAGCGAGGATCTCGCACAAGGCCTTGAAGAAGGGACGCGTCGAAAGGCCCTGCGTATATTACGGCGTTAGGGGCGTCGAGTATGGCGAGTAGCGTGTTTAAGAGCATTAAGGACTTGCCCAAGGTCGAGTACTTCAGCGCTGGGCACAGGCTATGTCAAGGGTGTCCTGAGGGCATAATAGCTAGGCTAGTGACGAAAGTCTTGGGTCCCAACGTCATAGTCGTAAGCCCAACGGGTTGCCTAGAGGTCAGCACGTCGGTCTACCCAGAAACAGCATGGAAGGTTCCCTGGATCCACGTGGCTTTCGAGAATGCCGCGGCCGTCGCTAGCGGCGTCGAGGCCGGCATTAAGGCGTTGAAGAGGAAGGGGATCAAGTTCGTAGACGAGAAGGTCCACGTAGCGGTCCTCGCCGGCGACGGCGGCACAGCCGATATAGGTCTTCAGGCGCTGAGCGGCGCGCTAGAGCGAGGGCACGACTTCGTCTACATATGCATGGACAACGAGGCCTACATGAACACTGGCATTCAGCGGAGCGGGACCACGCCATTTAAAGCTTGGACCACGACCACGCCCGTCGGGGCTAAGTGGAGGGGCAAGCTTCAGCTAAAAAAGGACATGGCGGCGATAGCGGCCGCGCACAGGATACCATACGTCGCCGTGGCCAGCATCTCCCATCCTCTGGACTTCGTCAATAAGGTCAAGAAGGCGGCTGAGATAGAGGGGTCAGCGTACATACACGTCTTGGCCCCATGCCCCACGGGCTGGAGGTTCGACCCGAGCAAGACCGTTGAGGTCGCGAGGCTCGGCGTGCTCACGGGCACGTGGATCCTCTACGAGGTGGAGGAGGGCGAGTTCAGGGTCACCGTGAGCGTCCCCCGGAGGAGGCCTGTGAAGGACTACTTGAGGATGCAGGGCAGGTTCAACCACTTGACCGACGAGGAGATAGCGGAGATACAGAAGTACGTCGACGAAGAGGCCGAGAGAGTAAACAAGATCGTGGGTTATGAGGCCATAGGGCCCGTCGCTAAGTAGCGCTACCTCTTGAAAAACTGCGGGAACCTCTTTTTGACCTCTTTAACCACGTGCTCGACATCCGCCATTATTGACCTCCAGACGCCCTCGCTTATGAGGGGTCTAGACGCATCGTGGAGCGTTTTGGGCGGATCGTAGCCCATTAAGCTCTTGAACTCAGCGATCCAATCTTGAGGTAGATCGTTTCGCAACTCGACCCCCAACACCTTAGACACCATTATGGTCCACGTCCTAGCGACCGTTGCGACGTTGTAGCCCCCGCCGCCAACCATGACGTACCTCCCACCGGCCACCCTGTGGGCTATCTCGTGCATCATCTCCGCTATCTCGGCGTAGGCCCTCGTCGTGAGAGCTAGGTGTGCCAAGGGGTCTTCGAAGTGCGCGTCCACGCCGCATTGCTGAACTATTACGTCGGGCTTGAACTCCTCGGCGAGCACCGGGACTATCTCCTTGAAAGCGTACAAGTAGGCGTCGTCGTGAGTCCTAGGGGGGAGGGGCACGTTGACCATGAGGCCGTAGCCCTCGCCCTCGCCCATCTCGTCCACGAAGCCCGTACCGGGATAGAGGTAGAGGCCAGACTCGTGGAAGTCCACCTTCAAGG
>DAIQQE010000011.1:0-23932 GCA_036786905.1 Candidatus Nezhaarchaeales archaeon | reverse complement strand
ACCTCTCTAGTCGCGATAGTCGTCACGCTCGCCTCGACGATACTCACGCCGCTGACGCTTAAGTTGCTCCTTGGATTATAGGAACGACCTATGCCCAACAAAAGCTCAGCTCGTGCCGGTACGAGCAAGCGAACGTTGGTGATCGTAAAGAACGTTAAGAAATTGCGAGCTCTAAATAATAACGACGTCTATTAGGTCGACGAGTGCTAGAACCACGAGATCGTGATGCGCTCACCAGCGTGTTGACGCCGCTGAAGCAGGTTTCTAGCGCGCGGGGTCTGCGACATTATACAGGGCCTGCTACGGCAATAGCTCTATGCTTGAGGGGTAGTCGGGGCCGAAGTACACTTTGATGGCGCCTCCTCCCTTAGTGGGGCGTGCGATGTTCAGTACCAGGTAGCTTCCCTCAGGTATCTCCTTAACTTTGGGTTCAAAGGATATGGTGTACTCTAGAGGAGAGTCCGATTTTATGGGGTATATGGTCCCACAACCGATTTCCACGAATGTTCCATTGTTGTAGTAGAGGAGGGTCACGTTGAGAGGTATTTTTCCGCTGTGCGCTTTAGACGTGAGGGCCACGTATAGAGTTATGTTTATGAGATTAGTATTCGTTAGATTTAAGGTCATTGGTATTGGGATGATAGATATTCCGCTTTGATTGGAGTGCGGCGGACTTGGGTTCAATGGAGGTGCTAGGTGACCGGTATTAGAAGGTTTGGTTATATTTAGTGAGAAGTCGGCAATGTCCTTCAGCTCCGGGGGGAGATCCGTCGGCTCATCGGGGGTGATGTATAAAGCTCGCCAATCCTCAGACATGCTCGGGGGGCCACCACCGTTACCATCTTGAGGGGCGGCAGTGATGTACAGCGTCCGCTTCGCAGCGACCCACGCTCCGTCCTCGGTCATCGCTTTCAATACCACTGTCACCCTGTCAAAGCCGTTTAGGCCAAATCCGACTAGATACCCTCCTCCGCCCATCCGCGTGAGGTTGACGTCACCTCCGCTTATCTCCTTGTTGTCGACCGTTACGTTGACCTTGACGACCTCTACGGGCACCTCCCTCCCCTTCGCTCTCTTACTTACATTGAACGCCATGGTTACATAGTTACCTTCGTTTGTGATGTTCACCTTTGAGATTTTGAGCTCCACGATAGTGCTCATGGTTAAGGCCAGGCCTCTAAGACCATAGCCCTCGACATCCATCCCGAATGTTGTGTAGGCCCGCGTACGCCCATGACCTTCTGAGCAGTCAAAGTCAAAGACCACGCCCTTGGCCGTGGAGTCAACGCTCAAGTCGATGACCATTCCGTACCCCCTTGTAGGCCTCCGAAAGAGCCATGGACCAAGCCTTAATGACCTCTTCTCCTTTGAGCGCGGCCTCGGACTTGTCCATTGTCGCGCAATAAGTCTTGCTTGCAGACGCGAGCGCTACCTGAAAGCAACGCTCGAAGTCGCTCGCCACGGCCAGCACGACCTCGTCCACGGGCTCGGGGATGAACACTTGCCTCTGGACGCTCATCTGGCTCATAGTTAATACTAGGGCAAACATGAAGGCGGCTATTACTATCGCTCCTATGACTATGAACTGGCCTTTCCTGTCCATTCTAATTCTCCTAGAAGAAGGCATCTCAATATATATGTTTGAATGCGTAATATTAAGACTTTCTCCTTTGGACAAGACCTTACACTGCCCCCACGAGCGCCAGCCTCAACACCAACATATATATCTTCCCCTCGCTCGACGTGTACGTGGTCGTCGCCGACGCCACCTCGCTCGGCCCCTCGAAGATCGCTGGCACTGCATTGGACACGCTCACGACCACTTCCCTGCTCGAGGCGTCCGTGATGTTCACTATCGTCAAGTTGAAGAAGACGTTCGAGGGCAAGAGGACTTGGAGGGCCCTCAACAGCATCGCCCCGCCCGCCTGCGCATCGCCGCTCAAGGCCCTCTCCACGATCCCCGACTCGGCCAGGTGCATCAAGGCGTTGTAGCTCAGCCTATTTAGGTCGACGGCCTCTTGCTTGAAGAACTTGACCGACGAGTACAGCATGAAGTAGAAGGCCGTGAAGGCCACGAGCAATACCGTGGTCGCTATCACGGCCTCCAAGATCCTCATCTGCCCTTCTCTTGAGCGCCTCACCAAGACATCCTCCATATGGTCAGCCTGAGGTTGTAGTGGGAGAGGCCTATCCTTACGCCCCTCTCCAAGGAGTAGGAGATGGGCGGGCGAACCTCTCCGGCTATCGAGGAGTAGCTCTCCGGGACCAGCTTATAGGCCACGAGAAAACGACCCTCGTCGACCACGACGACGGCCACCAAGCTGGGCTCCTCGAAGCCCATGTCGTACACGTTGTAGCCCCCGAGGCCATCGAAGCCCCTCAGCGTTAAGGCGCAGCTCGCGCTTCTCACCTCGAGAGCCCCGCTGGATCCAGCTGAGACGAAGAGCTGATGGGCTTTCGGGTTACTCAAGCCGATCGACTCGTCGACGAGCAAGTACTTGCCGAAGACGAGCGACCTATAGACGTTGGACCCTGAGGTGGGCGTCGTGGACACGCTGACCGCTCGCGCTCCTTGAAAATCGACGATCGTTATCAACAGCACTGGCTGAGGGCATCCTATGCTCAAGGCGCACAGTCCATTGGCATCGGTTCGACCGTCGCTTCGAGGCAGGTCAAGCCCTCCACCGCTCGCGCAGACGGCCACGACGGCTACGCTCGCGCCCTCGACCGGCACGCCCCGCTCCGAGGTCACTCTGACCCTAACGCTGACTCCACCCGATCCCTGAGAGGCCTCAACCCTCACGTTGAGGACGGGGATGAACTCGAGCTTGATGCCGTACTCCAAGCCCAAGCCCAAGAGGTCCAGGACCACCTTCGGCGGCACGTAGAGCGGGCCAGCCTCGGGGCTCAGCCTCTGCACCTTGTCTTGATCCAGGACGTAGGCCTCGCGAGTGAGGACCGTGTAGGAGGCCAAGCCGAAGGAGGCTAGGCCCTCGGCCCTCACGCTAACGTCGCCTCCCCAGTCGTGCGGGTAGCCGGGGTTCAGCAGGATGTTGTTCATGACCTTCTGGGCCGCTATCTTGAGCTGGTCCACCTCAGAGACGCTCCTGTAGGGAGGGAGCACCGTGACGGCCAAGTAGACGGCGGCTGTGAAGACCGACACCATCACCAGAGCGGCGAATACGTACTCGTAAACTTCCAAGCCTCAGTCCTCCCTCAGGCCCAGCCCTACGAGTATCACGTAGCCTTGGCCCTCGAGCCAAGTCTTCTCGCACCAGACCACGGCCTTCGGGTTGCCGCCGTAGACGTAGGGCTTCGGCTTGACCCTCGCGTCGGATAGCTCGAAGCCTCCGTCGGCGACTATCCAGACAGCGGCCGTGGCGTTCTTTAGGGGTATGGGCGACGTCGCGTACACGTCGCTCAGCCCGCTCACTTCTACCACAACGTAGCAACCCCCTTCGCGGCTTTCCAGCCTCACGAGGTAGGGCTTCCCCGATAAGTCGGCTGGCAGCTTCAGGCTCTTGGACACGGTCCCGCTCGACAGGGCCCCGTAGGCGAACTCGGTCAAGCTCACGATGTCGCTCACGCTCTGGGCCACGTACTCCGCCACCTGGTTCATCTGAGTGCGGATGGCGCTAATCTGCACTGACGTGACCACTACTTGGTAAGCGTAGGCGAGCGATAGAACTAACACGAGCAGGGCCGCCGTGCCGATTATGTGCTGTATGGATACGTGGACCATCCTTTAGCACCTCACGTTACCGATACCTCTACCACCACCTCAGTGATCCTAATCTTCCGTAGCCCCCCAAAACTCAAGGTTTCGTTCTCGTCGCCGACCTTGACCTCGATGGAGTCTCCTTCGCACGCCCAGGTCATCACGTCCTTGCTCTGGACCTTGACGGTAGCGATGCCTGTGCCGCCGAACGTCCCCGGCCGCAGGAGTGTGAGGAAGACGTCCACGGCCCCCAGCGATGGGTTGACCAAGACCCTCGCTCTGTTGTAGTCCAAGACTATCCAAGCGCCGCCCCCTACCTCGACTCGGACGTACCCGAGCGGCTTGGGGGCCTCGACTATCAGCTCGCTCGAGCCGCTCAAGTCCATCGGGGCCGCAGAGACCATCCTCCCCCCTCGGTACTTCACGACGTAGGTGGCATTGCTGAGCTCTAAGGCTAGCTCCGAGGCCCTGTAAACGCGTATGGTCACGGCCTCTCCTTCGTAGACCCCTATCCCACCGCTCCTCTGATTGAATTGAACCGAGCTCGAGGCCCCGGGCCTCAAGGAAACCTCCGCTATCGCCTTGTCCAGGGCCATCATAGTCGTCTTCGCTTGCTCGAACTCTAGGTTCTGGAGCTGTATCTCGAGCATGCTGGAGGCTAGGGCCGTAGCCACGACGAGCACCACCAAAAGCGTGGCCGTGATTATGATCGTTGAGATCACCGGGGAGACGGCCCTTCCACCAAACGTCCTCATCGCCTTGGACATCCCGAGTCGCCCGCGCTAGAACGGCATCGCTATCCTGAGCATGGGCATTACTACCGTGGTGGCCATGGCTATGATCGTGAGCACTATGGCGTGCTTGAAGCCCGCCGAGACCGCCCCCTTGCTCACCTTGCCAGTCACGAGGCCCATGATGTAGGACAGCAGGACCAACGTCGGGGCTATGGTAGACAGTAGCTGGGCGAACGGCACCGGCACGCGGGCCATGGTCATGACGGCAGAGTACATGAAGTACACCGTCACTAAGGTCGAGAAGACCATTAAGGCGGCCCCTATGTACGGCATTATCATGAGGGGCCTCAGGATCGCCATCCTCTCCTTCTCCAAGGACGCCTGCATCTCGCCGAACTTGGCCATGGTCTCGAGGGTCTCCGGGCTCCCTCCTCCGACCTCGATCGCATCAACGAGGAGGTAGAGGTTTATGAGGGCCATCCAAGAGCTTATCCTCCTCTTGAGGGTCTCGTAGACCACCCTAAAGGGCATCCCCCAACGGAGCTGGCGGGCCACTATCCTCAAGTGCTTTGTGAAGGCCCCGTAGGACCTGTTGGAGAGCTGGGCTACGCACGCCTCTGGCGAGGCCCCCGTCTTCCTGGCCTCCGTGAGGTCCCTTAGGAAGTTCGTGACCTCGTAGACTAGCCCCTTGCCCCTGCGCTTCTCGTAGTAGTCGTGCGCCACCATTGCTGGGATGGTCCCGACCACTAGGGCTATGCCGAGGCCTATGGCCGGTTCCACGCCCCTGTCCAAGCCCAGCAGCTCTCTGAAGGAGGTTAGGAGGTTTTTGAAGGGCTTGGCTATGGGCATGGCCGCCGTCAGCTCTGGTACCAGGAACGGCAGGAACATCACTATGACCAGGAAAAAGGTGAGGGGCATGGTGGCCGCGTAGACCTTGTAGGGTGCGGTCTCGTAGACGGGCTCCTGGAAGCTCGAGAGGTCCGCCAAGTATATGAAGAGTATCGAGAGGACGGGCATGATTATGTAGGAGTAGAGGAGGTAGCTCTCAGCGGTGAAGCCCCCCTGGAAGAAGCCCGCGAATGCCATCGACGTCAGGAAGGCTATGCTCAGGCCCAGGGTCGAGAGTATCGCGATGGCTATGTAGGACTCCAGGAGCACCGCCGCGCGCTCGCCGAAGGCCTTCAACTTAGTCGCCAGGTCCCTGAACATCACTTCGGTTCGGGTCATCAAGTAGTGCACCACGTCCCCCCCGGTCCTCAAGGTGTAGGTGTAGCCGATCAGGAACTCCTTGTACTCTTTGGACGGTAGCTTCTCGGCCGACTTCTCTATGGCCGCCACTGGATCCAGGCCTCTCAGCAGGACGTCCACCTCCATCCGCTTGGCCATTTTCGCCGTGTTGGGGAGGAGGTCGCAGCTCTTCAACCTCTTGAGGCTGGCGTAGGGGGACATGCCTCCGGTCGCCATAACACTTACGTATGCAGCGACGAAGGGGGCCTCGACGTCTAGTTTGGAGGCCCTGTCCTGAGCCCTGATGCTCGGCAATGCGTACCCTATCAGCAACACCATGACTGGTAAGAGCGATACTGGAAAGAGGCCCGTGAAGGC
Source organism: Candidatus Nezhaarchaeales archaeon (assembly GCA_036786905.1). GTDB lineage: Archaea > Thermoproteota > Methanomethylicia > Nezhaarchaeales > WYZ-LMO8 > WYZ-LMO8. The sequence goes on along the minus strand of DAIQQE010000011.1, from coordinate 17,875 downwards.
TACGGCGATGGCTGCTAAGGAGCTCGTCACCACCAAGAAGAAACCGACCATGGAGAGGTAGGCCTCGGGATATATCCTCATCCCGGCCGCTTCCAGCTGGTCCCTGAGCCTAGAGGTCTTCCCGCCGTAGAGGAGCCACACTAAGCCCCTAGAAAGCCACCAGAACCCTTGGTAGGCCAGGCCGGCTATTGAGGCCACGCCTAGCCCACCCTCCTCTCGATGGTCAGGACCGGGAACGGGTTTAGCAGGTAGTACCTCATTATCTCCTTCCTGACCTCTTTGTTGTCCCTCACCCCCCGCCTCAGCAGGTCGTGGAAGAGCAGGGCCCTCTTGGTCAGCTCCTCCAACACGAGCTCGAAGTCCACTCCGTGCCTCAGGGCTATCCTCTTCAGCATCTCGCTCTTCCTGAAGTCGGTGATGAACGTGTCGTTCACCGGGTTCCAGGCGGCTATCTTGTTGTACCTCCCGTAGTCTAACACCTCGTAGACCTCCCTTATCCTTCTGCCGAAAGTCAGGCCGGCCCTCGGCCTAGGCAACTGGACCCTCTCCTGCATTATCATGACGTTTATCAGCGGTATGTAGCTCTCGGCTATGTTCATCGGAGGGCTCGTGAGCCTCTTGACCGCGTGGTCCACGCTCTCCGCGTGCAGGGTCGTGAGGCCCCCGTGGCCAGTCGCCATCGCTTGGAAGAGGACGAATGCCTCCTCCCCCCTTATCTCGCCCACGACTATGTAGTCGGGCCTGTACCTGAGGGAGACCTTGACCAGCTCGAAGAGGGATATCTCGCCTATCTTGGCCATTCCGAGGCCGTAGCTCGGCCTGCCGACCAGCTGGACCCAGTTCTCGTGGGGCAATAGGAGCTCAGGTATCTCCTCGACGGTCACTATCTTCATGGAGGGCTTGACGAGGCTCGCTAGGGCGTTGAGGGTGCTCGTCTTGCCGACGCCAGTGCCGCCTATCACGGCCATCGTCATCCTGTTCTCGATGAGCAACCAGAAGTAGGCGGCGAGGAGCTCGTTAAGGGTCCCCAGCTCTATCAGCTCGACCACGGAGAACGGCTGCTCCCTGAACCTCCTTATGCAGAACGTGCTGCCCTTGGGGGAGACCTCCCTCCTGAAGGTGGCCGCGACCCTGTCCTTGGTGGGGAGCATGGCGTCCAGCAGCGGGAAGGCCGTCGATATGTGCTTTTGGGCCAAGTGAGTGAGCTTGATTAGCACGTTGTCGAGCGTGGCCTCGTCGACTATCGTGAGGTTCGTGGGCATGCTCTCGTACCTCCTGTGCCAGACGTAGACCGGTATGCCAACCCCGTTGACCGATATGTCCTCTATCATCCTGTCGCTCATTATGACGTGGAGGGGGCCGAAGCCTATCAGGTCCCTCTGCAGGTAGTAGACTATCCTGCGCCAGGAGCCCTCGCCCAGCCTCTGGATCCTCTTCGCCAACCCGTACTTCTTGGCGAGCCTCTCCGCCTCGCGCTCGACGTACTTGTTTAGGTCGACGCCCTCCTCCTCTGGCGGCTCTATCTCGACGCTGAGCATGTCCATGAGCTTCCTGAAGACCTGCTGCTCCTGGGGGGAGAGCTGAACCTCCTCTATGAAGTAGGCCCTCCCGCCCCCCAGCTCGGGGAGGGAGGCTATCGTCACACTCGAGAACGGGGGCTGGATGGGGTAGGTCTCGATGACCTCGGCGTCCTCCGGCAACTTGGAAAAGACGGCAACTGGAGGCGGGAGAGCAACCTCCTTGCCCTTAAAGAGAGAGGAGAGCGCCTTCCTCAGCCCCTCGGGGGAGGCCTTTCTTTCGCCCTCTCCACTCTTTGCGCTGAGCTCGGGGCCCTCTTCCCTCGCCTCCTCGCCCTTGCCCTTCAACAGGCGCCTCAACATGACCTCCAAGCCTAAGAAAATAAATTGAGTTAATTTAAGGTAGGACGACGACCTTCGGGTAGTCGCTCCCAGCGGCCGTGTGGAACGTCACCTCAACGGACACTCCAGACTTGAACCCAGGCGTATTACTAGCTATGAATATTCTGAAGAACACCTCTTCTCCGGGCCCTATGGTCACAGGTTCTCCTTCGACGTCCTTAGAACTAAGCGAGGCGAGATTTGTTCCATAGTAGATTGTCACGTTAGCTGACCCAGTAGCCGCGTTGAACGAACTCGCGGGCCTCCCGTTCAACAATATCAGGTTGACGGTCGCAGCCGCGGTCCCGGTGCTCTTTAACTTCGCGGTTATGTTCCATCCATTGTTCACATCGTTCACGCGCTCTGCGTACATCGTTATTATCTCCAGCTTCTCGTACCTCGTGAACGTCCCGACGAGCCCCAGCATCCAGTAGGCCACTGCTATCGACATCACTATCGCGACTGCCACTATGATTATCGTGGCTATTACTGGGCTCACGGCCCTCTCGTCCCTTACAACGGCCCTCCTAGGCATAGCCCTCTGAACTATTACTTAAAACAGAGGTATAAAAATGTTTGTTGAAGAGTGATTATTATTAAATAATAACAATTATTGTTCCCATTTAAATCGCTTTTTAGCCCTCTGGCCGCCTCACGCCCTCGAAGCGCTGCCCCGCCTAACGGCTTTGAGCACGCGCTCTTTGACCTTCTCCGCGAGCTCCTTCGGGTTCCGCGACTCGACCATCTCTATGTCGTAGACCTTCGCCAGCTCCCTGGCCTCCCCGTCCACAACCCCCTTCGTCACTATCAGCTTCGCCCCCGCGCCGACGTCGAACGCCTTCGCGTGCAGGGCCAGCACGTCGGAGGCCGTCACCCTCTCCGACGTGTGCACCGAGCCCACGACCATCGGAGACCTGTTCTCCCCCTCTCCGCTGGCTCGCGCGTTTCCCCACACCACGAACGAGAACTCGTGGGCCAACCCAGACCTCCCGACGACCAAGGCTCGGGCCTCGACCTCTAAGCCCTCCTCCCTCAGCGGCTTCACGAGCTCCTCTACGTCCAGTATCGCGTACTCGAGCAAGGCCCTCTTCTCCGGGCTGAGCTTGTAGGCGCTCACGCCCTGAAAGGCTAGGGAGGCTCCGCTGAGCCTGTGGCCCTTGCTGCATAGGTACTCCGTCCTCGGCTCCGAGAAGACCCTCTTGCAGTCCAAGCACCTGTAGAGCTTGCTCAACACCCTGTAGTCGGCCTCTCCTAGGGGCCTGCCGCAGCGGGGGCATATCATCCCGAGCTCGCTCCTGAACCTCTCCTCGAAGTCCATGTGGCCGCAGGACACGTGCTCGATCATGGCGCTCCTCGACAGCTTGGGCGAGCTGCACGCCGGGCAAAGGGCCCTGAGCATCAGCTTGTGGGTCTGGCAGCGAGGGCAGACCATGACGTTGTCCACGACCTCGGGCGCTAGGATGTCCGCCTCGACGAGCGCGTCGAGGGCCTCCCTCGCCTCGCTCTCGGAGTCGAAGAACTCTTTCATCTTGGGGTACTCGACTCCGCTCTCGAAGCTCACCAAGGGCTCCACAACGTCAAGCTTCCCGTCCCTCAAGGCCTTGAGGAGAGCTTGGTACTTCGGGTTGTTCAACACCTTCAGAAGACCTGACACCCACCGACACCGCTTTCCTTCACGTGGCGTGGACTTGAGAAGTACTCCGGGGGACTTCTAAATATCGTTTTCTGCAAAACGCTTTGACCGAATGTCAGAGCGACGACCAAGAGCGCCGCCATAAAAACTTGGCTGAAGACGGCGACCGAGCAGAGTCGCCTCGCGGAGGGGCGAAGAAGGCGAAGCGAGGGTCGAGAGGGGGCCGACGCTTGACACCGAGGGGCTGGAGCAGTGATCGAGTACGGCTGAGGGACGGGGCTTCGAGGAGCTCGTCGATGGGCTCGCAGAGAAAGCGGCCAAGGCCATGGGAGTGGCCGGTCGAGGCCCGCCACGCCAGCAACAGACGTGGCGAAGTGACTCGTAGGCAAGTGGGTGAGGGGTTGCGGTTCTCGTGAACTAAGCCTCTCAAGCGAGGCGCAGCCTCATTCGAGCCGGGGCGCGACCTCTTGGTCAACGACATGCGTGAGAGAGCGTTTTTCGCGGGGCTCCCCCCAGGGGTTGCCGGTTAAGATTATGTTCTTGAGGAACTTCTCGGCCTTGGGGTGCCCGAAGCCCACCTTGACGAGCTCTGCCCTGAGCTCCTCGACGAGCCTGGGCGTGTCCACCCTCACCGGGCACACCTCCCTGCACCTCCCGCAACCAGTGCACAGGTAGGCGAAGAGGGCCTTGTCAAATCCCCTGGTGTAGGCTGTCCACACCGCGCCTATGCCGCCGAAGTAGTTGTGGCCGAACCTCCCGTCGAGGACCCGGTAGACCGGGCACTCGTACAGGCAACCGCCGCACTTCAAGCAGTAGAGGGCCTCCCTGAAGACCGGGTGCCCAGCCATCTCGCTCCTCCCGTTGTCCAGGAAAACCACGTGGAGCTCCTTGGGGCCGTGGGCCCCGTAGACCACCTTCTTCTCTATGTCGGCGGTCCTGCTGGGGCTGGTTATCATCGAGACGTAGGCGGCCATCGTTATGCCCGTGGCGTAGGCTGGTAGCACCTCGATCACCTTGAAGGCGTCGCTCAGGGTCGGCACCACCTTCTCGATGCCCACGACGCAAACGTGCACAGGAGGAGCGTTCGTCGAAAACCTGGCGTTGCCCTCGTTCTCGACTATGAATATCGTCCCCGTCTGGGCCGCGACGGCGTTAGCGCCGCTGATCCCGACGTCGGCCTTCATGTAGTAGCCCCTCAAGTACTCCCTCGCGAAGGCAACCAGCGTGGGGATGTCGCTGGGCAGCTCCCTGCCGGCCAGCTTGGAGAAGGTCCTCGCCACCTCCTCCCTGGGGACGTGAATCGATGGGTTGATCACGTGGGTGGGCTTCTCCCCCCTCACTTGGACTATGAACTCGCCGAGATCCGTCTCCACGACCTTGCACTTCAGCTCCTCCTCTAGGTGCTCCCTCAAGAGTATCTCCTCGCAGGTCAGGGACTTCGACTTGACTATCAGCTTCCCCTCGCCCACTATCTCGCCCACTATCCTCCTGGCCTCCTCGGCCGTCTTGGCGAAGTAGGTCCTCCCGTTGTTCTCCTCTATGGCCTCGGAGGCCTCCTTCACGAGCTCACGAATCCTGCCTATCGACTCCTCCTTTATCCTCCTCACCTCGAGCCCTAGGTCCCTCAGGTGCTTCAGCTTGGAGAGTACCTTCTTCTTGCTGGCCACGTAAGACTCGACGGCCCTCCTCAGCGCCACCCTCCTAGCTAGGTCGGCCACTCCCTCTAGGACCTGCGCCCTCAGGAGCTCAAACGGACCATCCAAGCGCCCTCCCCTCCATCGATGCCTTGACCACTTGGATCACGTCAAAGACCTTCACCGAGCCATCGGAGGCCGTCTTGAGGTTGTAGTAGCAGAAGGGGCAAGCGGTCAAGACCGCCTCGGCGCCGAGGGACTTGAAGTAGTCCAAGAGCTCCCTGGCCATCGCTTTGGCCAGCTCCTCGAAGCAGCCCCTGACCCCTCCTCCGGCGCCGCAACAAAGAGACCCCTCTCTGCTCTCCTCTGGCTCGATCAACTTCAGGCCGGGTATCATGTTCAGGAGGAGGCGAGGTGGCTCGTAGATTCCCAAGTGCCTCCCTAGGTGGCAGGGGTCTAAGTATACGGCCTTGAGCTCGAGGGGCTTCAGAGAAGAGTGCCTCGCGTGCTCCAGCACGACCTCCGTGGAGTGCCTCACGTCCAATCCCAAGTCCTCGAGCTCTCGAGGGTAGTCGAGCTTGAACGCCCTCAAGCAGCCTGGACAGTGGGTCGCGAGGCCCTCGGCCCCCGTGCTCAATATCCTGCTAGCGGCGTCTCGAGCGACCATCGAGAACTCCCTCTTCAAGCCGAGCCTCAAGAGTATGGAGCCGCAACAGCCCTCGTCTCGGCCCAGGCACTTGTACCCGACTCCCAAGGCCTTCAGGACGGAGGCGAGCGAGCGGGCCAGCTCAGGGGCCCTGTAGGACGAGGTGCAGCCGATCCAGAGCAGGAGACCTCCTTCCAAGACGTCCACTCTCTCCTATGAGACTTAGGAGAGGCCCTTGGGACTACAGATAAGCTTTACCCCGAGCGGCCATGAGCCGCTCGCCTAGACGTCGGGCATCCGCTCATCAGCGCTCAGAGCCTCATGGCGGCCTCTCTGTATACGGGGTCCAGGAACTGGTATTCGCCGTCCTTCTTGATCAAGACGCTCATGTCCACCAGCTTGTTCAGGCACCTGCTCAATGTCTCGTTGTGCACCTGAGCTCCGAGCCAGGCCTCCACGGCTCGCTTCACGTTGCTCCAGCTAGCATGGCCCATTGCCACCGCCTTCAACACGTGCTTGTAGGTCTGGGACGCAGCGATCAAGCCCTTGAGCTCGCTCATCGCGGTGCCGACGGCCCTCTCCAACACCTCGTCGAGGACGTCGGTTCTCCTCCTCTTCACGGCCTCGTAGCCGTAGAGCGCGAGCCAGCCGGGTATCCCGTCTAGCGCGTCGACCGCCTCCTCCAAGCGCTCTCTAGGAACTTGTAGGTCGGCTTCGGCGAAGCCGACTTCGAGGAACTCCATCGACTTCTCCCGCGTGAACCTCTCGAGGACCACCTCGTCCCAAGCCCTGCCGTAGAGCGGGCTCTCGTAGCTCTCGAAGTCCAAGAACTTGTAGAGGAGCCCGACCTCGGATCCGCTCACCACGAACTTCAAGCTCCTCAGGTTGTCGTAGCCGTATGCCATGAGTTGCCTGAAGTCGAGCTTGTTGCGCCCTCGAAGGAACCTCAGCTCCTGAGCCTCGTCGATGACCAAGAGGAAGCTCGTCCCCCTATCGCTGGCGTACTCGTTGAGCTTTTCTAAGACCGACGAGATCGAAGTCCCCCTACCCCTCCAGTCTAGTTCTACGCCGAGCTCTCCCACGCGCACTCCCTTAATGGATTTCAAGTACTCGAGGAGCTGAGCGAACCTCCCCCTTATCTTGGCGAGCTCTTCAGACAGCGCCCTGTAGAGCCCGGCGATGGAGTACCCGTAGTCGACGAGCCTCCTCGCGTTCAAGTAGAGGTGGGGGTAGCCGCTCTCGTTGAGGAACACCTTGAGCAGAGAGGTCTTGCCGATCCTCCTCACGCCCAGGCATAGTATCACCGGCGAGCCCCTCTTCGCGTATGCTTCGAGGAGCTCGAGCTCTTTCTCTCTGTCGAAGAACTCGCTACGAGACTCCTTCGGCCTGGGGTCGAACAGCACGAGTCACACCGGTGTGACTTAGTTACACCGGTGTGACTCATCGAAAGCCGTGCATAAAAACCTATCCTTCGTCGAAGGACGTCGCTTTCGCTCGCTTCCGTCACGAGCGACTCAATCCAAGGACCTCATCCGCCTGGCCTCGAGGGCCTTTATCATGAAGTACAGGGCCTTGTTCAACGGTGCCTCTAAAGAGCGCTGGGTCGCGAGCCTCCATATTGCCCCGTTTATGTAGTCCACCTCGGTCCTCTTGCCCCTCAACAAGTCCATGAGCATCGAGTTCCTGTTGTCGTAGGTCGCCCTCGCGACCGCGAAGACCTCCTCGACGGGGTCTCGGGCTCCGAGTTCTACACCTAGGGCCGAGGCCACGCTCCAGCTCTCGCGAGCCACCATGGCTAGCAGGGCCCTCGCGTGCTCGTTCTCGAGGAGCTCGCCGTTCCTCGCGTTAAGCAACGCCCCTAGGGGGTTTATGGAGGAGTTCACTATGGCCTTGGCCCAGATGGCCCCGCTTATGTTCTTAGTGACCTCCGTCGGCAGCCCAGCGCTCTTCAGTGCGTCGGCCAGCTCATGGCAGGGAGCTAGGAGGCTCTCGTCCTTGGATCCGAGCACTGTCTTCGCTATCCCGACGACCCTAACCACCCCGACCTCCACGGCCATGGCTCCGCAGTTGGTGAGCCCTCTCGCCACGGCCCTCCCCAAGACCTCCTCGGCCTCGTCCTCTACCCCGATCCCGTTCTGCAGGAGGAGGACGGGGCACTTTAGACCAGCCGAGGCCACGTAGCCCGCTGCCGACTTGGTGTCATAGGCCTTCACGGCCACGATGCAGAAGTCAACGCCGCTCACCCCGCTAAGGTCTGGCCTGAAGTCCGCCCTGACGGTTATCGTCGAGGAGTCGGGCATGATTAGCTTCAAGCCCTCTGCCCTCAGCTTTGGCATCTTGCGCTCTCGCTCGACGAACAAGACCTCGTGGCCGCTGCTGTGCAACAGGCCTCCGAAGAGGCCGCCTATGGCCCCGACGCCTATGACGGCTACCCTCAACGCATTCGCACCTAGCCTATTACCTTCTCCCACTTCTTCAGCTCCAAGACCTTCGAAAGAGTGCTGCCCCTCTTTATCTCCTCCCTCACCCTGTTCTCCTTCTCCATCACGTCTATCGCTCTGTTGGCTATCTCGACGGCCTTGTCCTTCGGCACCACGACCACTCCGTTGTCGTCGCCTATGACCCAGTCGCCCGGCTCGACCTTGACCCCTCCGCACGTTATCTCCACGTTTATCTCGCCGAAGCCCTTGGGCTCGCCAGCCCTCGGGTTCACGTGCCTGGCGAAGGCCGGGAACCTCAGCTCCCTTATGACCTCCACGTCCCTTATGGCCCCGTCTATCACCACACCAGCTATCCCCTTGACTATGCAGCTCCAGGTTGCGAGCTCGCCCCAAATGGCCTCCTCCGACCCTCCAGCGTCGATCACTATTACCGAGCCCGGCTCGGCCAAGTCTATGGCCTGAATAGGCTTGGACCAGTCCCCGGGGTACGTCCTGACGGTCACGGCTCGACCGACCATCTTAACGCCGGGGGTTATGGGCACTATCCCCTTCATGGCCCCCTTTCTGTGCATGGCGTCAGCTATGTTGGGCGTCGAAACCTTCTTGAAGGCCTCCATGAGCTCCTGCTCGGTGAACTTCTTGTAAAACTTGGTCTCTACGGGCTTCCTAGTGAGCATGGCTTGCTTTATGACCCTCGCCGCCTCTTCTGCGTTCTCGGCCTTCGTTATCGCCCCTCCGACTATAACTATCGAGGCGCCTGCCTCGACGGCTTTGGCGGCGCTCTCGCTATTTATCCCCCCGGCCACGGCCACGGGGATGCTGACGACCTCCACCACTTGCCTCAGAACCTCGAGAGGCTTCATTCCCTTCATCTGCTGGTCTATCCCGACGTGGACGCACACGTAGTCCACTCCCAACCTCTCGAGCTCTACGGCCCTTGAGGGCATGTCGTTGACGTTCATCAAGTCGACCATTGTCCTCGTCCCGACCCTCTTGGCGGCCTCGACGGCCTCCCTAATCGTGCTGTCGTCAGCGAGCCCCATTATTATGACGACGTCGGCGCCTGCCTTGGCCGCCATCTCGACCTCCACGGCCCCCGTGTCCATGGTCTTCATGTCCGCGACTATGGGCACGCCGGGGAACCTCTTCTTCAGCTCCCTGACGCAGTTCAGGCCCTCGCTCTTGATGAGCGGGGTGCCTGCCTCGAGCCAGTCAACTCCTCCCCTCAGGGCCTCCTCAGCCACCCTTACTGCCCTGTGGAGGTCCGCGAAGTCCAAGGCCAGTTGCAGGATAGGCCTCTTCTCCATATTTATCGATGTGGGTGATCCTGACCCGGCTATATTTGCTTATTTTGAGGTCTCTCTCTGAGGCGGGCTAGTTCGCGTAGACCCTCTCGTGAGAGGCGCTTCAGAGATAGACCCACGTCGACCCCGTCTTGGAGTCCATGACCTTGATGCCGAGGGCGGCCAGTTGGTCCCTTATCCTGTCCGCTATCTCGTACTCCTTGCGCTCCCTGTGGAGCTGCCTCACGTCTATTAATATCTTCACGAGCCTGTCCACGAACTCCCTGTCGAAGCCCTTGACCTGGAAGGTGTCCTCGAGCACCCCCAACACCTGGTCCATCCTCTTGAAGGCGCTGAGGGCCCTGAGGGCCAGCTCCGCCTTGCCCGAGGGTATTATCGCGCTGTAGGACCTCGACACGAGGCCGTGGAGGTAAGAGGCCGCCCTCGCGCCGTTGAAGTCCTCCTCCATCGACTCCACGAAGCCCAATAGGTCCTCGTCCACGCTGCTGGCCAACTTCAGGTCCTCCTCCGTGAGCTTGAAGTTTAAGTTGCCCTCGGAGGCGATCCTCATCAAGAGCTCCACACAATTCCTCAGTCTCTCGTAGACCCTCTCGTAGCTCTCCAAGAGCTCGTAGGAGAAGTCTATCGTGCTCCTGTAGTGGGTGAGAGCGAGCATCAACCTCAGGGCCTCGGGCCTGTGCTCCTTGAAAAGGTCCCTCAGCGCTATTATGTTGCCGAGGCTCTTGCTCATCTTCTCTCCCTTTATCGTCAAGTAGCCGGCGTGGAGCCAGTACTTGACCCAGGGCCTCACCCCGTACCTCGCCTCGCTCTGGGCTATCTCGTTCTCGTGGTGGGGGAACACCAAGTCGGCTCCTCCACCGTGGATGTCTATTCTCTCGCCCAAGTAGAAGCTGCTCATGACCGAGCACTCTATGTGCCAGCCGGGCCTGCCGGGGCCCCAGGGGCTCTCCCAGTAGGGCTCGCCGGGCTTGGCCCTCTTCCATAGGGCGAAGTCGTAGGGCCTCCTCTTCTCCTGCAGGTACTGCTCCTCCTGCCTCCACTCCTCGCGGCCGGTCCTCCTCGAGAGCTTGCCGTAGTCGAGGAACTTGTCGACGTCGAAGTACACGCTCCCGTTGCTCTCGTAGGCGAAGCCGGCCTCCATCAGCTTGGATATGAAGTCTATGATCTCGCTCACGTGCCGGGTCGCCTTGGGGTGGAGATCCACCTCGATGTGCAACTTCTTCAAGGCGTCGAGGTAGTCCTTGGTGTACGTCTCGGCTATCTCACTCCAGCTGACGCCCTCCTTGCTGGCCCTGTTGATTATCTTGTCGTCTATGTCGGTTATGTTCTGGACGTGCACGACCTCGAAGCCCTTGAGCTTGAGGAACCTCTTTATCACGTCGAAGGCGACGTACGTCCTAGCGTGACCCACGTGCGTGTAGTCGTAGACCGTGGGCCCGCACACGTATAACCCGACCCTCGGGGGGTTGAAGGGCTCGAAGACCTCAAGCGCGCGGGACAAGGTGTTGTAGACCCTTATCGGCAAAGCGCGACCACCTAGCGATCTAGCTAATACGTCCTAGGGGCAAGCTTTTAACCTTCAGCTCGGGGCGAGGGGCTTAGAGGGCTTTACGTTAAAGCTTATAGCCAAGGACTTGCCTTAAAGGAGAGGCTATCGAGGGGTCGTTCGACCGATGTTCGACGTGGCAAAGGCTCTGGGGATGGCCGTCGCATCGGTGTTCTTGTTTTGGACGTTGTACCACGTGCCGCTGATCGTAACAGGGTTGAGAGGCTTCCTTAACGAAGGTGATGGCAATAACAAAGCCTCTAGCCTCCCCCTCCGCCACCAGCCGAGGGTCTCGATAATCGTCCCGGTGAGGAACGAAGAAAAGGTCGTGGAGAGGTTGCTCAAGGCCTTGGTCAACTTGACCTATCCGAACAAGGAGATAATAGTGGTCGAGGACTGCTCGACCGACGGGACGGGCAGGATCTGTAGGGATTTCGCTGAGAAGTATCCGTCGATCGTGAAGTACTACCACAGAGACGTCAGCGAGGGCAAGCCCTCGGCGATAAACTTCGCCGCCAAGAGGGCCACTGGCGAGATAATAGCGGTCTACGACGCCGACGCCGTCGTGGAGCCGGACGTGTTGGAGAGGGTGCTTCCCCAATTCGAGGACCCAGAAGTGGTCGTCGTGCAGGGGCAGGAGTACACCGTCAACCCTAAGCAAAGCCTGTGGACTAGATTGGCGGCCTTGAACGACTTCCTAACCCACATCGTCCAGCTGGGTAGGGACAGGCTGGGGCTCTTCGTCGTGTGCAAGGGGAACCACATGTACTTCAGGCGTAGCGTTCTGGAGGAGCTGGGCTTCTGGGACCCTCAGGCCCTCGCAGAAGATGCCGAGATCTCAGTGAGGCTCGTGAAAAGGGGCTACAGGGTGAAGTACGTGACCGTGAGAGCCGGGATAGAGGCCCCTCCAAAGCTAAAGAGCTTGGTGAGGCAGCGCTTGAGGTGGTTTAGGGGCTATCTCCAAGTCCTTGGCAAGCACAAAGACCTCTTGTCGCCCTCGAGCGCTAGGATGCTCGATGCCGTGATGACGCTTCTAACTCCTGCCTTCTTGGCTCTTAGCCTGCCCGGGTTCGTGATAGGCCTCTGGTTCATCGCGTCCTTCACGGGACATGTCTTGGGATTCGCGCTACTCTTCATCGGCGTGCTAGGGCCTAACGCCCTCGCTCTGGCCTTGACCGGACCGAGGAACTTCGTCTACATCCCGCTCCTCTACTTGAGCTGGGTGGTCATGGCCTCCATAGCCGCCTACGCCTGTCTCCACGTCCTCTTGAGGAGGAAGATGGGGTGGACGAAGACCGAGAAGTACGGCGTAGTGACCGAGGTCGACTTCTCAATAGTCAGCTACGAGAAGAGGCCTTGACCTGCAACTCTTGGCTCGGGCCCGCGCGCTTAGACGGTGGCTTCAAGGCGCCTCGGCCTCTTTTTAAACACGCCTCTCACTAGTGAGCTCAGAACCCTCAAGCGCGAGTGGACTTGATGGGCTTCGAGTTCATGGCCACAACAGTCGAGGGGCTCGAGGACGTAGCGGCGAGAGAAGTGGAGATGCTCGGCGGGCGCGTCAACGAGGTCAGGCCAGCTCGGGTCTTCTTCGAGGGGCAAATCGACTTGATGTACAGGGTGAACATAAGGGCTCGATGCGTCCATAAGTTGATGCTCGTCCTCGGTCGTGGAGAGGCGCGAGGTCTAGACGAGATATACAAGCTCGCGAAGTCGATCGACTACTTCGAGGTCTTGAGGTTAGACCAGTCGTTCGCCGTGAGGACCACGAGGGTTGGAGAGCACGAGTACACGAGCGTAGACGTCTCGGCTGTCGTCGGTCAGGCAATAGTGGACAGCTTCGTAGAGGCCAAGGGCGCTAGGCCTCGCGTGAACCTCAAGAACCCGGACGTCGAGGTAGGGGTCTACGTAAGGGACGACGAGGTCGTGATCGGCGTCAACACCACCGGCGAGTCGCTCCACAAGAGGAACTACAGGGTCTACGACCACCCAGCGGCCCTGAAGACAACCTTGGCGGCTGGGATGCTAATGATATCTGGGTGGCGGGGCGAGGGGCTCTTGGACCCCATGTGCGGCGGGGGGACCATAGTCATAGAGGCCGCGCTGATGGCTAGGGGGTTCCCCCCGGGCTTCTTCAGGAAGGACCTGGCGTTCACAAGGCTCGCCCTCCACGACCCCAAGGCCCACAGAGAGGAGCTTGAGAGGGCGCTGGAGGGCGCCAACAGAGAGGTCTACGAGGTCTACGGCTTCGACGTGTCCCCGAAGCACGTGGCGGGCGCCAGGCTAAACGCCTTGTCGGCCGGAGTTCACGACACGATAAGCTTCGACGTGAGGGACGCGACGAAGAGGGACACGTACAGGGGCCTAGACGTGAGGCACGTTGTCGTCAATCCACCATACGGCATCAGGCAGAGCAGGCCCAAGGCCGTAAGAGAACTATACGCGAAGCTCTTGAGAGTGCTCTCCGACGAGCTCAGCGGGACGACGCTGACGATCATAGTCGGCCCTTGGAGGGCTTTTGAGGGTGCCTTAGAGGGCTCGGATTGCGATGTCCTAGAGGTGAGGGACGTGAGGCACGGAGACCTGCCGGCCAAGGTCTATAAGGCAAGAGTTCGCTGAAGTGTTCAAGGCCTCGAGTTCGCGCTCCGCTGAAGTTCGAGCGGACAGCTCTTGAACAACCACCTCGTAGTGGTTCGAGCGCTTGGCAAGTGGAGAGGCCGCCTCGAAGGCCGTTTTAACGACGTCATCGCCCCACGAACACCGAGACGTTTATCGCCAAGCAGGCCGAGACGACGTCGACGTCGTGCTCTATGAGCGACTTAAGCGCTCCTGCCTTGTAGAGGCTCTGCACGAGGTCCAAGTAGACCAAGAAGGTCCTCGGCTCGAGCTGGCCCCTCTGGAGGCGCCAGTACCTCTTCTGGTCCTTCTTTATGGCCGCGATTCTCTCCGATATCAGCTCCTCGGCGTCCACCTCTCCTCGCCACAGCCTCTGCACCTGCGTCGTGCTCCACTCGTATAGATCCAAGACGCTGTAGTCGGCTATCCTCAGGTGTAGCTTCCAGTCCCTCACCCCCATCTCCACCTTCGACGCCACCTCTCCGACGGCCAAGGACTTTAGGGATCGTTGCGCGCTGGGGCCCAAGGCGAGGAGGGGACTCACGTAACAGGAGGCTAGGCACACGGCCTCTGCCACTTCGCGCTCCAACTTCATGGAGCTCTCCACGAAGTCCGCGAAGGACTTGACCCCCCTGCTTGGGTGTGCCAGGGGCACTAGGGGCTTCTTCAACCCGGGGAGCCTCTCGACTAGGGAGGGGGGAACGCCCAAGACCCTGTACTTGAACCTCTCGACAAGCCACCTGAGGTCTCCCGACACCTCATCCGCGGGGCTGAAGAGGACCACGCCTCTCATGTTCTTGACCAAGGCAGCGTAGCGCGAGAACACGACTAGGTATTCGGCTCGGTTGGGCTTATTTTTAACCGGGCTCCAGCCTTTGAGGTGGTCCCTGCTTCGTCGAGTTGGTCCCGAGTGGTGGAGGGCACCTTCCTCGGCCTCGGGGCGTCATCGCGGCTCAGCGCTCATCTCGCAAGGGCTTAGCGGCGTCGCTGAGGCACACGCTAAGGGCCCCTAATCACCACATAGCCCCCAACGCTAACGCCGAGCTCTCTTGCCACGACCTTGCACTTGGCCCTCAAGAGGAAGAACGTCTTGGATCTGAGGGGCGTCTCCGACAAGTACTCGTAGTGCGCCATGCCCTTGGCTATTATGATGTTAGACGCCATCAACTCGCTCATAGCCTCATCCGATATCTCCTCCATGAAGACGCTCGAGCCGTCCGTGCCGCTCTCTACCAACCTGTCCGCCAGCTCTTGGAGCCCGACCTGCCTCGCGTCGACTATCGTGGCGTCGTTCTGGAAGGTGCCCGACTTCGCTATGACGGTGACGCGGCACTGGAGCCTCTTGAGCTCCGAGAGGAGGACGTAGTCGAAGGGTAGCTCCTCGACGTTGTCGAGCAGGAAGACGACTTTAGACGCCTTGACCGCCTCATACAGCTGGGGCGTCTGATCCCTATCTACGCGCACGGAGCTCATCAGCTCGCCTATCAGCTCGAGCGTCGGAGGGCTGAACTCCGCCACCCCATAGTCGAAGCTGTTGCCCAGCAGAGACAGCTTGACCGCTTCCCAGAACCTCCTATAGCCCCTGAGGCCCTCGACCGCTCTGAGGGCTAAGTCCCTGATCTCAGGGAACTTGCTCAGGACCCTCTTGCGGACGTAGGAGTAGGGGTCCTCGAGCGTCAGCTCCTTGAACTTCCTGAAGACTTGCGAGGCGAGCTTGGTCACGTTTACGTCTTCGCTGAGCAGCTCGCTCATGCGCTTGGTCACCTCGATCATCACCCTAGAGGCCTCGGCCTCGTCCATTTCCAGCATCTCCAGCTCTCTGCGCCTCACCTCTAGTATGCAGGGTATGCACTCCGGGCTCAGCTTCACGCAGGTGCCCCTCGGGGCTTAGAGATATATGGTCGCCGAGCACTTACTCGGCACTGGAGATCCGAGGGCTGGTGCGGTTTATTGAGCTTGCTGTTCGTGATAGAGCACTTGGAGCCCCGCTTGAGCAAGTGGGTCCTCATAGAGTACGAGCACGCGTCAGCGATCGTCGGGAGGGACAACCTAGCGTTCACGAACGTCAAGAGGGGCTTTAAGAGCCTCCAAAGACTCGGGAGGGTTTACAGGGAGAGCGCAACCGAGCTCTTCGACCGCGAGGACGCCATAGTCCTCGACCCCAAGGCTGAGAGGTTGTTGGAGCCCTCAGACTTCGAGCGCGCGAGGGTCGTCGTTGTGGGGGGCATACTGGGGGACCACCCGCCTAGGGGTAGGACCTTCAGGCTCATAACATCTAAGATGAAAAGGGCCAAGCCTAGGAGCCTAGGCAAGTGTCAATTCTCGATAGACGGGGCCATATACATGGCACTCAAAGTGGCTAGCGGGGTGAGGCTGAGCGAGATACCGGTGGCTAGCAGCCTGACCCTGAAGTGCGGCGACTTGGAAATACGCTTGCCCTTCTGCTACCCACTCGTAAACGGCAGGCCCGTGATAAGCCCGAAGCTCATTGACTACCTGCTGAGGACCGACGTAGTCCAAGCGGGGACCGAGGATTGATACTCAATCGCTAAGCGCGGGGATGGGGACGGCGTTAGCGGTGTCGACGCACGCACTTCCGTAAACTCACCACAGGCAAAGGCCTAACCTCCTTCAAGGGGTTTTCGACGCAGTCCGCACTACCAACCCGTTAAGCTGGCGAACCACCACAGCACCATCAAGAGGATTATGATCGCCGTGACCACTCCCATTATCGCCGTGATCCTCTTCGACGTCCCCCATATTATCGGCACGGGCCCTATCAAGATGACTCCCGACGACTCGCACTTCCCCCTGCCTAGCCTCAATAGCATGATCGATGAGGCAACAAGGAACGCTACGCCCACGACGACTAGCACGAGCCCTGTAATGAACACGGGATCCGTGAGCGCCAACGCCCTGACCCTCCCACCTCCTATATGAGGAGTCCTTCAAATAAGCTTTTGAGCGCGTGAGTTATACAGATGTGTGGGCGATGATGTCCCATTGCATGTCTGAAAAGTGATGTGTGACTCCAATGCTGAGCCCGCGACCTCGAGGCCTTGGGGGGCCTCGCCCTAGCCCCAGCGTGACTTGACGGCGTTAAAGAGGGCGTAGTCCTTCGTGGTCGATGCCGAGGCGCTTCTCTCGTAAAGCGCTTCGAGGCTTACCACGTTGTAGTACTTGCCTATCTCCTCGAGCCTGTGGGCGTCGGAGTTCCTCAATGGCAACAGATTGAACTTCAGTGCCAGCTGCATCGCGAGGTCCTCGTCCATCCCCCTGTGCAAGTAGTTCCTGACCTCGATCCCTTGGCACGTGGATAGTATCTCCGGGCGCTCGTCGTATGGGTGGACTTGAAACCTGAAGACCCTACTGCCCAAGTAGAGCTCGACGACTTGCCTATGAGACGCTGGCCCTATGCCGCTTACCTCGAGCTCAACGCCCGGTATTACTATCACTTCCGGAAAGTACTCCTTCGCTATCTCGGCGGCCCTAAAGCCGTATGAGGGTTCTCCGTGCTCTGTTATCGCTATCCCGTCGAGCCCAGCCCTCTTGACTTGCCTCACTATCCTGGCGACGGTGTCTATGCTGGGGCTCGGAAACCCCAGCGCCTCGAACGGGTGGGTGTGGAGGTCGAGCTTTAGGTACTTCATAACATCACACAACTACTTAATATCATTTGATCGGCCGACTTATTCGGGTAGCTTTCCGGGCACCAAGTATGGGAGCCTGGTCCTGAAGGCCACTATGGGCTCCTTCATCTTCATCAAGTGAGTGAAGATGGCTTTCTTGCCTTTGTCCGTCAACGCAAAGACCGGTATCGCGACCCCGAGCTGAAACACCGCTTTGGGGGCCACCATCTCCCTAACGACCTTGGAGTTGCAGGCCCAGACGAGGTCCGAGAGCAGGATGTTTTGGGCGTCCTCGAGCCCGCTCCTGGTGGTGCATACAGTGAAGATCGTGACGTCGACCTTGAGCTCCTCTTCGAGATCCCTTATCCTCGGTATCTCCCAGCTCCTGAACCCGGCCACAGTCACTGCCACCCTCCTGCAACCCCTCCTAGCCGCTAGCTCCACGCCCCTCACTTGATCTATGGCGGCGGTGCTCTCGTCTAATATCACCCCGCCGTTGTCCTTCAACTTCTCAATGATCTCCGGAACCGG
>DAIQQE010000243.1:0-1042 GCA_036786905.1 Candidatus Nezhaarchaeales archaeon | reverse complement strand
GTCGAGAAGTGAGTGTCCGTGTCCGGCACGGGCTTGAACCTTTGCGGTTGCTCCACGCTAACGTGCTTGAACGGCTTAAAGGCCTTGAAGCCCCCCTTTATCGTGAAGAAGAGTTGCGGCTCGTCAATCGCCATTCCCCTAGCCTTAAGTACCTCGAGCTCTCTCACAGGCCTCTGGTCGAAGCACCCCCTCTTGAGCAGGATGACGCAGTCGGCTATGAACTCCTCAACCCCCGTGCCGATCCTGTCAACTCCATAAGGCTTCTCCACTATGATTATGGTCGTGCACTCCCTAGACTTTATTATCCTGCTCAAGAAGGTCTGCAAGAGAATTCTGACTTCTTGCGTCTCTCTTATGGCCTGGGCTAGGGCCGTGAATGGGTCAAGCACCAATCGCTGAGCCCCGAAGTCGGCCACCTCCCTCAATATCAGGTTCAGAGTCTCCGGCACGCCCGCCTCCTTGACGGTCAACATCTCCAGGAAGCGGAACTTGCCCTCTCCTTCAAGCCCCTCGAAGTCGAAGCCTAGGCCGCGCATGTTGTTGAAGAAGGTCGTCTTGTCTTCTACGAAGCTCACGTACACGCCCTTTTCGCCGTGGTCTACGGCCCCTCGGTATAGGAACTGCGCAGCGAAAGTGGTCTTGCCAGTCCCAGGCTCACCCGCTAGGACCATCATGTACCCCTTTGGGACGCCGCCACCGAGGTTCTCGTCCAAACCCGGTATTCCGAGCGAGGTCCTATTAAATGCCTGAGGTCGCATCTCCCCTTACCTTCAAATCACTGACTTTGTCCTGAAAGGAACCCTCTAGACTTTTTGCATTGCTTAGTCTTAATAAGGCTTATTTCCTCCTTACCTTTTTGACGCCATCAAGGAGGGGCCAGTACTTAGAGCTGACTTGCAGAGCTGTGCGAGCGATGCTACCATGGGCGGAGACCCGGCGCGCTGGCCGTCGATACCTTCAACGCGTTTTGAGGTGAGCATCGGCTAGGACAAGGGGCATCGCGGTGTTCGCCGTCGAATTTCCCTAGGCCTAACATGAAGGA
>DAIQQE010000242.1:0-1055 GCA_036786905.1 Candidatus Nezhaarchaeales archaeon | reverse complement strand
GCCTTGGCCTCATGCATCTCCTTGACCATAAATCGCGTGCTGTGGGGCGTCTTCATGGCTTCGCTTATGTCCGGATCCCTCGCGGTTTACGAGACGCACTTCATCAGTTCTTACCCCTCTTTTCACGTTGTAGTTATGGGGGTCTTGATCGTCGCAGCCCCGTGTATCAAGTGCTGCTACTCTTACGTCAACCTTCATCAGCCGATGGGGGTCTAAGCTCAGTGAAGCCTTATCGAGTCCCTGCCAAAGTGGTAACATTGTGAAGTAGCTAAGCCCTGCCAGCTAGCTGGAACCCAGCCCTTGGACTAGCCCCCTTAATTGCTCGAGGTACTTAGGGTAATATTCGTCTGCTTCCGCCAAGAGGTCTTTATAGCGGGCTTCGCTCACCTTCAGCTCTCCGAACCCCAATTGTACGAACCTGGCGACCTTTCTTGGCATAAACCTTATCATTAGCCTCCAAGCAGCCTTTCGCATGTACTTTGAAAGGGGGAGCTTGCGCCTCTCAACGTACCTTTCTAGAGCCCTTCCATCAACCCCTCGCCAGCGTGCTTCTCTAAGAGCTCTAGGGCCCTGCGCTACTTGGAGGAAAGGGAGTTCCAAGAGGTCGTAAAAGGGGTCGACAGGCTCAGGGCCGTCGAACTTATTAGAGAAGTAAAGCTCAATCGATTACCCTCTCGCCTCTCAAGTCCTAGCCCTGACTTCTCACGACGAGTACTTGAGGCAACTCGTGCTGAGGTTCGTTGTCGATAATTTCAGAAGAGCTCAGGAGGATGCTCGGCCTCTTGCCCTCCAACGTTAAGCTGGCTTGGGAGAAGGGCTTCGAGGAGTTCCTAGCCACGAGGAAGAAGAGGAGGAAGATCCTAGACCCTGAGACTATGGCCTATTACCGAGGCCTATTTAAGAGGTACCTAGAGGGCAAGACGCTCACTCACGAGCTCGTCGACTACGTTGTCAATCACGAGAACAGGTGGCTCCGCATCGTCTTCAGGCACTACGCCCAGTACCTCTACCACAAGAGGGTGATATCGCCAGAGACCTACGGGCGGCTCATGGAG
>DAIQQE010000010.1:0-24420 GCA_036786905.1 Candidatus Nezhaarchaeales archaeon | reverse complement strand
AATTCTACCGCAACACGAGGTCGCTCGGCTTCGACTTCGAGAGGCTTGAGAAAGAGGGCCACTTCTCCTTCCTCGACATGCTGACAGTCAGGGAGGAAGGCATATCGGTTGCACTAGAGCTGATCATCACCAAGGTCGCTGAGCTAGGGGCTAAGAGGCTGGTCGTAGACTCCTTCTCCGCCATGGCTCAAGCCTTCAGAGAACCCCACGACGCGAGGATAGCGTTGCACACGATATTAAGCAAGATAGTCAGGTCGATGGGCTGCACGACTCTCTTGATAGTCGAGGTGCCACACGGAAAGTCCAAGATAGGACTAGGAGTTGAGGAGTTCGTCGCCGATGGCATCATCGTCTTGAAGAGGAGGTTGCTCGAAGGCAGGCCGTTTAGGGAGCTTGAGATCCTCAAGATAAGGGGGGCGCCCACGCCAGAGGCCCGAGCGACCTTCACGCTAAAGGGCGGCTTTAGGGTTTTCTCGTCCTTCAAGCACAAGAACGTTGAGAGGTCTGGCAGGTTCAAGTCCCGCCCGGATCCCAAGGACTACTTCTCGACAGGCTCGCCGGACCTGGACGAGGTCCTCGGGGGCGGCTACCCAAGGGGCTCGCTTGCGCTCATCGAAATCGACGGGCGCGTCACGATATCGCAATATCACCTGATAGCCGTTCCAACGGCTTGGAACTTTGTAGCTCAGGGGAGAGGCGTAGTTGTAACTCCATCGGCGGGCGTGGATCCTTATGTTGTAAAGAGGCGGGCCTTGGAGGGAGGATTCACCACAGAAGAGATCAACAATTTGTTGAGAATTTGTGTTAGACATCATCCCGAGCTCAGGCTAGAGCCCTACGTTGTTACGTTTAGGGGCGAGGAAGTCCAAGAGGACTTCGAGAAGTACGCCAGTATCGTGAGAGAGCTTAGAGCGAGGACTAGGAAGCCGTTGTTGCACATAACCGGGATCGATACGCTCGTAGACGCGTACGGGGAGAGGGACTCTCTCTGGGTCATTAGAACGGCCCTCGCAATAGCTAGGACGACCGGGGACCTGACCATAGCTCTGCTCAAGCCGGGCTACCCGAGAGTGGCTGAGATCCTCGGCGCGACGGCTGACGTACACTTGAGGATCACGAGGGAGCACGGCGCAGTCCTCGTCTACGGCGTGAAGCCGAGGACGAACATCTACGTGCTCGAGATGGACGTGTCAGAGGGCTACCCGATGCCCAAGCTGACGCAGATAATCTGAGGGTCAAGGTGGTGCGTGGTGGCCATACCTCGAATGAAGGAGCGAGGGACGACGAGTGAGGGGCTCAGGGCCAAGATACTCGAAGCCATCGACGAGGGCCTCAGGACCGTCCTCGGAGAGTCCTGCTCGAGGGCCATCTACTACTACTTCCAGACGCGCACAGGCTTGCGAATAGAAGACGCTGTGGACAGGCCCGAGGCCCTCGCATCCTTCTTGAGGGGGATGTTTATGGCTGGGGCCCAAGTCCTGGAGAGGAAGATCGTGGAGAGGCTCTGTGCCAAGCTCCAGCTTGATCCAAGAGAAGTCAGCGCCTCCGACCTCGCGACCCTTGTAAGGGCTCTCTTGTCCGAGAAGTGACCTCAAAACCTCTTGAGCGCCTTGCGTGTGGCCCGCTCGACGCCTCCTGCGCCCGTAGCATGGAGCCCAACCCGAGGGGCGAGCTGTCTCGCGCCCTGTCCCCTCCTTCTCCCCGGGCCCTTCGAGAGGGGCTCTAGAGGTAAGGGACCGAGGGACTTGGAGTTTGCAAAAAAGCCATAAGCTTTGCGGTTATGATGGCCTGCACATAACAGCCCGTCTCAGTGAGGCGAAGAGGCCTTCTCGCTCGGCAAATCTGAGGCTCAAGGGCACAGATGCAATCACCTTGCCGCCTTATGGCGCACCTTAATGTGCAGAGCCCATGCGCCGCTTAGCGCGCTTAGAGCAACGTGTCACGATGCGCTCATCGCAGGCGCCGTACGGGCCTAGCGAGCCACTTAACGGCACGGTGGTTGGCCGAGCCTCGGACGCTTCATGAACGAGACATCCGATGCCTGATGTCGGCAATCCTTCTCCTCTTCAGCTCCTTTAGCGCTTTGCCCGTCACCTCCCTCCCGCTCTTCACGAGCTCGTACGCGTCCTCCTCCAAGTCCAGCTCAGTGTACACGCCCCTCTCGTTGAGCCTCCTCCTGGCCTCCTCTATGCTCGCGGTGCCCGCGATCTCAGCGATTAAGGGGTTCAGCTGAGCGACCACCTCAGAGCTTAAGAAGAACGTTATCATGTTTAATGGCGTCACGAAGACAGTCCTCGAGCCCCTCCTTATCTCGACGAGGCCGTAGGCCCCCTTGGCCGCTAACACCGTCGCCCTGCTGGCCTCGCTCTCCACGTGCTCCAATATCCTCTCCAAGTTCTCGACGTCCTTTAGCGTAACCCCTCTAGCCCCCAAGTAGCCCCCGCGCTCGGCGACGAGCGCCATCCTCCTCAGCACGTACCCTTGGCGCAGCTCGCCATCGCTTCCGGGCGAGTGGACTGCTAGGACCCCTCCAAACTCCTTGAGAGCTGCTAATCCTATGAAGTCCGCTAAGGGGCTCCAGAGCTCCTCCTCAAAGCCCGTCGCCAGCACGTCTCCGCCAACGTCGACCCCGACGACCACGTCGTAGCCGAGCTCCGCCGACAGCTCCTCTAGCCCCTTCCTCACCCCTATGACGCCTGAGGCCACGTCTAAGACCCAGACGGGCTCTCCCAAGGCCTTTGAGGCATTGGCCGCTTGGAAGGCTATGACCCTTCCCCCTCTGACGGCCCTCGAGCTTTCCGTGACCATGAGGGTCCATCCTCCGACCCTCTTGGCGTTTACGATCTCGCTGAATCTCACGGGGCCGGGCAGCGGGTCTATCGGGAGCCTCTCCCAGACCACGCTCGCCACGTAGGACTTGAGGCCCAGCCTGCGAGCTGCGAGCGCCATCATCGCGGCTGACGCCACGTCCCCTCCGCCGCCGAGGGCTGCAAAGAGCACGCACTTGGCCTTCTCGATCAGCGGCTCCACGCCCAACCCTCCGAGCCCTTTAACTCCTGCTCTGAGCGCTCAGCGAGGTCCGTGCAAGCCCTAGTGCTGAGCGCCGTATTAAAAGCCGTCGAGTAAGCCGCTGCGCAATAGCCCTCGAAGTCGATGGAGCTCGAGAGAAAGCTTAATGAGTGATAAGCTATAGCTATATTCATGAGTTCTAAGCGCTTAGTGCTCCTCGTGGCGGCCCTCTCCGGCTTCCTCACGTCCTCCTCGCTGTCGACCGTGGGCGTGGCCGTCCCGGCTATCGCGAAGGAGCTCGCGATGGATGCGCTCACATCCGGCTGGGTCCTGACGTCGTTCCTCTTGGCGTGCACCGTTTTCTTGGTGCCGATGGGGAGGGTCGCCGACATGAAGGGGAGGAGGAAGGTCTTCGCCTCGGGTAACGCCCTCTTCGTGGCGTCCTCGATGCTCTGCGGCCTCTCGACGTCTGCCGAGATGATGCTGGGGTTGAGGTTCGCCCAAGGAGTTGGAGGGGCCATGATATTCGCCACAGGGGTGGCCCTGGTATCGTCGGTGTTCCCACCGCACGAGAGGGGGAGGGCCCTAGGGCTCTATACCTCCTCGGTGTACGTGGGCTTGACCACGGGGCCTCTCATAGGAGGGGCCCTCACCGGCCTCCTCAACTGGAGGTACGTCTTCTTCTTCAACGTGCCTCTGGGGTGCGCCATCATAGCCCTAACGCTCTCTAAATTGAGGGGCGAGTGGGTCGAGGCAAGAGGGGAGGGGCTTGACGTGGTGGGATCCGTGGCCTACGGCCTCGCCACTACCATGTTAGTGACAGGCCTCTCTCTGAAGAGCTTGGCCGGCGTGGCGCTGGGGGTGGCGTTGCTGGCCGCCTTCGTCCTCTGGGAGCTGAGAGAGAGGTGGCCCGTCTTAGAGGTGAGGCTCTTCAAGAACGTGACCTTCACGTTCTCCAATTTGGCGGCCTTGATAAACTACTCCGCCACGTACGCGATATCGTACGCCCTTAGCCTCTACCTTCAACACGTTAGAGGGCTACCGCCCCACCACGCAGGGGTGGTGCTGACCGCGCAACCAGCGGTTCAGGCTTTGGTCTCCCCATTTGCTGGCTACGTGGCTGACAGGGCGGAGCCGAGGGTCGTGGCCTCAATAGGCATGGCCCTTACGGCCATGGGCATTTGGTCGCTCTCCGGCATAGGATTGGAGACGAGCGCGGAGGCGATAATTGCGAGCCTGATAGTCGTGGGGGTAGGGCTAGGCCTCTTCGTCTCGCCGAACACGAAGGCGATAATGAACTCAGTCCCTAGTAAGTTCTACGGCGTGGCCTCGGCCATGACCGCGACTATGAGGAACATGGGCCAGGCGATGAGCATGGCGATTACTACGCTCTTGATGGCCTCGTTCCTCGGCGCCGGCGTCCATCTAGAGCCCTCCGTCTACCCGATATTTGTAGAGTGCCTGAAGACGACGTTCCAAGTATTCTCTGGGATGTGCGTTGCCGGCGTAGTGGCGTCACTCGCTAGGGGGAGTTTGGTCGCTCCCCCACGCCAAATTTAAGGCGTTGCTTGACGCCCGGGCTCGTCAATAGGCCCTCAACTTGAAGACCACGACGACCTTGGGCAACTCCTCGACTACCTCCTTTACCTCGGCCACGATCCCGAGGTCTCTGAGCTCTATCAAGAAGTCGTCGATGTAGTCGTAGAAGCCGCACGTGTAGCAGAACGACCCTCCGAACTCAGCTACTAGCTCCTCGCCGTCGAGCCGAAGTACTTTCACCTCGGCCTCGGGCGCTCTGTACTTGTTGTACTCCTCAACGGCCTTGCTTACGGCGTCCTTTACGACGTCCTCCACGGGCTCACCCGAGCAAAGAAGGTAGAGAAGAGAGAAGCTCTAAGAGCTCTTCCAAAGACCGTGCTTGTTGCAGTATGCCCTGGCCGTAACCTTCTCGGCCTTTAAGTTGAAGACGGCCTCGGGCCTCTCGCCCGGCCTCAGGTGGACCCTGTAGACGCCACCATCGGTCAGCAACTCTATCCACTCTATGTAGTGGTCCTCGTCCATCGGGTGGGGGACCTCACCTACCTTGACCTTGACCGTGCCGTCCGAGACCTCGATCAGCGGGACGTGCTTTTCCTTGCCGAAGCCGACCATCTTCTCCTCTATGAGCTGCATTGGGTAGCCGCAGCAGAAGAGCTGCCCTCTGCCCTCGTGCAGGACTTCGACTATATTGCCGCACGCGTTGCACCTGTACACAGCCTTGAACAAGGCCATTGGAATCACTTAAAGGCTCCTGTAGCAGAACCACCAGTCGAAGCACTCGTACTTCTTGACCCTCTCCTTGGCTGTGTCTATGTCCGTCGCAGGGGGCACTATGACCTTGTTGCCTATGAGCTCGTTGTTGGGCCAGTTGGCCGGGAGCGCCACCTTCTCTCTATCGGCTATCTGCAGGGCCCTGACGGCCCTGAGTATCTCGTCCATGTTCCTGCCGACCTCCTGCGGGTAGTACAGTATCAGCCTTATGACGCCCTCCGGGTCTATTATGAAGACCGCCCTGACGGTGTTGGTCCCCTTGCCCGGGTGGACCATGCCGTACGCCTGGGCTATGCAACCGAGGTCGTCGGCTACTATCGGGAACTCGATCTCGACCCCGAGCTTCTCCTTTATCCACTCGACCCATTTTATGTGGCTGAAGACCTGGTCTATGCTCAGGCCGACGAGCTCGCAGCCCAGCTTCTTGAACTCCTCGTACCTCTTCTGGAACGCGACGAACTCCGTCGTGCACACGGGCGTGAAGTCAGCTGGATGGGAGAAGAGGACGACCCACTTCCCCTTGTAGTCGTCGGGGAACCTTATGACACCTTTAGTGCTCTTCGCCACGAAGCTCGGGGCCTTGTCGCCTATGAGAGGGAGTCTTGCTACTACCTGTCCCGAGCTCATACATTTGTTTTAGGCTCAGGGACTTTTTAAGCCTAATCCGAGT
This sequence comes from Candidatus Nezhaarchaeales archaeon, assembly GCA_036786905.1. Lineage (GTDB taxonomy): Archaea > Thermoproteota > Methanomethylicia > Nezhaarchaeales > WYZ-LMO8 > WYZ-LMO8. Next base: position 18,431 of record DAIQQE010000010.1, on the reverse strand, counting down.
TTTCAAGCATTGGAAAAACGGCCGCGATCGCAAGTGTTATATTCCAAGGGCATCGACCTAGAGATCGGGAGAGGTTTATGGGTAGGGACAAGGTGATCGGTGGAGGACTCTTGGCGCTCTCGGTCGTGGTCATAGTCGTCTACATACTGCTGGTCTTTTTCGCGGAGGCCTTGGGGCTAAAGGGCGTGGACCTGCTCGTGGTCAAGCTCACTTGTGCTGTAGCGGTCGTGGCGGTCTTCGTGATAGTCGGCTGGATAGGGTACACTTTAGCGACAACTCCTCCGCCAAAGCCCATCGAGGAAATAGAGAAGGAAATAGAGGCGGAGCTGAAGAAACTCGAGGAGGCCAAGGGCGAGGCGGAGAGGCCCGCTTAAAGGAGGCCCCTCGAAGCGGAGCTGAGCCGTTGGACGTCGGCCCCTCGCCTCTATGTCACATGCCCTTCAGCGCCTAGGGTCACGGCTTCAGCCCGAGTAGCGACCTGACCATGTTCTCGCGAGCCCACTCCTTCTCGCTGACCCGCTCTATAAAAAGAACCCTTGGGGGAGGGCTAGGGAAGAGGGCCTCGACTATTTCCTCGACGCCCTTGCCCTCTCTGTAGAGCTCCTCGGCTCTCCTCTTCAGCCCTATCAGGTAGTCAAGGTAGGCCTCCACGCCATCTCTGCTCGAGACCCCGACGCCCGTGAAGGCGTACTTGAAGTCGTACATCAAAACCCTCTTCAACGACTCTATTGTCTGCAGGCAGTCCTCCTCTCTCATGGTCACCATCTGCTTTGTGTTGATCACCAAGTCGCCGCAGAACAGCTTGTCGTCAACTAGGTAGCTGACGTGGTCGAAACTGTGGCCTGGCGTCTCGATGACCTCGATATCGCGGTCCCTGAGCTCGCTCACAGGGTTTGCGTCGAGGGGGAGGGGCTGCCCCCAGACAACCTTTCTGTAAGCGGGTATGTCCGGCGGCTTCTTCAAAAGGTCCAACGACTTGTCGGGGGCGTACTTCTCGGCCCTCAGCAGGGCGGCTGCGCCCACGTGGTCCTCGTGATAGTGGGTTATGAGGATCTTCCTCACCTCGCCCACGGCCTTTGCCACTTCGTCGGCGACGTTCGGGCAACCGCAGTCGAAGAGCAGGTTATTGAGCTTGTAAAAGTGGGTCCAAGCGAGGACTTGGCCATGCACGAGGGTCCCACACCTAAAGACCTTGACCCCGTGGACCTCGAAGACCTCGACGGGCATGCGACTTCACTGCCTTGGGCAAGGCCTGCGACGAGATAGCCGCGCCGAAGCTATATATACCGCACGTCGGTGCCGAGAGGGTCATTGCTTTGAGGGCCTTGACCTGGAAGGCCCTGAGCGATTTTTTATCCTCTGCGTACCGCTCATCAGGTTCCCGAGCTAGCGATGAAATCGCCGAGCAAGGCTTAACTACTCGGCCTAGAGCTACAGTCTCTGGATTAAGGTGGTCCTCGACTTCATTGCTACGGTCGTGGTGGTGTCCGCTTCGGGGGCCCTCAGCCCGGGCCCCTTGACGGCGGCCACTGCGGCTCTCGGCGCCAAGAGGGGCTGGAGAGCTGGCCTGCTAGCGGCTTTGGGCCACGCGATTGCGGAGCTACCGCTCGTGGTTCTGATGGGCCTTGGGCTTTTCGCGGTGCTCGAGAGCGTCGCAGCCTCGAGCGCATTGGCCCTAGCAGGGGGGTCCTTCTTATTGCTCTTCGGGTCCCTCACCCTGAAGGACGCGCTGAAGCTGGAGTCCCTAGACAGGGCAGAGGTAAGGAACCCCTACGAGAACCCCTTGCTCGTAGGCCTCACGCTCTCGGCCCTGAACCCCTTCTTCATAGTATGGTGGCTTGGGATCGGCGCCCCGCTCATCTCCGAAGCCCTAGGGCTCTGGGGGCTCGGGGGGATAGCATTGATGTATGTTAGCCACGTGTGGCTCGACTTCGCTTGGTTGCCCGCAGTAGCGCACCTCGCGTCGCTTGGAAGGTTCAACGCGAGGGTGCTCAGGGCCCTGCTCCTCGCCTCGGCTGTGGCCGTCATGTTCTTCGGCATCTCCTTCTTAAAGAAGGGCATGGGCATCCTAACCATGGGTTAGCTTAAAGCACGCACCCGCAACCTCTAAGGGGGAGAGGGGCCGTGCCCCTCGTCCCTTGGCGGAGGGTCAAGGACTGGCTCTGCGTGGCCTGCGGGGACTGTTGCAAGGAGTTCAGGGTGCCCCTCAGGGCCTACGAGGCCGTGAGGTTCGCGAACCTCTTTGGGTACGGCTGCTTGGAGCTCGGACTGAGAGGTTACAGACTGAAGAAGAGGCCCGACGGGCGTTGCATATTCCAAGTCTACAGAGAGGGTATGTGGGTCTGCGGTGTGCAGAACATCAAGCCCTTGGCGTGCAAGGTGTGGCCCTTCCTCATCTTCGACAAGCCGCGAGACTTCAAAGACGAAGCCGAGTACGAGTTCAAGAACTACAAGTTCTACGTGTACGTGAACCCGTTCTGCAGGGGAGTCGTCTATGGCGAGCCGAGCAGCGTGCTCGCAAAGAAGGTCATACCGGAGTTCGTAGAGCTCAGCTTAGGACTCAGGAGGGAGCAGAGCCTCTCGACGTCGCCCTTCGTGAGCTTAGAGCCCTCGCCGAGGCCTATGCTGGAGATAAAGGTGTTGTCAGCGGCGCCCCTGGGCTGGCCGCTTGAGCTGAGGACCCCTCGAACGGTTCCTCGAATCGATTAATAAGCACCGGGCTCTGAACCTACAAATGGGGGTCGAGGCCGTGAGGTCTGTGGAGCGAGTCTTGAGTAAGTGCTCACTCTGTGGCGTCCTCTTCGCCAAGGTCAGTTGCAAGAAGTGCATGAGCGGCCTCTTTAGGGTGGCTACGGGTTCTCAAAAGGCCTAGGGCAATCATGTAGTCCCCAGGGGCCCCCACCACTAAGCGCTGGTAGAGCTCTCCTCTGAACCGCACTTCTTCGAGCGCCCCCCTTACTTCGACCACTTCGCCTCTGAGGGCCTGCTCCGCGAACCTCCCCCTAAAGGAGGTCACCTCTTTCAACGCTCGAGGGTCTACTCTGCCCTCCAGCACCTCTAGGCACTCGACCTTGTAGTTGCAAGGCGTAAACAGGGACTCTGAGTCGTCGACGACGGCCGCCCTGACCCTGGCCACCCCCAGCCTCCGGCACCTCCTCTCGCCGTAAACCTCGCCCACCTCATCCAAGTCCTTTAAGAAGCGGATGAAATATACGTAGCCCTTGTAAAGGCCCTGGATCACCTTCCTCCTCTCCTGCTCCACGAAGACCTCATAGTCCATGGGCGTCTCCGTCGCCCTGAAGTCGAAGAGGCCCTTCATGCGCTCTTCGTCGAACCTCTTGAAGTCCTCGCCTTCGTCGAGGAGCCTCCTCAGGGCGTCCCTCGCCTTGAGGCAGTTCTCGACCCCGTAGACCAAGAAGTCTATGTCGGACGTGCTCGTGTGGAGCGAGAGTAAGAGCGAGCCGGAGACCCCCATGTCCTCCACATCGACGCCAGACGCCGAGCTCAGATCCTCGGCGAAGCCCTTGGCGGCCCGAGCTAGAGGGTCGTCGGCGTTCGAGCTCATTAAGCGCCTCAGGCCCTCGCTCGGATCGTACTTCTTCCAGATCCTATCGCGCGGCACGGACTGCAACTCAACGTCCCAGACCTCGTCATGGTGTAAGTAATGCGGGTAGCAAGACCTCACTATTGTGAGCTGCTCATCAAACCCATAGACCCTCCTATACCTAATGCCCTCTCTAACCCTGTCGCCCATCGGGTCGGCCACGTACCTCAAGTAAGCCACGACCCTGTCTGGCGGGTGGATCAAGCCCTTGACCGCGAATATCAGCCGCTCGTAGGTCTCGACGTAGCCGCCCTCAAGCCCCCACCTTCCTCTTGAGCTCCTCGAGGGCTCGCTCAATCCTACCAAGCCTCTTCTCCATCCTCTTCAACCTGTACTCGAGCTCCCTATAAGCCAGAACCCTCCTCGCCTGGAGCCTGAGCTTGTCGAAACTCCAAGAGCCCCTGACTATGCCCCTAGACCTCAGGCCGTTTACTCGGCGCCAGACCTCTTGGACCGTGAGCCTAAGCTTGGAGGCGACCTCCTCCGCGCTATTCGAGGACGCCATAGCCCTCAAGAGCTTGAGGTCGTCCTTGGTGAGCCTCTCGCCGTGCGGTAGCGGTATCGGGGGTCCGAGCTCGTCCGAGCTCTCCTGCAAGGCCGCCCTCACCGCGAGCTCCAGCTCCTCGACCTCGAGCAACATGTAGTACTCCGGTATTGCCAAGACCCTCACGTCGAGCTCCTTGGCCACGGTCTCGGCGGCTGCGTCGGCGAAGCCCTTGCATATCATGAGCGGCCTCATCCCCAAGAGGAGGGCGCTGGTGTAGGCTTGCCTCACGTCGCTGACGCTGGCCTTGCCGGCCTTGACCTCGACTGCGTAGAGCTCTCCCTCGGGGCTCGACGCTATTATGTCAACCTCTCCTACTTCGATCCCCTCCTTAACTATCTTCTTCCTGGTGTCGAGAACCTTGAAGCCCATCCTCTCTAAGATTCCTATGGCGACCCTCTCGCTACTCAGCCCCCTCTTCAAGGTCCATCGACCTAGAAGAGCGCCCTCGCCACCTTCAGCGCGAGCACGGGGTGTTTCATGAGCTTGGCGGCCACCCTCAGTAGGTCCCACCCATTGGCCAGGTCGACCACGTCCTCTCCCGAGAGCACGTCGGCCAGCATGTTTAGCTCCTCGTCCTTGAGCTTCTCTATGGCCCTCAGCGCTTTGAGGCTCCTCTTTATTCGAGAGCCCCAAGGGTTTTCGTACCTCGCCGGGTACTCGAGCAAGGCCTTGAGGGAGACGTCGCCGCTGAGGACCGCCTTGCCAGCCACCTCGCCCCCTATCTTCCCAGCGGCTATCGATGAGTGGATCCCGCCTCCGGTCAGCGGTATCACTTGGCCCGCCGAGTCGCCGCAGAGCATCAATTGATCAGCTACGAAGCTCTTGAGCATCCCCCCGACCGGGACGGCGGCAGCGCCCACCTCCGCCACCTCGGCCCTCTGAAAGAGGTCTGGGTGCCTCTTCACGAAAGCCCTCAAGTACTCCATCGCCGGGCCTCCCCACCTGACTCCCAAGCCCACGTTGGCCATCCTGTCCCCTCTTGGGAAGACCCAGGCGTAGCCGCCGGGCGCCACGTTGTTGCCGACGTAGAAGAGGAGCACGTCGTCGTGGGGGAGCTCAACGTTCTTCATTCTGAACTGGACGCACGGTATCAGCTCGTAGCCGCTTCTGTCGAAGAACTTCCTCGCTACCACTGATGTGTACCCCTCGCAGCCAATGACGAGCTTCGCCTTGATCTTGAGCTCCTCGGCCCCGCTGAACGCCTTGGCCACGGCCCCATCGCTCGTCAGTTGCACGTCCTCCACCCTGGTCCTCATCATCACCTTCGCTCCGTAGTCCTGGGCCAGCTCAGCCATCTTCTTCAAGAAGGCCCTCTTGTCTATTATGTAGCCTTGGATATCCCCTTCGCTGACGAGCCTGACCCTCTTCGACTCGTCGGGTGCATGGACAATGAAACCCCTTATCTTCTCGATGACGATGCCGCTCGAGGGTGGGAGCTCGGCCGTCTCGAAGCAGTGGGACGAGACCCCCTCACCGCAGGGCTTGAGGCCGAAGACCTCATGGGCCTCGACTAGCAAGACCTCTAAGCCCAGTCTCGAAGCGGACCGAGCTGCCATGAGCCCAGCGGGCCCGCCGCCAATTACTAGGATGTCGCATTGAAGCTCCTTACTCATACGCCCTCAGAGAGTACTGGGCTCGACGAGGCATTAATTACTTATCGTCAGGCGAGGGGCTTGGTCCCTCGATAGCGATCCCCACGGCCCCATATCGTTGCACACGCTTATATCGCCTCGACTGCCTACTATACTCGGCCCTTAGAAGTTCCAGAGTTTCTGGTGCGGGCTTGATGTCGAGGATATTCGTCGATAAGGACAAGCTCTCCCCGTCTTACATACCCGACAAGTTACCCCATAGAGGAGACCAACTGAGGACTTTGCTGAGCCTCATAGAAGTAGAGGACTTGAGGGGGGCGGTCTACCCGAAGTGCGTCCAGGTCGTGGGCCCGACGGGGTCTGGGAAGACGTCGTCGTGCATCAAGCTCGGGAAGATGTTGGAGCAGAGGGCGCTGGAGAAGGGGGTCAACCTGAAGACCGTGTACATAAACTTGAGGCTTGAGGGCTCCTCTAGGTTCATGGTATTCAAGTCTATGGTCGAGAAGGTCGCGTTTGAGGCCGTTTCTCGAAGCCTCGGCCCCGACGAGGTCTTGAAGCAGTTCGTCGAGACCTTGAGGGCGAGGAGGCTCTTGGCGCTCTTGATAATGGACGAGGTCGACTTCCACGTCAGGAGGAGCAGAGAGACGATAATCTACGACCTCACTAGGCTCAGCGAGCTCACGGCTGGCGAGAGCCCCAACGTCTCGGCCGTCATATTCATAGCTAGGGATCCTGAGTGGACGAAGCTACTGGATCCCACCGAGAGGTCGAGCTTGGGGAGCATAAGGGTGGCGTTTCCCCCGTACTCTAAGGAGCAAGTCCTCGACATACTCGAGTACAGGGCCTCTGAGGCGCTGCGCCCGGGGGCGGCCCCTCGCGAGGTCTTGGAGTTCATATCCGACCTCGCGGTCCAACCGCCCAGGAGCGGCGACGTCCGCTTCGCCTTGGACATGCTCTTATATAGCGGGGCGCTGGCCGAGGAACAGGGCTTCAGCTACATAACTGTGGATCACGTGAGGAGCGTCTATGGGAAGACGATTGACGCCATAGCCCTAAGCGACCTCGAGGAGCTGTCGTTAGAGGAGAAGCTGGTCCTACTGTCCTTGGCTAAGGCCCTGTCGACCACCGTGGCCCCATACGTGGAGCTAGACGTCGTAGAGAAGCAGCTGGTCGTAACCCTCGACGAGCTCAACATCAAGGCCAAGGTCCAAGTGGACAAGGCTCTCAAGAGGCTGTTCGAGAAGGGCCTCATCGAGGTGAGTGGAAGGAGGGCTGGCGTGTTGATAGGCCCTCTGGGCAAGCTAATAACCTTGTTAGAAGACATGGTCTCGAGGGAGGCTCGAGGTGAGCGAGCCCTCACTTGAGACGGCCTTGGGCAGTAGCGGTAGGCTCAGGATACTGAGGTGTCTGATATCGTCTTCGAGGCCCTTGACTAGATACGCGATTCAGAAGGCAACAGGCCTGAAGTCGATCGACGTGAGGCGCGACCTCGAGAAGCTTGTTTCGATAGGCTGGGTCAAGGTGGTCAAAAGCCCCAGAGCCCCGGACAAGTACGCGATAAATAGAGACTTGGAGGTGGTCAAGGCCCTCGAGGCCCTCTTCAGGGTAGCGGGCTACATCTGAGGGTCATCGAACCCCTCCCCCCTCCCCCCGGTACTCCACGGCTTATAAAGTCGACCCCGCTAACCTGTAAGCGGGGGTCGAAATGGCCTACGACTACGACTTGACCGACGTGAAGGGGGTAGGCCCGGCCACGGCCGAGAAGTTGAGGAGCGCTGGCATAACCAGCGTCGAGATGCTGGCCATAACGCCTGTGAGGACGCTGGTCGAAGTCGCTGGCCTCGGCGAGGACAAGGCCCTTGAGCTGGTCAAGGCGGCTAGGGAGCTTGTCCAAATAAAGTTCATGAAGGCCTCCGAGTACCTCGAGAAGCGCAAGCAAGTGGGCTTCTTGACGACGGGTTGCAAGGCCTTAGACGATCTGCTCATGGGGGGCGTCGAGACGCAGGCCATGACGGAGCTCGTTGGAGAATACGGCGTTGGCAAGACGCAACTGTGCCACCAGCTCTGCGTGACCGTGCAGTTGCCCAAGGACAAAGGAGGCCTCGCGGGGTCCGCGCTTTACGTGGACACCGAGGGCACCTTCAGGCCTGAGAGGATACTCCAGATAGCAGAGAGGTTCCGCTTAGACGGGAAGAAGGTCTTGGACAGCGTCATCTACGCGAGGGCTTACAATAGCGACCACCAGATGCTGATAATTGAGGAGGCCTCTGACGTGATCAAGGAGAACAACGTGAAGCTGATAGTTATAGACTCCTTGATCAGCCACTTCAGGGGCGAGTACCTAGGAAGGGAGACGCTGGCCCTCAGGCAGCAGAGGTTGAACAAGCACATACACCAGCTCCTGAGGCTCGCGGACATCTACAACCTAGCGGTCGTTGTGACCAACCAAGTGTTGGCGAACCCGGAGGCCTTCTTCGGAAACCCCCAGAAGCCCGCAGGGGGCAACATACTAGCGCACGGTTCGACCTACAGGATATGGCTGAGGAAGGGGAAGGAGAACAAGAGGATAGCGAGGATATTCGACTCGCCGAAGCACCCAGAGGCAGAGGCTGTCTTCACTATAACGGACAAAGGGGTCGTCGACGTAGAAGACTAGGCGGCTCGCACGTAACCCAACACTCTTTCCGGCCTCAAGTTTCGGAGGGTTGGGCCACGCGGGCTTGAAGGTCGGTCGTCGGGCCTGATAAGTAGCTCCGCGCGATAGACGAGCGCAGAGGGCATCGGACGAGGGCGGCCCATGTCCCTCCCACCGATATACAGATGCAAGGTGTGCAGCTCGTACGTGGAGAGTGAGTCGCACTGCTCGTCAAGGGCGGAGCTTTTGCTGAGCTCTGAGGCCCGAGTTAGGCTGAGCAAGCTCTTGACGGCCCTGCTGAGGCACGTCCCGAGCTCCATAGGCTTGAGCCTCAGTTGCGACGGTTGGGCGAGCGTGAGCGAACTAGTGGCTAGGGTGAGGAGTCGCAAGCCCGGCTACGAGTGGCTCTCGGAAGAGCACGTCAGGGCCGTCGCGGTGCTGGACCCGAAGGGGAGGTTCGAGCTCAGAGGCGATTTCGTGAGGGCGTCCTACGGGCACTCGAGGGGGCTGGGCGTCAAGGTGGATCATCAAGAGGACTTAGAGGTCAAGAGGCTCTTCCACGGAACGAGTGCTTCGAACTTGGACTCCATACTTAGTGAGGGCATAAAGCCCATGAACAGGACCACGGTCCACCTGACGGCCACGATCCAAGACGCCATAGAGGTCGCTCTGAGGAAGGACAGGAGGATCGTCGTGCTCGAGGTCGACGCCGACGAGCTCAGGCGGAGGGGATTTAAGGTGTATAGGGCGAGCGATAGGGTCTACGTCGTGGCCCACGTCCCTCCAGCAGCGATAAGGGGCTATCGCTTCTACGCCTTTTAAAGTTGTTTAACGAGGGCGTAACGTTATTATAAGGCTTTGAAATCACTTGAAAGAGGGGTAGCCCTCATGCCGCTTCTCGAGATCGTCGACTTGCACGCGGAAGTAGGCGGGAAGGAGATACTCAAAGGCGTAAACCTCAGCATAAACGCCGGAGAGGTCCACGTGCTCTTCGGGCCCAACGGCTCCGGCAAGAGCACGCTCATAAACGCGATAATAGGGAACCCCGCAGTCAAGGTCGTTAAGGGGAAGATACTATTCAAGGGAGTGGACATAACCGACTTGCCGACGCACGAGAGGATCAAGATGGGCATGGGGGTGGCCTTCCAGCACCCCCCAAAGATCAGGGGCGTGAGGCTCGGAGAGCTCTTGGAGAAGATCGCGGGCAAGCTGGGGAAGAGCATGGACGTGGAGAAGGTTGCCGACCTAGTCAAGATGAGGGGCCACCTCGGTAGAGAGGTCAACGTCGGCTTCTCAGGCGGGGAGCTCAAGAGATCTGAGATACTCCAGCTCCTCGTGCAGTCGCCGGAGCTTGTGTTGCTCGACGAGCCCGACTCAGGGGTCGACGTGGAAAACCTAGTGGTAGTAGCGAACGCGATAAACGAGTTATGCGAGCTCAACCTGAAGCCTAGCATGAGGACTAAGGCCGCACTGCTAGTGACGCACTTGGGGTACATACTGAACCACGTGAAGGCCGACAGAGCCCACGTGCTACTTAATGGGAGGATAGCGTGCTCTGGGAAGCCAAACGAAATACTCAAGCAAATAATGGAGCATGGGTTTGAGAGGTGCGCCGAATGTCTTCAGGGCCGAGAGCTCAAATAGAACAACTGAGGAAGAGGGCCGAGGAGGCCCTATCCAAGCCCCCGGCCTTTGGCCCGGATCTGGATCTCTCTAAGTATAGGTACGAGGCCGAGAGGCCCAAGGACTGGCTCACGGAAGACCTGGCGGAGAGGGCCGAGCTGGTGGGCATTGACCTCAGCGAGAGGCAGAGGTCGGGCACGTACTTGCAACTCGACCACTACTCGATGATCGAGAAGGCCACGGCTGGCGGGGTAGAGCTCATGAGCATAAGCAAGGCCTTGGAGAGCTACGAGTGGCTCACCGACTACTACTGGAAAGCGCTGAGCGTTGACACGGACAAGTTCACGGCTCTGGCTGAGGTCAAGAGGACTGAGGGCTACTTCCTCAGAGCCAAGAAGGGGGTCAGGGTCGACTTCCCGATACAAGCGTGCCTATTCTTGAGGACTCCGAGGATCGCCCAGAACGTCCACAACATAATAATAGTCGAGGAGGGAGCCGAGCTCCACGTCATAACTGGTTGCGTGACCCCGAGGATTGCCGAGGGGTTGCACATAGGGGTGTCCGAGTTTTACGTCAAGAAGGGCGGCAAGCTAACCTTCACCATGATCCACGGTTGGGCCGAGGGCGTCGACGTGAGGCCCAGGACGGGCGTCATATTAGAGGAGGACACTTCTTACACCGAGATATATGTCAACTTAAACCCCGTGAGAACTTTTCAGTCGATGCCCAAGGTCTATTTGGAGGGGAGGAACGCCAAGTGCTACTTAGCATCGATAATAGCCGCCTCGGGTAACTCCCACTTCGACGTCGGCGGAGCCGCGTACCTGAGGGCCGAGGGTGCTAGGGCAGAGATAGTCTCGAGGACCGTGGCCAAGGACCAGGCCTTCGTCGCGGCGAGGGGGGTAGTGGTAGGCGAGAGCGACGGCGTCAAGGGACACCTCGAGTGCAGGGGCATAATGCTCTCCCCCACGTCGGTCGTGGTGGCTATACCGGAGCTCGAGGCCAAGGCGAGGAACGTGGAGCTATCGCACGAGGCCGCCGTAGGGAAGATAGCCGAGGAGGAGGTGTACTACTTGATGACGAGGGGCTTCAGCGAAGAGGAGGCGACCTCGATAATAATAAGGGGCTTCATGGACGTGGACGTCAAAGGCCTGCCGCCAGTGCTCGTACAGCAGATAAGAAGGGCGCTCGACATCACTGCTAAGAGCCTTTAGCCTTCTTCCTCTCTATTGCGGCCTGAGCCAAGAGAGCAGAGAGCATCTTTGCCGCGCACTCGGGCATGTAACAATGGGGCACCCCTCCTCTACTTAGTACTTGGATCGCCTCCTCGAACTCCTGCACCTTGACACCGAAAGGCACCGCCCAAACCATGACTATGGGCTTCTCGTATCGCCTTGCGACATCGACCATGGCCTTGGACATGGTTTTGAGCAAGAGGGGGTGCATTATGTGGGGCATCGCGATGATCATGTCTATGTTGGGGTCTTGGCACACCACTTCGAGAGCCTCTTTGAACATGTTTATGTCTTCTATCACCGACCCTGTTGTGTCCACGGGGTTCGTGACCGAGGCCATCGGCGGTAAGATCTGCTTTAACCTCTTTATGCTCTCTTCGGCCAGCCTGGGGACTCTGAGACCATACCTCTCGCAAGCGTCCGAAGCTATTACGGCGGGTCCGCCCAAGACGGAGACTATCGCAACTCCATTGCCCTTGGGCCTCAGCGGGCTGGCCAAGGCCGTGGAGAGCTCGTACAGCTCCTCGAAGCTCTCGGCTTGAATTATGCCGACCTGCTTGCAAACTGCATCCCAGACCTCGGCGGACCCGGCCATGGCGGCCGTGTGAGACCTCGCAGCGGTCTTCCCGGCTTCGGACCTCCCAGCCTTGAGTGCGACGAGGGGCTTGGTCGTGGACTTGCAAAGTTCTATGAACCTCCTCCCATCCCTGACGGCCTCTATGTACATCGCTATCACCTTCGTGTCGGGGTCCTCAATCAAGTACTCCAAGACGTCCGTCAAGGTGACTACCGCTTCATTGCCCGAGCTCACTATCTTACTGGGATGGAAGCCCCTCACGATCGACAAGAGGAAGAAGCTTATGGAGAGGGTCCCGCTCTGGGCTATGAGCGAGATCTTGCCCGGCTCCAAGGGCCTCATCTTCAGGGGCTCCACGTTGATGCCGAAGGTGCACAGGTCGGCGTGGAGGTTCATCACCCCGATGCAGTTGGGGCCTAAGATGACCATCCCGGTCTCCTTTGCTATGGCTCGCACCTCGTCCTCCAACTTCTTGCCTTCGCCGCCGACCTCTGAGAACCCTCCAGCGAACACTATGGCGGCCTTGACGCCCTTCTTGCCGCACTCCCTCAGGACGCTGAGGGCCGTGCGAGCGTTGACATCCATGTAGGCTAAGTCGACATCGTCGGGTATGTCTAGAACGCTTCCATAGCACTTCAGGCCCAAGACCTCTTTTCCCGCAAGCCTCGGGTTGACGGGGTACACGGCTCCTCGGTAGCCGAAGTCCAAGAGACACTTCAAGCGGAGGTATCCGAACTTAGCGGGATTGTCGGAGGCCCCCACTATCGCTACCGACTTCGGGTAGAAGAGGGGCCTCATCCTCTCAATCGCGCTTTTCACCTTAATCACCGCTCGTGCCAAGGCTGAGCATCAAAGGGGTCAAACGATTTAAGCGTTGCTCTTGGGAGCGAAGGTCCGAAAGCGAAAATTTGATATAAACGGCTTGCCGCTAAAGCCTTCGACCCGCCTTGAATCCGATAATAAGCAGGGCGCTGAGCGAGGGCAGGACGGCGCTCCTCGAGCCAGAGGCCAAGGAGCTGTGCTCTCAGTACGGGATCCCCGTGCCCAAGTCGAGGCTTGCCAAGAGCCTAGAGGAGGCGATCAGAGCCGCCCAGGAGATAGGCTTCCCTGTCGCGGTCAAGATAGTGTCCGAGGACATACTGCACAAGAGCGACGTAGGTTGCGTGGTTGTTGGTGTGAGGAGCGAGGAGGAGCTTGAGGCGGCCTATAGGAGGGTCGTGGGCAACGCGTTGAGATTCAATCCCAGGGCGTCGATAAGGGGCGTGCTGGTCGAGGAGGCGGTCCCGAAAGGGGTCGAGGTGGCCGTGGGAGGGCTCAGGGACCCCGAGTTCGGGCCGGCAATCATGTTCGGCTTGGGGGGCGTATTCATCGAGATCTTAAGGGACGTGAGCTTCAGGGTCGCGCCCGTGAGCGAGGAGGAGGCCGAGGAGATGATGAGAGAGGTAAGGGGCTTCAAGATACTCCAGGGCTACAGGGGATCGGAGGCCGTCGACCTCAAGGCCTTGGTCAAGATAATCGTCGGCGTATCTAAGATGATGGTTGAGAACGAAGAGATAAGCCAGATGGACCTAAACCCCATAATAGCCTCTAGGCATGGGGCCAAGGCCGTAGACGCCAGGGTCATACTCAGCCCACCTGAGAAGTAGGGCTCAGCACTCCTCGGCGTGGGGCTCACGAGAAGGGTCAAGGCCCTTAGGGGCAAGGCGTCGAGGAGTGTCGTGGCCGAGAAGGTCAGGAGGCTACACTCAAAGGGCTTGGTGAGCCCGAGGCGATCCGGCAATAGGGTCTACGTGAGGCTCGTGAAAGAGGGCTAAGCCTTGACGCTCGGGCTCGTGCTCGCGGCTCTTGTCCTCGCCCTGAGGACTTACCTTTCGCTATCCGTCTTCGGCCTTAAGTTGAGGACGAGGCTCTTCTTCTTGAAGAGGTTCTGCGTTTCTAAGATGAAGAGGGCGCTCGAGAAGGGCCGCTTGCCCGAGGACTTGAGGGAAGAGCTCTTGAAGCTGTATAGCAGAGAGCTCGACCATGTCGCCTCGGCCTCAGGCTCTATCGCTAAGACGGCGAACCTCATAGGGTTGCTCCGCTCTCGAAGAACGACGAGTCGCTAAGGGTCTTGCGCGTAGAAACTCAGTTGCAGTAAGTTGTGGTAAATGGCCCGAGGACGGGGGCCTCCGTCATCTCTCCCTCGCCTTCGGCTCCTCTATGAAGAGCGCTGCGATCAACAGCGATACGACTCCCAAGAGCATCACTATGTGGAATGGCGACTTGGGCGAAACGTGCTCGTATAGGAAGCCGCCCGAGAAGCTCCCGAGCGCCACGGCTATCGAGATTATGGAGTTAAAGGAGGCGTTCACCTTCCCCCTGTCGGTCATGGGCGTGAGATCTGCTATCAGCGAGCTAAAGCTCGCCTGCGACATCACGCTCCCAGCTCCTATGAGCGCGAGGGACGAGATCAAAAAAGGCGTTCCTCCGAGCACGAAGAGGCACGCTGACAGCGTGAAGGAGGCTATGGCGATGAGCAGAGGCCTCTTCCTCCCGACTCTGTCTATCAGCTTTCCAGAGGGTATTGAGAAAGCGACTGTCGTGATGGGGACCGTCGTCAGCATCAGGCCCCAAAGCACCTCGTCTACAGAGAGCACCCTTATCGCGTAGACTGGCAGGAAGGGGTACATGGCGGAGAAGCCGAAGCTGCTCATCACTGCGACCAAAGCCAAGAATAAGAGGGACCTCGGGAGCCTCTTAAACACTGCAAGGCCCTCCCTGAGGGCGATGGGGTAACTCCTCAAGAGTTCGGCCAAATTGGGCTTCTCGCGCACCTCGAGCGTTTCCTTTAAGTACAAGGCCCTCAGGATCGCCGATACCAAAAAGAGGAGGACGACCATGGCGTAGGCGACCCTCATGCCGGACATCAAGCCGAAAGCGTTGCAGAGTAGGGCCGCGACTATGGGCCCCGGCGTGGTAGAGGCCGTGCTTATGAGCGTGACTATGCTGAAGCCCACTCCTCTCTTCTCCGGCGGTAACGAGTCGGCTACCATAGCCATTAAGGCCGGCTGGTACGTGGAGTTGAGGGCCGCTGCGAGCACGCTGCCCAAGAGTATGAAGTGCCAAGAGGGGGCAAGGGCGAAGAGCGCGTAGCTCAGGGCCACCCCGAAGGTCATGGTGCATATGATCTGCTTCCTCCCGAACCTATCGGCTATGTAGCCTCCGGGGAACTGCATTGATGCTAGCGCGAGGGAGTGGCAGAGGCCTATGAGCCCCACGATGGTCTCGCTCGCCCCCAAGCCCATGACGTAGAGGGCGTAGTACGTGGTCGGCACCTCTAAGGCGAAGTCCATTATCAGCCAGCTGGCGACCAGAACTGCGTAGTTGCCCTTGATGAAGGCGAACTCCTCTCTGACTCGCTTAAGGAGCCCCGGACGCGCTGGCACACAAAGATTTTCTGTCGACGAGGCTAGATAAGCTAAATGGAGAGCTGGAAGAAGCGTCTAGTCCGTCGGGGTGAGGCTAGAGCCTCGACATAGAGCTGAGCGTGACTCGCGAGAGGATTCGTCGACCAAGCCACAACCAAGGCCTGACCATCTTCGAGCAACACCTTGTTGTAACGCACTTTGTGCAACCGCGGGCCCTGCTCAGCGCCTAAAGCCAAGTTAGCGCAAGCCTGAGCCCTCGCTGCGGCCTTGCGATGGCATCACGCATCGTGCGTTGCTCAGTGCTGGTAAGAGGCTAGGACGACGTCCTTGTCCTCCATGGTCAGTGCTTGGTGTGCGTAAAACAGGTGAGCAAGAGTTGCCACGATCAACGCTAAGAAGGCTAAGGCCGGCATCTTTACGATGGGGTGCTTGCTCACCTCTTCGTTGCTATACTTCGATGCGTGACTTGGCCCCCAACCTCAGTCTTCGACTTTGAACTTCGACAGACGGCAGCAGTTTCAGCACGTAGATCTTTAGGTCATAAGTATTTTAAAATATTTTAAAATAAAACATATTTTACTCTGAATTAGAACCCTATATTGAGGGCGTGGGTGGATGAGGCTATGGCCGAGGGGGCCGAGTGGCGCTTTTCACGGAGGTCCTAGGCAAAGCCCCAAGCAATCGAGAGCTAAGTGCTTTGGCATAGTGTTGCTGGTCGCTTTGTTCTTGACTTTCGCCACGATCTCGATCCACATCGCGATCCCACAAAGCAACTCCCAATTGTTGTTGAGGTTTAAGCCCGGGGTCCCTGAAGGGGCCAAGACGTCTTTAGTGCGGCTTCTGGGCCTTAGAGTAGTCGACTACGTACAACAGATCGACGTCTACGTTGTCTCGGCCCCTGATGAGAAGTTGCGCCTGCTTGAGCCCATTTTGAGGGCGAGCCCCCTCATAGACTTAGTCGAAGTCGATCACCCCGTGGCGGCATCTCGAGTGCCCGGCGATCCCTACTACTCGGTACAGTGGCACCTGCAGAAGATAGGGTGTCCGAGCGCTTGGGACATCTCAACTGGCAGTAGTAACGTAATTATAGCGGTCATCGACAGCGGGGTCGACCCCTCGCATCCAGACTTGGCGGGCAAGCTCCTCCCCGGCTGGAACTTCTATGACAACAACGACGATACCTCGGACCTTTACGGGCACGGGACCAAGGTAGCCGGGGTCGTCGCGGCCGTGACCAACAACGGAGTGGGCGTGGCGGGAGTGGCGTGGAACTGCACGATCCTGCCCGTCAGGGTCACGAGCTCGAGAGGGTACACAACCCCCTCGTTGCTGAGCAGGGGCCTGATATACGCCGCCGACAGGGGGGCGAGGGTCGCGGTCGTGAGCTTCCACGTGTTCGGCAACTCCGTCGTATCGAGCGCCGCCAAGTACTTCGTGGATAGGGGAGGCGTGGTCGTGGCAGCGGCTGGCAACACCGGGAAGTACGAGAGCTACGGCGACGACCCGTACGTAATCTCCGTCAGCGCCACGACCAATAGCGACGCGATAGCCAGCTTCTCCTCCTACGGGCCCTACGTCGACCTATCGGCCCCGGGCTCGGGCATATACACCACCTTCAAGGGCGGCTACGGAGCCGTCTCGGGAACCTCGTTCTCTGCGCCCATAGTTGCCGGCGTGGCAGCGCTGATGCTCTCCGTCAACCCGTCCCTCACACCAGCCCAGGTCGAGCAGATCCTGGAGTCCACGGCGGTCGACATAGGCGACCCCGGCTACGACGTCTACTACGGCTGGGGGAGGGTCGACGCCTACGCGGCCCTCAAGGCCGCCTTGGAGGCAAGTAGTTCAAGCTGTTCGATGGACGCGATGCCGCCTAGCGTCGAGATAGTTTACCCGGCCGACGGAGAGGCGGTCTCGGGCTCTATAACCGTCAGGGTCGAGGCCAGCGACGACCGCGGGATCTCAAAGGTCGAGCTGTACAAGAACGGAGAGCTCTTCGCCGTGGATCCTGACCCTCCCTACGAGTTCCACTGGAACACGACTGACGACGCCGACGGGGCTTACGCTCTAACAGCGAGGGCCTATGACATGGCTGGCAATGCCGGCGCCTCTAACAACATCACCGTCACAGTCTCTAACTCGCCTCGGGACGCCGATGAGGCCTTCGATTCCGCTCCCCCGACCGTCAAGATCATCAAGCCCCTGAACGAGCAGGTGGTCGCGAAGAGCGCCCAGATAGTTGTTTCGGCATCAGACGACTCGGGAATAGATAGGATGGAGCTCTGCGTCGGCGGGAGCGTGATTGCCGTCCTCTGCGCCGAGCCTTACGCCTGCGCTTGGGACGCCGGGCCGGTCAAGGACGGCCGACACATGGTAACGGCCAAGGCCTACGACATCCACGGCAAATGCTCTGAAGACAGCATGAGCGTCTGCGTGCAATACGTGGGCGATCGCAGTGTGCGGTGGACCTGCACCATATGCCTTGGAGTGTATCGTGTGCGGTAGAAGTTGAGAGTGGCTGGCTAGAATTGGGGCCCTCGACGCCATTCTTCTCGACGTCACTCCAAAAGTCCAGCACGCGCGCAAGAAGCTCGGAGAGCCCATTTCATGGAAAAAAGAGGGGGGTTAACGGCTAGGAGGCGTTGCTTAATGTTATATGTAATTCGAGAATAGGTACAGCAACAGCACTCTTCCGTCAATCGTTGGATACCGTTCGAGAAGTCGTCCGTACGCGCTCTGATGCTCTCTGAAGCTCTCGAGCAGAGACGGCACTCCTCCTGGATATGGCTTAAGCGTTCCGATGTCGGGCAAGAGCGGCGGGTAGACGTTGCTTAAGCAGAGGTACGCGTCTATCACGTTGATTATCCCATCTCCGTTGTAGTCGTATTGCGCGCCGACTTCGGCTACATCGGCGCCGAGGATCAAGGTCGCTTCCTCTAGCATAGAGAGGACTTCACTTGCCCTCTCTCTCGCGCCCTCCCATGCTGAATAATAGATTGGCGTTGGCCCTGTGGGTGGCGTAGGAGGTGAAGGCGGTGATGTGGGTGGTGGAGATTGAGGTTGTTGAGAGACTGGCAGAATCTCGACCGTAAACTCAACAGTCTGTTCGATAACGACCATGTTATCGACGAGACCCCAAGCATAGAACACGTATGTCCCGTTCACAAACTCAGAGATCGTTATGGGTTCCTCGTAGGTTTGGTTTTCGCTGAAG
>DAIQQE010000072.1:0-6315 GCA_036786905.1 Candidatus Nezhaarchaeales archaeon | reverse complement strand
CGTTCGCCTACGCTTTGTGGTCTATAAGGAGGATGCTCTTCGGCCAGTTGCCGCCACACCTCAACGGCGTTGAGGAGGCCCCCCCGAGTCTTCTCGCACCATTAATGGCGATGGCCTTGATCTCTGTGGCGCTGGGACTTTACCCTGCCGTGCTCACTGAGGTGTTCGTAAAGGGGGTCTGGCCTTTCTAAGAGGCCACCGAGCCCGCTAAGAGCTCTCGTCTTCAGCCCGTTTAAGAGGTTTTAACTTTGCGCGACTAGCACTAAGTCGGGGTCAATGGGGACCTCATGGTGAGGGGCTTGAGCGACAAGGTATTCGTGACTGGCAGGCCTGGGGTGGGCAAGACGACCCTCGTGCTTAGAGTGTCTAACGGCTTAAAGGAGAGGGGCTTTAGGGTCGGAGGCATTGTGACCCTCGAGGTCAGGAGCTGTGGCGTTAGGACTGGCTTTAAGATCGTCGATATAGAGAGCGGCGCTGAGGCGCAATTAGCCTACGTCAGCTCTGCAACAGGGCCGAGAGTTGGCAAGTACTTAGTACGCGTTGAGAATCTAGAAACCTTTGCCGTTAACTCCATATTTAAGGCCCTAGAGCAGTGCGACCTCGTCGTGGTAGACGAAATAGGGCCCATGGAGCTCAAGTCCCAGAAGTTTGTTGATGCTGTGGAAAAGGCCTTGGCGTCCGAGAAGCCCTTCTTGGCCACCATCCACTACAGGCTCAGACACCCGCTCCTAGATTACATAAGGAGTCGAAAGGGCTTCGAGATAATAGAGCTCACGTTGTCGAACAGGGACGTCCTTCCGGGCGTTATAATTGAGAGGCTCTCGAAGGTCCTGAAGAGGGTTGCGTAGCTAGCTCAAGACACCGGCTCGTAGACCAGCCCCAGCTCTTTTGCTATAGCGTAAGCCAACCTCATCTCGCTTGAAGTTGGCCTTCTGCTTATGTCGGGGTAGAGGTGAGGCCTTCGAGCGACCTCGTGCTCCGGCCTGTACTGCTCCATAACGTTCACTAGGCACCTCGGACAGTTCTCGGCAAGCCACCTCAAGACCGGCCTAGTGCAACACTCGATGTGATTTGGAAGGACTAAGTGTCTTACGATCATGTCGCCGCTCTCGTGCATTATCTTCAGGTTCCTAGTCACGACCTCGAAGTAGTTGGGGGCCATCGACAGCCTCTTGGCGCACTCGTCGTTGCCGTACTTGAAGTCCGGTAGCCATATGTCCACGAGGTCCTTGAGGACCTCCATGGCCTCCAAGCTCGCGTAGGCGTTGCTGTTCCACAGTATTGGAACGTTCACGTCCATGTACTCTAGGGACTCCACTATGACGTGCATGGACTGGTCGGGATTGCCCCCCACGTAGTTTATGTTCCTGCACCCCTCCTTCCTTAGCCTGGTGGCTATGGCGGCTAGCTGCTTCGGCCTCACCTCGACGCCGTTGTAGGGATTAGTAGATATGTCCCAGTTCTGGCAGAAGACGCACTTGAAGCTACAGCTCGTGAAGAATATGGTTCCGCTGGGGACGAGGGGCGACTCTTCGCCGTAGTGGTGGAAGAAGCTGGAGACTCTGGCTGTCGCGTCGAGCCCACAGAACCCCTTTTCGCCCTTCTCCCTATCGACTTTGCACCTCCTCTCGCAGAACGTACAGGACCTCAGCATCCTCTTGACCATCTCAACCTTCAAGTCCAAGAAGCTCACCTTGGGCTCTTCTAGCTCCTCAAGCTTTAGCCCGCCCAACATTATCTCCTTCCATACGCTCTCGAACTCTTGGGCGCCCTCTCTATGAGCCCTCCAGAGCTCTTCGTCGCCAGCTGACAGATCGACGTCGACCTCTATCCTCTTGCATATCCTATACTTAGCCGGCTTGGCGTTGGTCATGACCTCGTAGTACCAGCTAAGCCTCTTCCTAACCTCAGGATGCTTCCAGACGCTCAAGGCGTCGGGCCTCAACAGGAAGGCCTCGAACACTCCAAGCACCATAATACTAGCGCGAAAGCTAGGTAATTAACTATAATTGACCCGTTGCTTGGGAGGGAGCGAAAACATTTAAGGGAGCACATAGCGCTAGAGCAAGAGGTGCCCCGAGCTTGAAGTCCATTTACCACTACATCGCAGAGCTTTGGAAGAGGCCCTACGACGGGTCAATGAAGGAGATAATGAGGCAGCGTCTCATGGAGTGGAGGAGAGAGCCGACGGTCGTGAGGGTCGAGAGGCCTACGAGGCTCGACAGGGCGAGGGCCTTGGGCTATAAGGCTAAGCAAGGCTTCGTCATTGTTAGAGTGAGGGTGAGGAAAGGTGGCCAGAGAAAGCCGAGGCCCGACTCCGGTAGAAGGCCGAAGAGGATGGGCGTCTACGGCTATGCAGCTTGGAAGAGCCTGAGGTTAATAGCCGAGGAGAGGGCGGCCCGTAAGTTCCCGAACTTGGAGGTGCTGAACAGCTACTACGTCGGGGAGGACGGGCGCTACAAGTGGTTCGAGGTCATAATGGTGGACCCCAACCACCCGGCCATACAAGGCGACCCCGAAATCAACTGGATATGCAGGCCCGCGAATAGGGGGAGGGCCTTCAGGGCCTTGACGTCGGCTGGCAAGAAGATGAGGGGCCTGAGGAAGTCGAGGGGCCTCAAGGGGACGCACGCGCAAAAGTGGAGGAAGAAGCAACGCGAGCGCGAGCTGAAGAAAGGCAAGGAGTCTGGTGGATATCGCTCGAAGCCCGAGATACCTGGCTAAGCACCCTTGCCAGCTTCAGTGAGCAGACTTGCGCCGAGTGGTTGCCGCAATCTTTTGAGAACGACATCAAAGACCTTTACCTCTACCTCTTTCGGTCACATGCGCGGAAGCCCAAGAACGTGGGGCTACTTGCTACTTCTTGCTCTTCTTCTTTTCCTCCTTGACCTTCTTCTCTTCAAACATCTCTAATAGGGTCGTCTTTTGCCTTCCTCCCATAGTTCATCCCTTGTCCGGTTCTGAAGTGAGGGTAAGTCAACCAATCTACCCCAGCCCTATTACTTAAGGCTTTGCGTGAGGCCTGATCGAGGTCCATAGACCTTTACAGGTCTTTCTAAAAGGTCTGCTGAGAACGGTAGTACGCCCAATAATCAGTCGATGGAAGGGCCATAGGCCTTCGTCCCTTAGCATTGTAAAGGTACGTTGGTAGAATAAAAAATAAAAGCATTTGATGTCAAAACTCTTAATCAGTATAAAGCCATAGCGCGAAAATAGTGTGAAGTAGGTCGGGGGAACGACTACGAGAAGGCGTGAGGCCAGCCTCCGATTTAGGTTTATGGTTGTTGAGCGGTTGAGACTTCTTAAGAAGTTTTACTCCTATAGCGAGCTCGCTAGGAGGACTGGGATCCCCGAGACCGTGCTATGTAGATACGTTAAGGGCGACGTTCTTCCGGGAGACGATACTGCGAAAAGGTTGTGGGATTCGTTAGACAAGATCGAGCAATTGAGCCAGGTCATATACGAAAAGATATACGTAGACCCGTACGGCTATGTCGATACCTCAAACGTAGTAAACGACCCCTTGATATTGATGAGGGCCTCCCACCACGTGATGATGAAGTTCGCTGGAAAGAGGATAACGAAGGTCTTGACCCCGGCCGTCAACGGCGTCCCCTTGGCCACCTCAATAGCCCTCCTCCTCGAAGTACCCCTCGTGATAGCCAAGAGGAATAAGGAGATGGGCGTGAAGGAGTACGTGGAGGAGTCTTATCCGGCAGGCCCGTACGTGGTCTCCCTATACGTGCCCAAGAACGCCATAACGAGTAGGGACGACGTTCTGGTAATCGACGACCTAATAAGGACTGGGAGCACCGTTCAAGCCCTCATAAACATAGTCAAGAAGGCGAAGGCCAACGTAGCAGGCGTCTTCGCCCTCGTGAGCGTGGGCGACGAAGGCGTTCAGAGCCTGAGGGCGGAGCACCCCTTCCCAATAGAGGTTGTGACGACAGTCCAACCGTTTTACCAGCGTAGCGAGGTCTACGCGTAGGCACCTCTTTTCTTTCGACTCTGGCTGTTAGTGCCTAAAGTATCTTGACTCCCTCTGAGGGATCTCCCAAGAGCTGTTTGAACCTCTCCATCAGCTTCCTCGTAATAGGCCCGGGTTCGCCGTTCCCTACGATCCTCCCAGCTATCTTGGTCACAGGGACTACGCCGGCCGCCGTGCCCGTCAGGAAGACCTCGTCTGCCGTCAAGAGCTCGGCGGGCGTTATGTCCTTCTCAACCACCTTGTAGCCCATCTCCTCAGCCAATCTCATGACCCTGGCCCTCGTAATCCCGGGCAGTATGCCACAAGTCCTCGGCGGTGTGTATATCACGCCGTCCTTGACTATGAAAATGTTGTCGGCCGTCCCCTCGGATACGAAGCCCCTGTCGTCCAGCATTATCGCTTCGTCGGCACCAACAGCGTTTGCCTCGAGCTTGGCCAGTATGTTGTTGAGGTAGTTCATCGACTTAACCTCATGAGTCGTCGCGTCGACGCGGTCCCTTCTAACCGAAGAGATTATCGCAGTGAGCCCCTTGCTCAAGGCCCCTTCATCATAAAGCTTTATCTTGTCAACGATTATGATTATAGTAGGCTTTTGGCACTTCCTAGGATCTAGGCCCAGATCGCCGACCCCCCTAGTGACTATGAGCCTTATATAGGCATCCTTGAAGCCGTTGGCGCGGACCACGTCTGCTACGGTTTTTACCATCTCATCCTTGCTCATGGGTATGTCGAGACATAAGACCTTGGCGGAGTCGTATAACCTGTCGATGTGCTCCTTCAACTTGAAGGCCACACCATTGTTCACTAGGATGCTCTCGAAGACCCCGTCGCCGTAGAGAAAGCCGTGGTCGAAGACGGAGATCTTGGCTTGGCTCTTGGGCACGAGCTCCCCGTTTATATAGACCAGGGGCTCTCTTTCCAACCTTCGACACCGACCTGAGGCCTACATCTTCGGGGGAAGAGCTTATAAGTTTTTTCGGCCGAAGTAGCGAGCTGCCCCCGACATCGCTCGTGATAGGCAAAAGGTTCCTGAGCTCGCCATTAGCCAAAAATATACTCGAAGCACTGGGCTACGTATTGTTCGTTTACGACCTCGCAGGACCTCAAGAACATCGACGTTACGGGTGAGCGCCTCCTCGCATGGTTCAACTTCTTCGCCCAAGTAAAGTCTGCAGGGTTGAGCGGGGTATCGTCAACTTCTGGAGGAGTACCCCTTTGGATCGTCGGTCTTCGACGAATACGGCGCCAGCGTCACAGACCTCCTAGACGGCGGAATGCAAATAGGCGGTATGCTCCTCGACCATTACAACCTCGACCTCATGGGGGGACACGTTATAACCATACGGTCACGCGGGCATGTCCTCGGTCACGAAGCACACTTCGTCTGAAGACCTCGTGGTCTACAAGCTTACACGCGATGCCGACGCCACGATCGCGATTGAGAGGGATAACATGGTGCTCGACGATTGTGGTCACACGCTCAACGGCGGGGTCGCCGTTTAGTGGCTTCGCATGGTTCAACTTCTTCGAATCTTTCTCGCTTAGAGGACAGGTCATCTCGACTGTGGGATACCTCCTCGGCCGGGACACGTTTGTCTGCTCCCGTACCCGTACCAGAGGCCTCCATGTACTCGATTCTCATAGTGCGGCGGCGTTCTTCACCGGGTGACACATGTAGCGGGCCCGGGGGGATTTGAACCCCCGACCCACGGCTTAGGAGGCTTGCGGCAACCTTTGTGGTTGTCGCCGCGCTATCCGGGCTGCGCTACGGGCCCCCTTTCTTAAGGGGGCTCAGGCCTTTAAAACCTTTAATGCCTCACGTCGCCTCATTCGATGACCTTACGCCTTTTAAGCGGGCCATTAGCCGTCCTATCGCCAAGTGTCATCGTGTTGGCTCTTTAGGAAAAGTTTATAAACGTCCCTTTTACCTCTCACTTACAGAGAAAAGTTTATATAGCCTCTATAAATGGTAGTTCCCCTTACCAGACCCTTTTGTATGTAAGGGGATGTAGGTCTGGCACGCGATTTAGTTAGGAGGTGATTCAACCTTAAAACCGGGTCATCTGCGAGGTGATGTACATGAGCACGAAGGCCGTTGACGTGGAAGTTAAGAACGTTGAGCGATGTCCCGAGTGCGGTAGCATGAATATCATTAAGAGTTACGATCGCGGAGAGCTCACCTGCATGAATTGTGGCTTGGTCATAGACGAGAGGCTGATAGATCAAGGCCCTGAGTGGAGGGCCTTCACCCCCGAGGAGAGGGAGAAGAGGGACAGAGTGGGCCCGCCCATCTCCACTACCTCGATTGAGGGCATATCCCCCACGGT
>DAIQQE010000241.1:0-1069 GCA_036786905.1 Candidatus Nezhaarchaeales archaeon | reverse complement strand
AAGTAAACGCCTTTATAAGCTCCGGGTCTGTCTTGTACGAGCTTGACGTCGTTGAGGACATAGTCCTTGCCGCCTTCTAAGTCATTTAACAGATGCTCGGCTATGCGATGGATCGTTGAGCCCAAGTTCAAGGTGTAGTTTAATGCACATCCCAAACTTGTTGAACCCTCAAGCGGCCCATGGACGTCGTAGAACCTCTTAACGCTCCTCAAGTCGTTTTTGAACGAGTAGAGCTCTAGTAACACGTCCTCTAGGACCTTTTCGACGTCCACACCATCCTTCTTTGCCACTATCATGAACCACTCGTAGGCCTCCTTTGGCAGGAAAAGCTTTACCTCAACGGCACCCTCCTTCAAGAAAGTCGCAACCCCCGAACCATCTTCGTGCTAAAGCTTTACTGATTGCCTTGCTTAAGACTTAGCCATCTTGTCTAATAAATGTGACTATAGGAACAGCTTGAAAAGTGGTCAGACAAAGTCAGCTTGTCCTTTTAAATTTGAACAGAGATAAGCTATGGTATCAAGTAGCCCATCGAATTTTAGCATCCTCGGGTCCTCAGGACAAGAGCCAATAAACGACGCGAGACGCCACTAAGCAATTTAGCCTCCTAATATTCGCTCCACGTTCAAGTTCAAGACTATTTCGGCTATATCGCTCGAGTAGTCGCCGATTCTCTTCAAGCTTTCTAGAATTAGTGCTATGTCCACTGATGACTCTCCGGCTTTTTGAACCATGTCCTTAATCAAGTTCGTTTCCTTCGCTATAGCCTTCTTAACTTTCGATATCACTTCTTCTGCCAGTTGATAGTCCTTCTTAAAGAAGGCCTCTATTGAGGCCTCGAAGACTGATTTTGCGAAGTAGCCCATCTCGAGCACACCATGTAACGTCGATTCATCGAGTTTGCTCTTCAAAGATTTTGCAACCTCAGCTATCTTGGTGGAGTGGTCGGCTATTCTCTCCACGAACTTCACTAGTATCCTGTAAGCCAAGCACTCTCTTGGGTCTAAAAGCCCGATTTCCCGCATCGCTTTGCCGTCCCGAACTGCTACCTTCAGTTGGCGGACTATGT
>DAIQQE010000240.1:0-1076 GCA_036786905.1 Candidatus Nezhaarchaeales archaeon | reverse complement strand
GAGTTGAGACGACGGGAGCATTCGAGTCCCTCTTCCTCACAGACATTTCCGATTTCCTTACCCGAGATGAGCAGAAGATCAACGAACTCCTGTTCCAAGAGGTTATAAGAGATCTACGGAGAAAGCTATTCACGACAAACATCAGAAACATCATCACATTGGTGCTTGCCAGCACTACTATAGCTCCCGTAATTTTAATAATATCGGCACTCTTCCACCATAGAGAGCTCTTCGAAATATTCCCAATCATGACGTCATTATTCTACGGTATCGTCTTGCAACTAATAGTCGTAGTCTTGAAGCGTTATTTCTCGATACTTGTCTAGGTGATGGTTTTGTCCTCTATCAGTAAGGCCGTCTCTTTGACATTGGTGTTTGTCTCAAGCTTCTTCCTCTTCTTCCTCTCAATTACTTCAAACTTCCTCCTCTCTCTTTCTTGTTCTCTTGCAATAACCTATTTCGTTTACATAGTCATGAAGAGTTGCATTGAGGTGGTTACGGAACTAACCGGCCGCTTTACTGACTACGAGGTTCTCTGCTTATTCGTAGCAAAGGCCATAAAGTCCTTAGGCCGTCAAAGGAATTTGCCATCTCTATTGGAAGCTGTCTACAAAATGCCTTGTAAAGGATCTGAGGCACATCTCAAGATGAGAAGAGTGGTAATAGACTTACTTTGTAAAAAGATCCTGAAGACTGAGAAAAGGAGCTTTTCAGACGCGACGGAGTTCTCATCCCCTTTAACGAAGCTGATTTTCTCGTTGTTGGAAAAGCTCGGCTCAATCGACGAAACCTCTCTTAGGAATTTGATGACCTCTTTACATGATTTGAGTTTTTCGCTCTACCTCAATGCTAAAAGGCTAAGAGAAGCCATCGCTGTGGAGAAGTTGAAACATAAAGTACTACAAATTGCCTCGTCCATGACGTTGGGCTTCGTTATAAAGACGTTTTTCGCGTTTACGAAGTTTTCATCTACAAACCCTGCCCCAAACATCCTAGTCTTCGCATCATTCGCATTGCTATCTATAACGACCTTCACGACCCTCACTTACGTAATACAATTGCGTTATCCCTCATTA
>DAIQQE010000239.1:0-1076 GCA_036786905.1 Candidatus Nezhaarchaeales archaeon | reverse complement strand
TTATAAAGGCGTTTACTTCGAGTTCGTCGGAAGGGATCGTCCAAACTCTATGGTCGATTATTTTACCCTACAGATACAACACGACGGCCTCTACCTAGACGCTACCTCGACATTAAACTTCGAGGACGTAAAGGCGGCCAAGGAGGCTCTCAAGAGGTTGAAGAGGGCCGCTTTAAAGGTCGTCGAGAGCGAAGAAGTGAGGGTGTTAGAAGAGAGATTAAAGGCTACGAGAGGAGGCTTGAACATAGACATTAGTAGAGAGAAGTATGTCGTTTTCCTCACATTCATGGTCTATGCTGATGACATAAATGCCATGCCCAAACTTCATCAGATAAACAACATATTGAAGAGAGTTTGCGAAGAGGCTGAGATCGATGTAGTGAGTAGCTGATAATAGTCTGCGACCTTCTAGTTCAAGTTTTAAGATGCCGGTCCTTTACTTTGTACTCAGAAG
This sequence comes from Candidatus Nezhaarchaeales archaeon, assembly GCA_036786905.1. Classification (GTDB taxonomy): domain Archaea; phylum Thermoproteota; class Methanomethylicia; order Nezhaarchaeales; family WYZ-LMO8; genus WYZ-LMO8. The sequence continues at coordinate 622 of DAIQQE010000239.1, read as the reverse complement.
AATGCTTAACAACACATAAGTTCCTGCAACAACTATTGAAGCAAGTTTGGGCTCGGCGTGAGATGGTCAGATCATCCCATCACATGGATTAGTATTCGTCATCGCCTAACTAGTACCAGCGGAGCAGAAAATAACCTTTTCCTGAGGGGCGCGAACACTAATATGCTACGTAGAAGCTAGGACTCAAAATTCAAGGCCGCATGGGTGTTGGTGAAGTGAGAGGGGTCGAGGGTGTTGTTGAGGACCTAGAGCTAGAGACGAACGTCAAGGCCCTTCTTAAGGGCATGGCCAAAACGGCCTTTAATGCGAGGAGGCTCGGGAAGGCCCTCGACATATTAGAGAAGATTACAACGCAATGCGATTTGAGGGTTATCACCATTGCGGGGGCCCTCGTGCCCGCTGGTTTAAGAGGGCTATTGCGCGAGGCCTTGAATAGGAAGTTGTTCAACGTCATCGTGTCGACAGGGGCCAACGTTACCCACGACCTGCTCATGGCCTTTGGGGGCAAACACTACAGGCTTAAGCTAAGTGACGTGGAGGACTATGAGTCCCTGAAGTCTAAGGGCTTTTGCAGGATCTACGACGTCGCCGTCAATGTCGAAGACTTCGCAGTCATGGAGAG
>DAIQQE010000071.1:0-6357 GCA_036786905.1 Candidatus Nezhaarchaeales archaeon | reverse complement strand
TTGCTCTTGGGCTCGTCTAATAGCATGACCTCGGGCTCCCCTGCTAGGGCCCTCGCTATCAAGGCCCTCTGGAGCTCCCCCCGCTTAGCTCCTCCAAAGCCCTCTCGGCGAGGCTCGAAAGCCCTACGATCTTCAGTGCTTCAAGCACTTTGTCCTCGTCCTCTTTCGTTGGCATGAAGCTCACGTGGGGCCTCCTACCAGTCATCACGAAGTCGTAGACCGTCAACATCCCAATGGCTCGCAGTCTCTGGGGCACGTACCCCACCTTCTTGGCCAGCTCTCTCGGCCGCAACTCGTCGATCGAGCTCTTGTCTATCAGGACTGTCCCCATGTAGGGCCTCAGGACCCCATTGATCACCTTCAAGAGGGTGCTCTTGCCAGCTCCGTTAGGCCCTATCACCGAGAGGATCTCGCCACTCCTCACGTCTACGTAAACGCCGTCAAGTGCCCTCACGCTTCTGTAACGCACCTTCAAGCCCCTCACTTCAATCTCTATAACCATGCCTACCACTCCTTATTAACAATAGACCAATAGCGGGACGCCAAGCAAAGAAGTCATTATCCCCACCGGTATGACAGTTGGCGAGATTATCGTTCGACCGACCATGTCGGGGTTGTAGAACTCGCAATATCCCCTGCTCATTATGACCACGTCGGGCTTGACTTTCATTATGAGCTCGGATGCTGGCGGCTACACCATGACAAGTCAATGGGAAGGCCCAGCCCTCTTCTCGATCTATCTTCGAGGGCAGATACTTTAATATGGCCCCGCTCAAGACTAAGTTGGTGCTCGACTTGGCGGTCAGGCGAGTAATCGACGGGGTGTTTTACGTCGGCGTCGACGACCTAGAGCTCGACATCTTCGAGTCCATCTGGCCCCTGCCCCATGGAGTTTCCTACAACAGCTACTTGGTCGTGGGCGACGATAAGGTCGCCTTGATAGACACCGTCGACGCTAGGTTCTCTAACCAGTTGTTACAGAACATAGCCGAGGCCATCGGCGGCAGGAGGGTCGACTACGTCGTCTTAAACCACTTGGAGCAAGACCACAGCGGCTCCTTGTCCAAGGTCTTGGAGGAGTACCCCGACGCCGTCGTGGTCGGGACCCCCATGGCCGTCAACATTGCCGCGAGCTTCTACGGAGCGAGCAAGGGCTGTATGGCCGTCAAGGACGGGGACTCCATAGGCCTCGGAGGCAAGACCCTGAGGTTCGTCCAAGTCCCTTGGTTGCACTGGCCCGAGACCATGGCCACCTACCTCGTCGAAGGCGGGGTTCTCTTCAGCTGCGACGCATTCGGCTCCTTCGGGGCCTTGAAGGGCAAGCTGTTTGACGACGAGGTCGACCTAGACCTGTACCTAGACGAGGCGAAGAGGTACTTCTCCAACATAGTCGCCCCCGTAGCGGAACACGTCTTGAAGGCCATAGACAAGATCAAGTGCCTGAACCTCGAGGTGAGGGTCCTAGCCCCGAGCCACGGCCCTGTGTACAGGAGGGACGTCGCCAAGATCGTGGAGCTGTACGCCAAGTGGAGCAAGCCGGTCTTCGAACCTAAGGTGGTGATAGCCTACAGCTCCATGTACGGCAACGTAAAGAGGATGGCCTCGGAGGTCGCTAGGGGCGCCGAGGACGGAGGGGCTAGGCCGGTCCTACTGGACCTCTCGAGGACCCACTTGAGCTACGCCCTCAAGGAGGTAATCGATGCCCCCTCGATAGCCGTGGGCTCTTCGACGTACGATGGCGACGCGCACCCCCACGTCAAGTTCTTCATCGACGCCCTCGCCGCCAAGAAGATAAGGCGACGCAGCGTAGGCGTCTTCACGGCGTACGCTTGGGGCAGCATGGTACACAAGACAATAGCCGAGGCCTTAACCTCTCGAGGCCACGCGATAGTAGAACCCCTAATAGCGGCTAGAGCGTCTCCAACAGAGGACGTCCTGAGGGCTTGCAGAACGCTGGGTAAGAGGCTTGCAGAACGAGCCCTGACCTGCACAGGACGCCGCGAATAGAACCCGAACCCATCGGCCTCTAAGCGCGATAGAGGTCCTAGCAGATGGTCGGCGACCTAGTCTCTGCGAGGGGCTCGCATGAGCTCCAGCCCCTTAAAGGACTTGAGGGCTTACCGGACCTCAGAGCCCACGAGCTCTTCAAAGAGCTTGGAGGTCACTTGAAGTACGTGGTTAGCCCATCTCAATGCCTCCTCGGCGTCTTCCTTGTCGTAGAGCTCACTCGGCGGTAGACCCGACTCCTCGTCTTTGAGGAGCAACTCGACGGCCTCTTGGCACTGCCCGACGACGTAGGGGTAATTGCCCCGCTCCATAGCCTCCTCGCTATGCCTTATCCTTTCGATGGCTTGGACTATGTAGGCCTTGGCCATGGCTACGTTGTTCATGCCTCGATGACCTCGCCGAGCCTGTAGTCTCTCTTCAGAACCCAGTACCAGAGCCTGCCCAGCCTCCTCCTCTCGGCCCCCAGTGCCTCGAGCCTCTCGACCAGCCCCTCAAGCACTCCCTCGAAGAAGCCTTCCTTGTCGTATACTATGACCGCGTCCACCACCATGTCCAAGTATATCGGCCAGTGCCTCCTCGCCTCTTCGACGTCCAAGATTATAGGGGAGAGATCTAGGTTGAGCCCCTCGAGCAGAGGTCCTCGATCAAGGGCTCCGCGAATCGCTCGGCCAGCTCGAAGAGCTCCTGCCTCTTGAACCTCTGCCTCGGGAGGTCGGCGCCCACCACCAACAAGTCGACGTCGCTGTCCATCCTCGCCTCGCCGCGAGCGACGGAGCCGAAGACTACGAGTGACACCAGCCTCTCGCCCCAAGTGACTAATAGGCCCTCGAGGAGCTTGCTCACGACGCTCCTGTAGGGCTCGGAGAGGTGCTCTAGGCCTACGCGATAGCCTCGGAGAGTTGCTGGACCGCGCACCGCTCGACTCCTGCGAACACTTAGCCGCTAGCCTTAATAAGGCTCTGCTAGGCCGTTGTCAAGGAATTTGATTGCTGAGTTTATTAGTCGCTTAGCCTCGTTCAGACATGGATCGGGCGAGGAGGCCGATGGGGACTTTCAAGGTCGAAGCGGAGGTTTGGAACCCGAGGAGGCCGGAAACGAGAGCGCGGGTCGAGCTCCTAGTCGATACTGGCGCCACGTACACTGTCATGCCGGCCGCGGTTCTCAAGGGGCTTGAGGTGGAGCCCCTCAGGACGGTCAGGCTGAGGCTGGCGAATGGCAAGGTCATTGAGAGGGCTCTGGGCGAAGTAGGCATTGAGATCGAGGGCTACAAGGCCAGCGCGACGCCCGTCGTGTTCGGCGACGAAAGCGTCTTCCTCCTCGGCAGCGTGACCATGGAGCAATTAGGGCTGGCGCCCGACCCCGTCTCTAAGAAGTTGAGGCCCACCGAGGCCCTGTTGATGAACCTCCCGATAAGCGGGCATTTATCGAGGAACGCCACTGGCGCTCTAGGCCAACTCGCGCTCCCTCCAAAGGGGTATCGCTGGTGAGCGACCGGCAATCTGGTCAATCAACGTAGTGTTTCGGGAGGGGATCCCACGACCGTCCCGTGGACCGTCAAGGTCGTGGACAATCGGTTGAAGGGACACGGAGGTGACATGAAGGGAGGGCCTCCCTTAGAAGCCACAAAAGTCGCCTCAGAGCCCTGCACGTCGTCTACTGCTTCAAGAAGAGCTCACAGGTTACAACAGCAATATCCTGGTCTCCTTGAGCTTACTGGTCGTCGGGTCTACCGTCAGGCCCAGGGCATCTAGAGTCAAGACGCCAATCAAAACGTCCTTGAGCTCCTTCGATATGAGGACTGAGGTCATCCCCGCTTGCCTTCGACCCCCACCAGCGCGAAGCCCTCGTCGAGGTCGGCGTAACCCCTAGCCGTCTCCACCCTCTTCTTGCCGACCACCTTGAGGTCCAGCTTCTCATGGATCCACGAGGGCACGGCCGTGAACGTCGCGCCCGTGTCGACGAGGGCCACTACCTTGACTTCTTGGCCCGTGAGGGATTCGCTATCTTCGCCTCGACCTAAAGGTGGCCCATTTTTAACTCCTAGCTCTAAAAGGCGAGGAGCTCATATAAGCATGACCGCAGCAAGCCCATCGAATTCCTCCGCCGTTCTCTAGGCCGCGATTGCCTGATCGCTACGATGAGGCCTCAATTCACCCGCCGGCCCCTTCGTCTAATCAGTTGAGGGTATGTTGGCTCGATCCTTGGCCATGTTCACGAACTCGTCGACGGCCATATCGGCCATCTTGGCGGCCGTCCGGAAGTCCCCTGTCTCCACGTAGTACTCTAGCGCTATTCTTATCTTCGGGGGCTGGGACCTTATGAAGTCCCAATTGGCGTACCTCCTCCTGATTTCTCTCGCCTCTCTGAATCGCTCAATCCAATCCCTTAGCTTGTCCTCATCGATCTTCATGCACTTCACCGTACTTGGCCAGGTCCCGCTCGGAGTATGTCCGCTTGGTCTCTTGCTGGTAGAGCTCCAGCTCGTCCTTGAAGCTGTTTACGTGGCCCGACCTCCACAACGCGTAGAGGACGTCGATGCCCCTCCAGACCTCGACGTCGGAGTAATCTGGGTCGTAGTCCCTCAAGGCCACGGCCCCTCCGTTCTCGGTCAAGACCGCCAAGCCGAGCCTCTTGCCAACCACCATGCAAAACGCCTCCGGGTAGTCCACGGGCCTCACCGGGAACCTCCTGCTCCTAGCGACGAGGTTTAGGGCCTCTCTAGAGACGTCGGGCAAGTCGGGGAGTATTGCCAGCCTCCCCTCTTCTAAGCCCTTGGAGATCCATAGGAGTGAGCTCTCGCTCCTGATCTCCGCCAGGACGCTCTCAGGTATGTAGACTACGTCGAAGACCTTGAAAAGTAGCTCGCTCTTCGAGTACCTGACCCAGTCTATTATGAACGAGGTGTCGGCTATGGCGTCAGCCAATGCTCGGGATCCCCGCTTTAATCCTCAGCTCGTTGAACTCCTCCATCGTCATCCCGGCCAGCTTGGCGGCGTTGAACATGTCGCCTGTCTCCACGTAGTACTCTAGCGCTATTCTTATCTTCGGGGGCTGGGACCTTATGAAGTCCCAATTGGCGTACTTTCTCCTGACCTCCTTGACTTCTTTGAAGTACTCGAGCCACTCCTTGAGCTTCGCGTCGACTTTTGAGGGTTCTGGCAAGAGCCCCACCGAACTTGTAGATCTCTCAAATGCTTAATAACGCTTTGCCACTCACTCCTCGTGCACGAGTCGCCGATTTTCCTTGAGCTCAACGGCATAGAGCTACTGGTTGCAAGCACTATAAAGGGAGTGGCAATTATTAAAATGGTCTGGGTTTTGATGATATAGTTGAAAAATGCAACTACATCGATTTCGAAGGATGTTAAGGAGATGCTAGAGAAAGAGAAAGGGACCGTGACTGGAGCGATTACCTGCTCGGCCTCATAACAGAGTTAAAAGAGCTAAGGGCCAGGATGGCGTTTGAGGAGCTGAAGAGCGAGGTTTAGCGGCGGCTACGCCTTCGACTCCATGGTCTTGCGCCTCGCCGACCTCACTCAACCCTCTTCCACGTCTTGCCGCTCCTCGTCCACCTCCTCCTGGTCTCTCGGTACTTCGCCATGACCTCTTCGAGGAACCCCTCGTCGGCGTACACCACCTTCCCGTCCTCCAGCACCTCCATGATCATGGTGCTCTCGCCCTCCAACTTCCTCACGAAGGACTCCGTGTTGAAGCACGTGGGCGCGACCCTCGGGCCCGCGAGCCTGGCCACGACGGCGTACGCCTCCCTCGGGTCCTTCGGGAGCCCGTCGGCTACCACCAACACGTCCACGTCGCTGTCCTCAGTGTAGTCGCCTCTAGCCCTCGACCCGAAGAGCACTATCAGCCTAACTCCGTAGTCCCTCAGCCTCTCAGCCAGCTCCCTCAGCTCCTCCGACAACGTCCTCGACCCACCTCAATACCTTCTCAGCGCACCTGATGCAGTCCTCTGCATCCCTCTTTGTGTAGTAGTCCATGGGGGCCCCTTCGTCGAAGACGTCGGGGTACCTAGACGGGATGTAGTGCTTGTCCAAGAAGGATGCGCACTCCTTGACCTCGCTCGGGACCTCCATCTCGACCTCTGAGAGCAAGAAGGTTATCGAGTGACCTCTCCTCTCCTTGCGAAAGTGGTTCAGGAGTCCCTTGACGGCCTTCTCTGCTGCTTGGTGCGACTCGAAGCAAGCTTCCTCGTATAGGCCCTCTCGGTAATTGGCCATTGCTGATGCCAAGTTCCTCTTGGCCTGCCTGATCCAGTCCCGCGCCCTCGAGACCATAGCCTGCCAGCTCATCCTCTTAATCGCTTTCGCCTCGTATTTTATTTTATCGAGCGCG
>DAIQQE010000238.1:0-1099 GCA_036786905.1 Candidatus Nezhaarchaeales archaeon | reverse complement strand
TTACGTAATCGACCCTTGTGATTCTTAGTTCTTCGAGCACATCGTCCAAGGGCCTAGCCTGACAAAACACGAAGCCTCTTCCGAAGCTCTTCACCAAGCTGTGATGGCCGTGGGTGTCCCCGACGAAGAGCTTCATCTTTTGCTCCCTGCTGTAAGCGGCTATGCTCAACGTTACCACGTTTCTTAGGCCGTTTAATCTCGCGTTCTCGACCAATCGCTTATAATTGTCAGGATGGGGCTCTATTGCTACCACTAAGCCGTCATCGCCTACAGCTTTGGCGATTAAGATAGCGTACTTACCGATATGGGCCCCTACATCAATGAAGACGCCTCCCTTCGGCACTTTCAAGCACTTCCACATCCATGCCTCGAACTCTGGCTGGAGTATGAATATGCTCTCAGAGTCCACGCAACGAAAACGTGCTCCATTCACGTCGATCATGATCTTCTCGGCCAAGCGATCTTTAAGGACTTCGAGAAAAGGCCTCAGGAAGGGCGGGGTCCTTAAGACAGTTCTCGGAATGGAGTCGAGGAGAGCCCAGACGAGCAACCCAGCCTTGTCAATTAGCCGCCTACCTTGGACAATAATCCTCTCTTCTCCAAATAGATCATGAAACCTCGAAAGGAAGAGAGGGCCATGTAGTTTCTCAACCTCCGAGCCCTTTGCTAATTTCGAAAGCTACAAGTGTCTGCGACTAAAACCCTATGGTGAAATGGGGCCCTCCAGTGCTTGATGATGTGCCCATCCTTCAACTCAAAATCTTTATTAGTCGGTAACCTCTCGTAGAGGTCGGTCGTCGTCAGCACAATCGTGATCCTTCCTCGGCGTTTATTTTGTGAAGAGGTTCATCAGCTGTCAGACCAGCATACCTTTAGGCTATCGACTGGCGTTTTCACTATGGCCACGTGTTGCCCCCACCATCGCCCCATCTCGTCACTCGCTTGCACCCTCATTTCAGATTGAGCGACATCCCCTTGCTCTCAAGCATGTAGAAAGCGAAGCTGCTAAAATGTAGGGCGGATGCGGAGAAGGGGTCTTGTGCATGGGGCGAAGGCAATTTTGAGAGGAGGTCTATCGAGACGCGCGTCGCTCGAGAAG
>DAIQQE010000009.1:0-25059 GCA_036786905.1 Candidatus Nezhaarchaeales archaeon | reverse complement strand
GCGCTAGCCATCAGTTTCCATCAGTTGATGAGGGGCGTGATGGTGAGGTCGTATCACATTGACTCGCAGGCCTCATAAGTATCAGACCATCAAATCTAACCGTGAGTCTAACGGGGGCCTGTAATTGGTCGACCCTAAGCCGTTGGACCTGGAGTCCTTAAGCAAGGACGACAAGTACAGGATCGTGATGCACGTGTGACGGGAGAAGGGCGTCCCCTCAAGCGATTTAGGGACCTCGCCTGGCTTTATGAATAAGGTCAAGAACGGGGCGAAGAGAATCTCCGCGAGGCTTCTTGAGTCGGCCGTCAGGCGTCTAACTCTGGAGGGGTATCAGAGGCTCATCGGCAGGGAGCCGCCTAAAGTTGAGAAGGTGACGGTCGAAGAGGTCGTGAGGGTGGACTCCTAGGAGATATACGAGGAGGTCGAGGTCTTCGCCCCAGAGGACCTAAGGAAGGTGTACGCGGTCAACTACTACATAGCCATCCGTGTGCCCTACGTCTACGACGTCGGGGAGGAGGCGAAGCCGCTTCTCGAGACCCTGAGCGGGAGAGGACTGCGAGGACAGGGCCGTCCTAGTAACGATGCTTGGCATAGCTCTTGTCATCTACGGCTTAATGAACTCTACAGGCTAAGGATTTCGTGGCATGGAGGATGGATAGAGGTTAAAAGTAGCAAGGAGAGGCTCATCAATTTACAAGGTTAAGATTCGCGAACAGCTCGAGAAGGTTAAATGGAAAAAGAGTAAGCACCTCAGTTTAGCAAAAACGCAAAACAGGAAATCCCTAAGGCCACCTCAGGGATTTTCCTTAAGGAAAATACGGGACCTCTCTAAGGCCACATGAAGGTACCTAGGTAGACGAAAATATAGAATGGCTGTTAGGCCCTCTCGTCACTCACATCGTATTGGTCACATGAAGAGCACGTTATTGGCCTCATGAATTCGCTTCATCGAGCCGCAACCTGAGCTCAGATCTCGGCCGGGCGTCGCTGCTTTCACTAAAAGCTCTACTTTGAATCGCCCTGCCGTACTTGTCCTCTACCCTCACGAGGTCGCTTAGTGGGTGCGTCGTTACCTCTATTACCTCGAGGTCCTCGAGTGCCACCCATTTGTGTAGCTCCCCGCTCCTCACGCTGACGACGTCCCATTCTCTTACCGGGATGCTGACGCCACTGCGGACCAATAAGCCGCTACCACTCACGACTATGAAATGCTCGTCTCTCTCGACGTGCTTGTGCAACGAGGTCTCCTCCCCCTTTCTTATGAACATCCTCAAGACGACGTACTTCTCAGTTTCAATCAAGACCTCCTCGTAGCCCCATGGCTTGCTTGTCAGCCTCTCTCGGAGCGGCAGCACAACTCCTCAGCCTCAACTAGCCCCTTACAAATCTATGAAGCTATGTGCCAACTACTAAAGCGTGTCCACTCGCGCGTGCTGGGAGGCTCGCACGCCCCAAGCATGAGACGACCGCAAGACCTCAAGGCCCAAGGCCTGTGTTGGCTCTGCGAGGGGCTACCATCGCGGCCGGACCGTGATCCCTCAAACGGCTTTGGCCCATCTCAACGGATCGGCATGGCAGGTGAGGGCTTTAAGACGCGCCATCCTCGGCCACCTCGGCTATTGACGACAGAGCATGCTCGCGCGATGGCTCAGCCCTCACGGATCGCGTAGAGCCCCAGCGTCTGCCGTTAATGGACATGTGGCGAACGTGTCTGGCCCTCTAAGGGTGCGTTGAAGGAAGCGCTTGAGAAGATTAGGCCAAGCCTCGCGAGTTGGTGGAGGAGGGCGTTGAGAATAAACCTTTTAAAAGAGACCTACAGAGCCTAAGCATGGGCCCGTAGCTCAGCACGGTAGAGCGCCCGGCTCTTAACCGGGTGGTCGCGGGTTCAAATCCCGCCGGGCCCGCCATCTCTGATATTCCTTCCACTACGACGCATTTCAACACGAAGGAGAGGCTAGACTTCTAGGAGGTCCCAAGCCCGACTCAGCCCATGAAGACGATTGGTTTATTCATACTTCAAGCAGAATCGCTTATAGTCACTCGGTTGGCAATAACAAACCGAGGGTGAGACAAAATTGAAGTTAAGATTTGGAGTCGCCCTCCCGGTTTATGGCGGTTGGCTCTTCGGATCGCCGAAAACCGATGAGACCTCATTCGAGTACGCGAAAAAAGTGGCTTTAAAGGCCGAGGAGCTCGGATTCGATTCGATATGGATCCCAGACCATCTGTTGAACCGCATGGTAGACGAACGTGAATATTGTCCGGAGTCTTGGGTTTGGCTTTCAGCTCTCGCGGCCTTGACTAACAGCATCAGGCTCGGACACATGGTCCTATGCCCTGCATTTAGAAGCCCAACTCTTGTCGCAAAAATGATAGCTACATTAGACGACCTTTCGGGCGGGAGGTTCAACGTCGGAATTGGGGCCTGTAACTTTAGAAGGGAGTTTGAGGCCTATGGCTACCATTGGCCAGAGGGAGAGGAGCGGTATAACGTATTGGCCGAGTATTTAGAGGTAATCAAGAGGGCATTGACCTCTCCTGAGGGATTTAGCTTTAAGGGCAAGTTCTTCTCCGCATCAAACTGCATATTGAACCCAAAGCCTGTTCAGAAGCCTCGCCCGCCTCTATGGATCGGCGGAGAGAGCCCTCGAATGCAGGAGCTAGCTGCTAAGTACGGCGACGTGTGGTTCTTCTACGGGGACTCACCTGAGGGCGTGGACGTAAAGATCAGGAGATTTGAGGAGACGTGGGGGCCCTCTAAGAAGTATGCCATGACTTCGAGGCTCCACGTTGGGAGGCCCAAGGCCGAAATCGAGCATAACTTTAAGAGGCACATAAGGGAGGCGGACCCTGATGTTGTTAGAAGGATACTGAGCGCAGCCATAATAGGCACGCCTGATGAATGTATAAAGAAGCTTGAAGCGTTCGCGAATACTAGGCTAGATTACATAATACTCATGCCCTACCACACGCTAAAGGACGTAGAGAGGTTTGGAAGAGAAGTCATGCCGAGCTTCAGATGAGATCCGAGATTTCGGTCATCTGCATCGTCGAGATCTCTACTTATTTGTTCGCTCCAGCCGAAGCCAAGACTTCATCGTCCAAGCCCTCACGGCTAAGACGGTGTTGTCTGCTTTTACCACTCCTTAGCGGGGCGGGCAACATATCTTTAAGTAGCGGCCCCGACGAAAGCTTAGGGCAGCGAAGACGTATGGCCAAACTGCCAGTTAAGGAAATTTTAGAAGAGTCCAAGAAGAATTTCGAAGAGGCATGGATAAATTACGGAAAGTTGATCCCGGTTAAAAGGCTCAAGCCCAAGGACATATTAGGTTGCGGAATTGGCAAGCCCCACCCAGTCTACGAGGTTTGCCAGAGGCTAAGGCAGGCCTTTCTGAATCTGGGCTTTGAAGAGGTCGTGAACCCGCTCATTGTTGAAGAGGAGGACGTGAAGAAGCAGTACGGCCCCGAGGCCTTGGCGATACTGGACAGGTGCTATTACTTGGCCGTCCTTCCTAGGCCAGACGTGGGGTTGAGCAAGGAAAAAGTCGAGATGCTGAAGAGGTACGTCGCCGACCTGACCCCTGACAAGGTACAGCAACTCCAACAAGTGTTGCACGGCTACAAGAAGGGGCAGATAGCGGGCGACGACTTGATAGAGGAAATGAGCAAGGCATTGGGCGTTGAGGACACGGTGGCGATGAGGATATTGTGGGACATCTTCCCGGAGTTTAAGGATCTGAGGCCCGAGCCCACGAGGCTGACCCTGAGGTCCCACATGACGACCGCTTGGTTCTTAACAGTGGCGGCCTTGCAACACAAGAGGCCCAAGCCGATAAAGCTCTTCTCCGTCGACGTTAGGGTTCGGAGGGAGCAATACGAAGACGAGACCCACCTCAGGACCCACAGAGCGGCTTCGTGCGTTGTCGTGGACGAGGACGTCGTGCCAAGCGATGGTGAGGAAATAGCTCAAGCAGTCCTCGAGAGCTTGGGCTTCAAGGAGTTCAAAGCCGTCAAGAAACCCGTTACTGCGAAGTACTACGCGCCGGGGACGGAGTACGAGCTCTACGTGAAGTTCGGCGGCGATTGGATCGAGGTCGCCAATTACGGCATTTACAGTCCGGTGGCCCTGGCCAACTACGAGATAGAGTACCCGGTTCTGAACGTTGGCATAGGCGTCGAGAGGGTCGCCATGGTAATCTACGGCTACAAGGACGTCAGGGAGCTGGTCTACCCGCAGTTTTACGGCAGGTGGCTTTTAGGAGATCATGAGATAGCCAAGCAGATATCCCTGCAGCACAAGCCGGAGACCCAGGCTGGATGGCAGCTCGCTGAGGCTATAGCCAAAGCCTTTGAGCGGTACGCCGAGGCCCCGAGCCCATGCGAGTTCAAGGTTTACGAGGGAAGCCTCCTCGGGAAGCACGTGGAGGTATATGTCTACGAGAGAGACCCCGGGGTTAAGCTGGCCGGCCCCGCGGCCTTCAATGAAATAGTGGTCTACGAGGGGAACGTCATTGGGATACCGCCGTTGCAGGTCCAGTCGATAACGAGCCCCTTAATCGAGGAGGCTCGTCTGAAAGGATTTAAGACCGGGATAAGGTACGTAGATGCCTTCGCCGCGCTGGCAGCGGCGAGGATAGAGGCCACTTGTCTAGCAGGTGCGGGCGATGTCGATGTCAGGGTGAGGATCGCGAAGTTGCCAAGCGACATAAACATAGAGATAGGCGAGGTCGCTAGGAGGTACATAAACGAGAACAGGAAGGTCATAGACGTGAGGGGACCAGTCTTCTTGGCCGTCAGGGCTAGGGTGTCAGAGAGATGAGCCTTATGCCTCGCTCGCTTCCAAGTAACTTCTCCCTCGAGCGAGCAGAGTACGCTCAAAGGCTCTTAGCTCTCAAGGTGAGGGTCTACGACGATTTCGAGAGGCCGATAAAGACGGTTGGAGGAGCCGACGTCGCTTGGAGAGGGGACCTAGCCATCGGTTGCGTAACGGTTCACGAATACCCCTCCCTTTCCTTATTGGAGATGAAGACGGCGATTGTCAAATCCTCCTTCCCTTACATCCCGACATTCCTATCCTTTAGAGAAGTGAGGCCACTGATGGAAGCGCTCTCAAAAGTGAGGGCTAGGCCGACGATCTTGTTCGTCAACGGGCAGGGGATAGCACATCCGAGGAGATTCGGCTTAGCCTCTCACTTGGGCGTCGTGGCGGACATACCCACGATAGGCGTCGCGCAGAGGGTCTTGTGCGGGAGGCCCAAGCGCCCCCTCACGGATGTCGGCTACGTGGAGCTCGTCGACTGCGTCGAGGGACGCGAGGAGGTCATAGGGTACCTATACAAGAGCGACAAGCGCTTCAAGCCCATCTGCATAAGCGCGGGTCACAGGGTCAGTCTCGAGACCTCTCTGGACCTCACGAGATCTTGCACCAGGAGAGGGATAAAGCTCCCCCTCCCCCTCCACTCAGCACACGTGGAGGCCAATAAGGAGGCTGCGAGCCTTGGAGTGTCGAAGTGACGTCGACTTAGCGAACGGCGGGGCCCTCGACTTGTCCGCTATAGATCCGAACCTCTGGTTCACCTTGCTCCACTTAGCGAAATTAGGGGCCTTGAGAAAGGGCGTGTTCATAAACACGTTCGAGCTGGCCAAAGAGCTTAGGACCTCGCAACAGACGGCGTCGCGGAGGGTGGTGGAGCTCGAGGCCAGGGGCTACATAAAGAGAAGCGTTGGTAGGAGGGGTCAGACGATAGTGATAACCGAGAAGGGGGCGCAACAACTCATGGCAGTCTACACGACTCTACACGCCTCGCTCAGCGAGGCCTTGAGGAGCGTGGTGATAAGTGGCGAGGTCTTCACGGGCCTCGGCGAGGGGGCCTACTACGTGAGCCTCGACGGATATAGGACGCAGATAATAGAGAAGCTGGGGTTCGACCCCTATCCCGGCACGCTAAACCTCAAGCTGACGGATCCCTCGGACCTGTACTTCAGAGAGGTCCTGAGCCATAGAGCTGGGATACTCATCAAAGGGTTCAGCGACGAGAAGAGGACCTATGGGTCTGTAAAGGCCTTCAAGGCCAAGATGCACGGCATAGACGCGGCGGTCCTGCTCATAGAGAGGACTCACTATGGACGCGACACCCTCGAGGTAATAGCCCCTGTAAACCTGCGCCAAGCGCTGAACCTAAGGGATGGAGATAGGGTCTCGTTGGAGGTCTACTTGACTTAGCCCCTCACCATCGATTAAGCTTAATAGCTCGGCCCACTCAATTATTAGCCGGGCACGGCGGGTAGGCCCGGGGGGCTCGGCCTCCCCTGTGACCGCAAACGGCCGCATGGCGGGGGCAGTAACCCCGGCAAGCGGCTCGGAAAGCTCGAGGCCTCCCCAGCCCCAAACTATGAAGCTCCGCCCCATGGAGGCGCTGTAGGGGGCTAGCTCCCCCGTAGGGGGGACGCGAACCCCCTTACCGGCCGAACCAGGTTAGGCCCGGGAGGGAGCGGCCTTAAGGCCGGGCAGCGTCGTTCATGGGTCAACGGGGCTGAGAAAGGAGCTGGACGAGGGCTCGGGCGGACCGAGCCCATTGTCGGGGGGCCGCCGTGCCCAAAGCACTCGCAACAATTAAGTCCTAGCCGAGCGCTGTCCCGCTCAGATCGGAGCGTGATTCGTTGGAGCAGGTGCTACTAGGGCTCGCGGCCTTCTCAGGCCTCTGGGCTATCGTCACGCTGACGTATAGGCTCTTAAACCTCAAGAGGTACGGCTTCTCCCTCAAGCCTTTCTTGCTAATCGCGAGGTCGAAGAGGATAGCTGAGAAGCTCCAAGCAGTGGGCTCCGCTAACTCGAGGGCTTGGAAGATCGTGTCCAATACGGGGGTCCTCGTCTCGGGGGGCCTGACAGTCTTCGCCTTCTACTTCTTAGTCGTGAACTTGATTGCTAGGATGACAAGGCCTTCTCAGCCCAGCCTATACATCATAGTCCCGGGGGTTACTATCGGATGGGATGCGCTGCCGTACTTCGTCATAGCCGCTACCATAATTATGACGGTTCACGAGGCCTTCCATGCCATAACATTCGGCAGCGAGGGGGTGCCGATTAAGAGCTTCGGCTTCTTCCTAGCTGCCATAATCCCCGGAGGGTTCGTCGAAGCCGACGAGGAGGCCTTCAAAAAGAGCAGGCCGTTATCGAAGATGAGGGCCTATGCCTCGGGCTCCTTCTCCAACTTCTTGATCTTTTTGTTGGCGATCGCTCTCTCGATCTTGACCATCTCCTCGAGCCCTCAAGGGGTTCTCGTGCTCGACACCCAAGAGGGCTATCCGGCTTATGGTGTGTTGAAGAGCTGGGACGTGATAACGGCCATTGACGGCCACGAGATACGCGACATAAGCGACTTGAATGAGGCCCTGAGCGCCACGGCGCCGGGGGCCGAGGTGGACGTGAGGGTGCTGAGGGACGGAGGGTTGATCGCGCTCAGGCTTAGAACTGCCCCTCACCCGGACAACAGCTCAAGATCCTACTTGGGGGTCAGGATATCCGATTATCACCCCTCCACGATACCTTGGCTTAGGGGACAAGCTTACCTGCACTGGACGTCAACGCTCTACTGGCTCACGATATTGTCGTTTAGCGTAGCCATGATAAACATGCTCCCCCTACCGCTCTTAGACGGCTCCGGCTTCGTTAAGGCGCTCCTCGAGGGCCCCCTGAAGGGCAACAAAAGATTAATTGATTTGATCACGAACGCGCTCGGCGCCTTCTCGTTGTTCCTCCTCATCGCCAACGTGGGGCTCCCGGTGCCATAGGGGGAGGGGCATGCAGTGCATCAAGTGCAGCGCGAAGGCGGTCTATTACTCGGTCCACTCTGGCCACGCATTCTGCGCCAAGTGCTTTATGAAGAGCGTGGAACAGAGGGTCAGGGCCACGATAAACAGGTACAGGCTCTTCGACCCCAAGGACCGCATATTGATAGCGATCTCGGGTGGCAAGGACAGTCAGGTCTTGGCGACCATAATTACAAAGATAGAGAGGGATTTCCCTGGCGTGACTTTGACAGCCTTGATAGTCGACGAGGGAGTTCCGGGCTACAGGGACTTCGGCTTGAAGAGGAGCAAGGAGCTCTGTGAAGAGCTCGGCATAGAGCTCGTGGCGACCTCTTTCAAGGACCTCTTCGGCTACTCCCTGCCTGAGATAGAGTCCATCGCCGAGAAGAAGGGGATAGCTCTGAAGGCCTGCACCTTCTGCGGGATCCTTAGGAGGAGGGCGATAAACATCAAGGCCAAGGAGCTCGGCGCCACGAAGGTCGCCACCGGGCACAACTTAGACGACGAAGCCCAAACGGCGTTGATGAACTTGCTGAGGGGCGACGCCTTCAGGCTCCTACGCCTAGGCCCCAAGCCCGTTGAGGAGCTCCCCGGCTTCGTGTCGAGGGTGAAGCCCCTTCGCTACATACCTGAGAGGGAGACCACTCTCTACGCGTACTTCAAGGGCTACCCCTTCTACGAGGTCGAGTGCCCGTACGTCAGGGAGTCTATGAGGGACGAGGTACGCATCATATTGAACGAGATCGAGGGTAGGCACCCGGGCATCAAGTACGCGATAGTCAGGGCCGTTGACAAGCTATCGGCTGTGGGCGCTAGCTTAAAGGTTCAGGTGAGGTCGTGCAAGTACTGCGGCGAGCCTACATCGAGAGAGGTCTGCAGGGCTTGCGAACTGCTCGAGGCGCTGGGTGTGATGGGTTGAAGACGACCAAGTACCTCTCCTACTACGTGGGGGAGCTACCAGAAGGATGCAGGCTGTGCATGAGCGGCATGAAGCTCGTGTACTTCGCGACCGGCCTGTGTAGCAGGTCGTGCTTCTACTGCCCGCTGTCAAAGGAGAGGAAGGGAAGGGACGTGGTCTACGCGGACGAGGTCCCCGTCAAGAGCTTGGAGGACGTCGTATGCGAGGCCAAGGCCATAGACGCAAAGGGGGTGGGGGTGACGGGCGGAGACCCCATCTTGAGAGTCGACAGGGTTGTCGAGACTTTAAAGGCCTTAAGGAGGGCCCTGTCCGAGAGGCTCCACGTCCACCTGTACACGACGACTCAGCCCCACGTCGACGAGCCCTCCTTGAGCAAGCTGC
Organism: Candidatus Nezhaarchaeales archaeon; assembly: GCA_036786905.1. GTDB lineage: Archaea > Thermoproteota > Methanomethylicia > Nezhaarchaeales > WYZ-LMO8 > WYZ-LMO8. Next base: position 15,950 of record DAIQQE010000009.1, on the reverse strand, counting down.
TCGACGTGGGCGTTGATGAGTTGCGCTTCCACCCGAACTTAGAAGTAGCCGACGAACTGGCCCCGCTAAAGCTGGCGATTGACATGGGCTTCAATGTCGGGCTGGAGATCCCGGCCATACCGGGTTTTGAGGAGAGGGCTTGGAGGATCATTGAGAGGGCCCGAAAGCTGGGGGCCTCTTTCGTGGTAATAAACGAGCTCGAGATGACGGAGTCCAATGCGCTAGCCCTCCAAGTTAGGGGCTTTAGGCTGAAGGCGAGTTCGGTATCGGCTGTCGAGGGAAGCTGGGAGGCCGCCATGACGCTGTTGAGGTCCCTCGAGGGGCTTGGCCTCGACGGTCACTTCTGCCCAGCGTACGTCAAGGACTCCGCGCAGTTTAGGAATAGGTTGAGGAGGAAGGCGAGGAACATAGCGATGCCCCACGAGGTCATAACCCGAGACCCCCTGCTCGTCAAGGGAGTTATCGAGCCGCCAGAGGACACGCCCCTCGAGGAGGCCCTAAAGAGGATCAAATCGATCGCACCGGGGCTCTACGTCTACGTAAACGTCGACAGAAACAGGCTGGAGTGCGATTATAGGGAGCTGAAGAAGCTGTCAAAGCTGTTGAAGGGTGCGGGCTTTAGGCTGAGCATAGTCGGCGAATTGCCGACGAGCTTTAGAGAGCAAGTCGTTCTCAGGCCCATTTAATCCTGCAGGCCGAGCTCCCTCTCGCTCCTCTCCTTCGCCTTAATTATCTTCTCCGTCACCCTTTGAGGGAGGGCGACGTCCTCTCTTCGAAGTGATGTGGGACCTATGACCACGATTCCCTTTCCGTCGACTATGTCGATCTCGTACATCCGCTTGTCGTGAGGGGTCCACCTCATCTTCTCCACCATTACGAAGCGCCTCAAAACGCCGCCGCTGACGCTCCTCCTAAACCTGATTATGCCGTCGGCTACGTGCTCGACCCCGAAGCCGAAGGCCTCGGCCGTCGTTACTGCGTACTGGCTCGTCATCAATATGGTCATGTCCCACTGGCTCAGGACCCTCTTTATGAAGTAGCTGTGCCTCCTGGCCATGGCCGGGGCGTCGAGCCAGAAGGCCGACATCGAGTCTATGACCAGCCTCGTTGGTCCATAGCCTACGTACTTCTTTGCCTCTATGACCTTTTGGACCAGCTCTTCGGGGTTGAGGGAGCTAAGGGTCCAAGGGGCTTTGTCGCTACGCATGAGCGCGTCTATCACCACCAGCCTCCCTTCTTCCTCCCCTCTCTTGAAGTCGAAGCCGAACTGAGATGCTTGGACTATTATGGAGCTACGGCTCTCCTCAGTGGTCACGAATATGCCCTTCTCCCCTCTCTTAAGCCCCTCAGCCACGAAGTGGATGCAGAATATGGTCTTTCCAGTCCCGGGCTCGCCCGTGACCGCTACGGCGAACCCCCTCGGTATGCCGCCGGCTAGCATCTCATCTATCTTTGGTACCCCCGTTGAGACTCTCTCGATCTTCGCCGCCACCGTCGACATACGTGATTAAAATTATTGTGAGAGATAATTAACGTTTGTCGTGATGCGCCCGCTACTGGAGCGGATCACGTCCAACTCTCTATCGCCTTAGCGATGATTCCGTGGGTCTTGGGCTGCTTAGAAGCTTTTAAGCTAAAGCGTTTGCGACGCTAATAGCGGTACTTGAGGGGCCTCGCCTCGGGCCCCCGAGAGCATATCTGAAGCTCCCTCGCATATACTTGCGACGAAGCTCAGCCCCCAGATGAGGCGTCAGATCTCTCGCTTGGGAGGGGTTATGAAGGACTTGGAACAAGGGCACTACTCTAAGCAAGAGGTCTTGGAAGAAATAGCGAGGTTTGTCAAGAGCAGGTGGGTAGGAGTCCATTGCATCGAGAGAGACAGCAGAGGAAATAGGATCATGATTAGGTACGTGGACGGGAAGCCAATAGTCGTAGACTCGCCGCACGACCTGCTCCTACTAATGCAAAGGCTGGGGAGGAGAGGGCTGAGGAGCGTCTATGCTACAGCGGCGGTGTACTCCAAGCTGTCTTCTATGGACGATGCGAAGTCGTTGAGCAACATGATCCTATACACGCCTACGTGGGACGTCGACAACGACTTCGAGGACTGGAGGTCGACCATTAAGGCCTGCATGGAGGTCGTCGAGGCCCTGAAGGAAGAGGGCATCGAGAAGTCGGTGTTCGTGAAGTGGAGCGGTGATGGAGCTCACGTGCACTTGCACGAGAGATCCATAAGCAGGAAGTCCTTAAAAGGTAGGACGCCTCTCGATGTCGCGTACGCAATAGTGGAGTACGTGAGGATGAAGGTCGAGCCGAGGATTTATGAGATAGCTATGGCCGATGGGTGCAACATAAGGGTCGAGAACAAAATCGACAGGCAGCGCATGTTCACGTGCCCTTTGAGCCTTCACAGAGATCACGATAGGGTGTGCGTTTGCGTAAGGCCCAGCAACCTGCGTCACTTCGACCCCTCGTGGGTCGATCCTCAAAACTACGTCCACGACAAGAGCTGGTCCTCGTACGAAGAGGGGGAGGCGGATGAGCTGGCCGAGAAAGCCATGAGCATCGTAGGAGGCCTCCCGCTAAGCAGGGCTAGGAGGAGGAAGTACCCCCGACTCGATGAAGCCATAGCCAGGTGGCTCAGCGCTGTCAACGACGAGGATCGTTGAGGATAAGGCCCGCTCTCCTGCTCCGACCTAGCGCTGCGCTAAAGGGTCGTGGGTCAGGGCTCTGGCGGACATCAACCATTCGATAGCGTAGTTTTAATCAGTTGCATCAATTTTAAGGCTGACATCACGCTCCTCAACATTCTAGTTGGTGATGACGTTCAATAGACTCGTTGCTGAGGAGTTCTATGGACTATGAAGTTCAACGCCCTCTCAACGATAAACGTGGAAGCACCGAAGAGAGGAGGGCATGGAGTTAGACGCTGCTATATGATCTCTCCAATCGAGGGGGGACGTCGACGTGCGCTTTGGCGACACTGCACCCCCCTCTAATTCGATGATGCGTGGGCCTGGCGAGTGGCGTTGGCTAATTAAGGACAGGGCGGACTTTAGTAGCGAATGCCCACTACGAGCTAAAAGGGACACGAACATGGCCGTAGAATGCGGTGGCGATGGCGCGAAGCTCGTCTACGACCATAGCGGAATTCAACCTAAGAGGGGCACACAAGTTCGTCTTCGACTTTTACGGGCGGACCGTCTACGGGAGAGGCCTTTTGGGGTCCTGTCGGGAGGCATCGGGCCGATTAAAATATAAGGCCTCTAGCCGGGCTTTCTCTGGACGAGCATGTCCGAGCCGAGGATCGTGGTCTCGAAGGCCGGTGACTACAAGCAAGTGTATGCCTCGGGGGCCTCTATAGGCCACACTCCCTTCGACTTCCACATACAGTTCTTCAGAGACAGCTTCGAGCCAGATGAAGAGGTCTTAGCGGGGAGGAGACCTCCGACGCTCGTCAGGGAGTTCATCATCGAGATAGTCATGTCCCCGAATCAAGCCAAAGCGCTCGCGCTGCTCCTTATGAGGCATGTCGAGGATTACGAGAAGAAGTTCGGCAAGATACCCACTCCTCAAGCGCCCACGTCGCAGCCTACTAGCGGGTACATGTAGCTCGGCGCCCTTAAGCCCTTCTCCTCTCCAAGACCGTTGACAGCCCCTCTACCCAAGGCTCGAAGCGGCGCATGACCTCGGGTATCTTGTCTATCACGTCGGTTGCGAGGATGTGGTAGCCCTTCTCCTCAGCGGCCAAAGAGCCAGCTGCTCCGCATATGAACGAAGCGGCAGCTGCTGCCCTAAGACAGGGAACCCCCCTACTTAAGATGGACGCCGTCAAGCCCGTCAGGACGTCCCCTGTGCCACCGACCGTCATGGCGGGGTTTCCGGTCATGTTGACCTTGACTCTAACGCCGTCTGATATGACGTCCTCGGGATGCGCTTTGACAAGGAGGGTGACTTCGTGCTCTTTGGCTATCCTCTTGACCTTTAGCGCTTTCTCGACCCAAGAACCCTCTAAGCCCGTGCCGAAGAGCAGTCTAAACTCTCCTCCGTGGGGGGTCATAACGGCATTAGCCCCTCTGACCACGTCGAGGTTCTTCGCGAGGGCCTTCAAGCCGTCGGCGTCTATGACCATAGGCTTGCCCCTCTTCCTAAGCCTGTCGATGATGAGCCTGACGGCCTCGAAAACCTCTTCGTCGACCCCCACGCCAGGGCCCACCACCACACAATCGAACCTCTCGGCGACTCTAACGACTTCGTCTACGTGTTTGGGCGTGAACTTGAACCCCTCTACTTCTTGGACTATCAAGTTTGGCGAGAAGCCCCTAATGGCCCCTGAAACCGATTGAGGGGCCACTATCACGGCTAAGTCGCACCCTCCTCTGAGGGCCGCTAGTGCGGCTAGCGCTGGGGCGCCTGAGTACTGCCACCCTCCTCCTACAACGAGCACCCTCCCCCAGTCGCCCTTCTTGGACTCGGGCGGTCTGCGCCTGACCGTGAACCTGACATCGCCCGGCCCGACTATTACCTCGGCCTCCGGAGGCACGCCTATGTTGGCGACGACGACCTCGCCAGTGTACTGCTCATTGCCCCTTAGCCCCCTCTTCGGCTTATGCATGGTAACGGTAACGTCGGCCTTAACGGCGTCGCCTTGAACCTCGCCCGTTGAGGGATCCACGCCTGTGGGCACGTCTATCGAGACCTTAAAGGCCTTGCAGGAGTTTATGATCTTGACGATTGAGAGTAGCGGCTCCTTCAACGGCCCCCTGAGGCCCGTCCCTATCAGCGCGTCGACTATGGCGTCTGCTTCTTCGAGCACCCTCCTGAGGACGCTGAAGTCTACGTGACCTCCGAGCTCTAAGAGCTTTATTGACCAGTCCATTCTCTTTATCATTTCCCAGTTGTACTTAGCCTCGCGCCCCTCGATCTCGACTCCTCTGCCGATCAAGACGACGACAGGCCTCCCTCCTCTGCATGCGATGTGACGAGCGGCGGCGAAGCCATCTCCTCCTTTATTCCCCCTTCCTGCGACTATGACTATCCTCTTGCCCCTAAGGCCGATCCTCTGCTCGATGACGTCGGCCACGCTCCTTCCGGCATTCTCCATGAGCAAGAGCCTGGAGACGCCTAAGTACTCAGAGTTCTCGTCGACTATCATCATCTCCTCGGCGGTCAACTCCTCTAGCTCGCCCCTAAGTTCCTCTAAGCTCACGGCGATCACCTTGCGGTGGCCAGTAGCTCTGCTAGCGCCTTGTAAACGCCATAAGCCCTGATGACCGGGGTCGCCACAATTACGCTCTCTTCGTTCATCGTCAAGCCCCTCTTATACTCGCTCATGTGGGCATAGCACACCTGCTCCATCAATATGACCTTTTCCCTTAAGAACTTCTTAGCCACGTTCCTCAGGTCCAAGAACTCGTTGCACCTGCATATCAGGATTCCGTTGTGCCATAGCGGGACGCTCTTCGAAATATAGCTGCAAAAGGCTATGTCTTTTACCTCTCTGCGCTCTATGTTTATAACCTCCACGTCGTAGTCTAGCCACCTAAACCTGAGAACCCCTGTCTTGCTCATACTATGCTCACCTGTCGCCTCAACGTGTAGAGCTCGTCGGTTAGATGAACTTGGGCCTGAGCGAGAGCCTCCTTGGAAGCCAGAGCTTGGCCTTGGGCTTATCTGCGCACTCCTTACTTATAAGCTCGACGAGCTGGTCGAGCCTCATGACGACAGCCTCCCTCCTCTCCCTGATCCTTACGGATAGGACGCCTTCCTTGACCTCCCTCTCTCCCACGACCACGATGTACGGGACCCACTCGACCTCGGCGTCCCTTATCTTCCTTGAGACGCTCTCGTCCCTGTCGTCCACGTCTACCCTGATCCCGGCCCTTTCGATTTCGTCGGCGATCTTCGAGGCCTCTTCCAAGTACTCCGAAGAGACGGGGACGACCCTGACTTGGGTTGGCGACAGCCACACTGGTAGCATTGGCGGCTTGCCCAAGGCCTTGTTCTTCTCAGCTTGCTCCAACAACGCGTAGATCCACCTCTCTATAGACCCCATAGAGCTGTGGACTATGATGCAGCCCTTCTTCGACCCATCCTTGTCCACGAACTTTATGCCGTAGCGCTCAGAGTCCTCGACGTCCAACTGCACTGTGCAGAGCTGGGCATTGCCTCCGAGAGAGTCTATGAATTGGTGTTCCTCCTTGACCACCCAGTAGTGCTTCATGGCCGGCAAGACCTCTATCAGCAGAGGCTCCCCGATCTCTCGGGCTAGGGAGGAGAACCATTCCTTGTTCTCCGAGAAGAAGGACTCAACGGCCCTAAGGACTATCACGTAGTCTATCTCCATTGACTTCACGAGCTTCATGTACTTCTTCAAGAGGTTGGCGAATTCCTCTTTGCCTTGCTCCAAATCGGCGCAGAAGCAGTGTATGTCCGGCATTGTGAAGCCCCTGAGCCTCCTCAGGCCCACGCACTCGCCCCTCTTCTCCAGCCTAAACGAGTGCGAGAGCTCGTAGATCCTGAGGGGCAGTTGCCTGTAGCTCATCGTCACCCTCTTCATCATGCTGAAGAGGCCGAAGTCTCCTGCGAACCTCAGCGTGAACTCCTCGTTGTCTATCTTGAACCTGTAGTCCCTCTCGAGGAACCTCGACGCTTGCTCGGCAATCTCCGGAACGCTCAACCTGTAGATCAGCGGGGTCTCGACGACCGTGGCCCCCACGTCGTTGATGGCTATATCCATAGCCAGTTCTTCGAGCAAGCGCTTTATGAGGGCCCCCTTGGGGAGAAACTTGAAATGCCCGACGTCGGACGCGGGCTCGTAGTCCACGAGCTCGAGCTTCTGCATGAGCCTTATGTGCGGTGGAGCGCCCTTCTCGGGCTTTAAGCCCCTCTCGTTCATTATCAACCTCCTTATCAGCGGGTACTTGGCGACTACATCGTCGTCTTGAGGCCTCTCTCGGCTCAGCCCCCTAATCTCACCGCTGGGCTCCACTAGGACGTAGTAGCCCTCCTCGACCTCCTGCTTCGCGACCTCGACTGCCACGGCTCGGCCCTCGGGCCTTATGGTCTTCGAGAGCTCCGAGAGTGGATGGCCCTTGCACACTAGCGTAAAGGCCTTGTACCAACCGAAGGGAGCGCGCGAGACGTGGACGCCGCGCTCCCTCAGCTTCTCCTCCACCCTTACGAGGACGGCCAGAGCCTCCTTCGGCTTGGCCAAGCTCGAGGACAGGTGAGCGTAAGGGTACAATAGGACTGAATAGGCCTTCACCTTATCCATCACGTCCACTATCTCCTTCGTCGCGGCATCGACTACGAGGTCTATGGATTTCGCGTCTTCCTCTTCAACGGCCGTAAAGACCACCAACGTGTTCTCATACGACCCCCTCTTTCGCTCCTCGCCTATTTCCTCGGCCCCCTCCAAAGCCCTTTCCTTGACCTCGTAGCTCATTGAGTCTGCGTGTATTAATAGCAGTCTCATGTCGAGCACCCTCGTGAGGACTTCGTTGACGAGGCTACAAAATAGGAAATGGTCGAAGATATAAGGCCTTCTGTCTCTAAGCTCAGGTCATATCCTGCCCAGATCTTCTGTAAACCTCTTGACAGCCTCTTCGTAGCTGGCCATGTCTCCGATGTCGTAGACCTCGCCAGCGAACTCGTACCCGTAGACCCTCTCGCCCCTCTCTATCATATCCCTAAACACCCTGTCCATGCTGTCTACGCCCTCCATAATGTAGTCGAATATCTTCGGCTCGAAGACGTAGATCCCGGCGTTGACGTTGAACTCCACTTCGGGCTTTTCGCGCCACGCGAGGACCCTTCCCTGCTCATCGACGTCTACGACCCCGAACCTTATGGTCTGCTTGACCTTCCTTAAAACCATAGTCGCCGTGGCTCCTTTGGACCTGTGATATCTCACGAGGTCTCGGTAGTCGATCTTGGCGTAGACGTCGCCGTAAACCGCTATGAACGTGCCCTCGACCGAGCCCCTAACTTGCCTCAGCTGGCCAGCAGTGCCTAGGGGCCTATCTGACTTGACGTACTTTATGTCGACGCCGAGCCACGATCCGTCGCCAAAGTAAGTCTCTATCGCCCTGGCCAGGTAGCTACAAGATATCACGACGTCCCTTATGCCTTGGTCCCTCAAGTCGACGATTATCCTCTCGAGTATGGGCTTGTCGCCGAGGGGCAACATGGGTTTGGGGACCACGTATGTCAGAGGCCGTAGCCTCACGCCCAGACCGCCGGCTAGGATGACTGCCTTGACTTTGCTCAAGTGGGACCCCTGCTATTAGAGCATGTCCTCGGTCAGCCTTTTGCTCTTAAACCTCTCCAACATGCTGCCGTACTTCTCTTCGTACTTCCTGACTTCCTGTTCGAGGCTCCTAGTAATCCTCCTCTCCATCCTGTACTCGAGTCCGCACAAGCCGTTGGGTAGCAAAGCACTCCTGATGCACGTGGCGTACTGGCACTTACTTCCAAGACACTCTTCGCCGGTCTCCCTGCACACCAAGGCCCCGTGGCTCGTCGTCTTCGTGTAGGGGTTCCCAAAAGGTCTCACGAGCACCTTTCTCGCGCACTTAAAAAACTCACACTTAGCGTCGCACGGTTTGGGCAAGGCGTCGACTCCCCTAATGTCCCCCCTGCCGGGGCACGTCCCCCTCTAAAGGCGTAAGAGAGATAGGGGGCCTATAACCTTTTCCTCGGGGGACAGAACGATGGACATAGCCCTCTTGATAATAGACATGTTAAACGACTTCGTTCATGGCTCGCTCAAAGTGCCGGCGGCGAGGGACATAGTCCCGAAGATCAAGAAGTTGTCGGATCTGTTTCGCTCGTACATGAAGCCGGTTATATACCTCAAGGACAGTCACGTGAGAGGGGTGGATCTTGAGTTAAGGCTATGGGGGGAGCACGCCATAGAGGGCACTTGGGGCTCGGAGGTGATAGAGGAGTTGAGGCCTCGGGACGGTGACTTCGTGGTCGCCAAGAGGCGCTACAGCGGCTTCTTCGCCACAGACCTCGACTTACTGCTCCGAGAGCTTAAGGTCCAGAAGCTGGTCTTAACGGGTGTTGTGACTGACATATGCGTGATGCACACAGCTGCAGACGCCTTCTTCAGAGGCTATGAGGTGATAGTCGTCAGCGACGCCACGGCCTCGCTGACGCTTGAGGGTCACGAGAGGGCGCTCAAATACATGAAGGAGGTCTACGGCGCGAAGGTCTTGAGCTCATCGGAAGTGGAGGCCATGCTCACAAGACCGCAACTTTAAAGAATCCTCAAAATCCAGCTCCCCGCGGGGGTTAAGTCTTGCCCAAAAAGGAGAAGCAAAAGGACGAGCAGTACTTTAGGTCACGGATATATGAGGTGGACTACAACAAAGGAGTCATAAAGCTGAAGAACAGGCTATGCCCTCGTTGCGGCAGGGTGATGGCAAATCACAGGAACCGATGGAGTTGTGGTTATTGCCATTACACGATATTTTCGTCTTCTTAGGCCTGCGATGGGGAAAAGCCCTTGCTGAGCCCGCGCGAAATCGATGAAGAGGAGTTGGTAGCCCTCTTAGTGAAGCTCATAAGCGCTAAGAGCGAGAACCCCCCAGGCTTCGAAGAAGAGGTCGCTTCAGTCGTCAGGGAACACCTCGAATCGCACGGCCTGTCCTGCGAGGTCTACGAAAAGAGCAAGGGTAGGACCAACGTCCTGTGCCACATAGGATCTGGGAGGCCGAACTTAGCGTTTGTCTGCCATATGGACGTCGTCCCTGCAGGCTCTGGCTGGACTAAGCCGCCCTACGAGGGCGTGGTGGAGGGCGGCAAGGTCTACGGTCGCGGGGCTACGGACAACAAAGGGGCTCTCGCCGCCGTACTAGTAGCGGCGACGAGAGTGAGCGAGATGATCGAGAAGAACTCTAACGGGACCGTGACAATCGCCGCCGTCGCCGACGAAGAGCAGGGCAGTACGTACGGCGTCAGCTACCTATTAAACGAAGCTGGCTTTAGGCCCGATTACGCGATAGTCTGTGAGCCGACTGGCTGTAGAGCGGTCGTGATAGCCGAGAAGGGCATCTTGAGGCTAAAGCTTAGGTCTAAGGGGAGGCCTGCCCACGGCAGTAGGCCAGAAGAAGGGATAAACGCGATAGTGAAGCTATCAAAGGTCTTGGCCAAGCTCGAGAGCTTCAAGATGAGCTTTGAAGAGCATCCGCTCTTAACAGCTCCTACGGTCAACGTCGGTTTGATACGCGGCGGGGAGGCCGTGAACGTAGTCCCTTCAGAGTGCACGTGCATGCTTGACATAAGGTACTTGCCAAGCCAGACCCCTGAGAACATCTTAGCTGAGGTGAGGGCTTTTATCGAGGGAGTTAAGAGGGAAGACCCCCAAGTGGACGTCGAGGCCGAGATAGCAGAGTTCGAAGAACCCCTCTTGATACCCCGAGACAACGGCCTGGTCAGGTTGCTGGAGGAGTGCTCGATGAGGGTCGTCGGTTTTAGGCCAGTAGCCAAGGGCATGAGCGGTGGCACGGTGGCCAAGCCCCTCTTCAAGAAGGGGGTTATTTCAGTTGTCTACGGTCCTGGAGATGAACAGCTCTGCCACAAGGCCGACGAATACATAGAAATATCGCAGTTAAAGCTGGCATCGCTCGTCTACGCCGAGGCCATGCTGAGCTTCGGAGAGTACTTGGGGGCTTCGCTATGAGCGAGCCTAACAAGTTCGCAGTCTTGTGGGCTCCGTGGAGGATAAAGTACATAGAGTCGCCGAGGACCGAAGGCTGCATCTTCTGCATAGAGGGGGAAGAGGCGAAGGATCGCGAGAATTTAGTAGTGTACAGAGGCCATAAGTCCTTCGTAATCATGAATCGATACCCGTATAACACGGGTCACTTGATGGTAGCGCCATATAGGCACGTCGGGGACTTAGTTGAGCTCACCGAGGAGGAGTTGCTGGACCTTGTGAAGAACGTGAGCCTCTCCATAAGGATCTTGAGGGAAGCGCTAAAGCCCCATGGCTTCAATATCGGGGTCAACATGGGCAGGGTGGCTGGCGCTGGGATAGAGGACCACATCCACGTACACGTGGTGCCCCGGTGGGCTGGGGACACGAACTTCATGCCCGTAATAGCGCGCGTCAAGGTCATTCCGGAGCTTTTGGAGTCGACATACGATAAGTTAAGGACCTCTCTCTCCAAGGTCTTGGGAGGGGGCAAGGTCTAAATGAAGATAGGGATCTTCACGCGAAATGAGCATTCTTGGTGCTCTCGCAAGCTAAGGGACGAGATCATAAAGGCGGGCCACGAACCCTTCTCCATGAGGTTTAACAGAGTAAGGGTGAACGTAGGCTTTGAGCCCTCTATAACCTACGATGGCGTCGACCTAGTAAAGGAGCTATCGATAGCCATAGTCAGGCCGATAGGCAGGTGCTCGGTGGACGAGTGCTTCTTCAGAATAGACCTGTTGCACAAGCTCGAGAGGTCGGGTTTGCCTGTAGTGAATAAGCCGTCAGCTATAGAGAAGTGCATGAGCAAGTTCACGACGTTGGCATTGCTAGAGGAGCACGGGCTACCCGTGCCTAGAACCGTGGTGACCGAGAACCCCGTAGAGGCGTTGAAGGCCTATCACGAATTGGGGGAGGACGTTGTTGTCAAGCCTCTTTACGGCTCTCGGGGCTTCGGGGTCTCGAGGCTGAAGGATGAGGACGTGGCCAAGAGGGTCGTCTCGGACCTCCACTTTCTGAGGCATGTGCTCTACTTGCAGGAGTTCATACCTCACGGCGGGAGAGACATAAGGGTTTTCGTCGTCGGGGGCGAGATCGTAGCCTCGATGCAGAGGGTTTCGGCTGGCTGGAAGACGAATATAGCTTTGGGAGCGAAGCCGGTGCCCTTGACTCCCAGCGAGGAGCTAGTGAACTTGGCGTTGAAGGCCTGCGAGGTCTTGGGTTGCGACGTAGCTGGGGTGGATGTAATAGAGTCGCCGTCAAAGGGATACTTGTTGACCGAGGTAAATAGCCAGCCGGGCTGGATGGGCTTACAGACCGTCACTAAAGTGAACGTGGCCGCCAAGATAGTGAGGTTCTTGATATCTAAGGCGAAGAGATGATGAGCGGGGTTGTGAGGTGGAGGAACTACATAGCGATACCGCTGAGGTCTGAGATCTGGAGGCCTAAGACGGATTTCAAGAACAAGATAGTCGAGATGGTGAGGGGCGTAGCCCTAGACGAAGACTATGTGGTGATATCGGAGAAGGCCCTCTCAGTAGCATTGGGGCTGATATACGACGAGTCCACGATAAAGAGCGACCCGTACAGCAAGGTCGTGACCTACTTGAGCACGAGATTGCTGTGGGGCTCTCTCTTAGGCCGCGTGTGTAGGCTCTCTCCGGAGACTCTACGTCTGCTCAGGAACTATCCGCTAGTCGACGGCGCGCGCCACAAGAAGCTCGCCTTGAGAGTCGGCGGCCTGCTTCAAGCCCTCAAGCCGACTTCGGAGGCTGGGATAGACACGACGAACCTCCCGGGCTACCTCGCCTCCCTCCCTCTCGAGAAGCCGTTCGAAATCGCTCGCGAGATCCGAGAGCATGTAGCGAAGAGGTTAAAGGTAGACGTGCGCATCGTGATAGCGGACAGCGACAAGTGCTACAGGTTCAAGCCCGTGCCAAGGCTCATCCTGACCTCTAGGAAGACCGAGATACCCTCTTCTGTGAACTTGGGCCCCATATCCTTTTTAGTGGCGCGAGCGCTCGACAGGTTCTTCAGTCCCTACGCGACGCCCTTGGGCTTTTCACCGCGAGACTTAGACTTGGACGAGCTCCTCATAGTCTCTGAACTAGCCGACAGAGCTCGAGGACCTGGAGCCGGGAGGACTATATTCGAAGTGGAGAAAAAGCTGGGCCTCAAAGCTACTGAAATCACGTGGGAAGCACTCGACTCTCTCCCACACTATCCAGTGGTCGTGGTGAAGAAGGTTAAGAGGTCTCCGCGAGCTTGATAGCGTCTTTGAGGTATATCTTGTAGGGGCCTAGCTTGCCCCCGTAATTGCCCGCCGTGATCTTGACGACGCCTCTAACGCTACAAGCAGCTTTTACTCCGACTCCGGTAGCCCTCGCGACAGACTCTTCATCCAGTCCGTTAATTACTATCTCCATGACGCTCTTCACGTTTTCCGGAATCTTAGTGTCTGGGACTTTGTCTCTTATAGCTGGGCAGTACAAGTGATTAGTCGTAGCTACCAGTTTGGGGTACTTCAAGGAGCCCACCTTGGAGCCGGACCTCACTATGCCCCCGGGAAAAGGCAAGACTACGTTTTTGCACCGCTTAGAAATCTCCTCAACGGCCTTCTCAGCGGCCTCTAGAGCGGCCTCGTGACTCGAGGCCAAGATGAAGAAGTTTCCTCCCGCAACCGCCTTGACCACCCCGACGGTGTCCTCGAGCACGAACTCTCCCTCCATCACTGGTATCCTCCAAACGACCTTGCCGTACATAGTGTCCTTGACTTCAAATCCGTCTCCGAACTTAGCGAGGGCCTCACCTATGTGCATCTTCCTCTTGGACTTTGGTATCCCGTCGAAGAGCGCTGTCGTCGGACAGGTCAAGATGCATTGGCCGACCCTAGCTATCGTCTGTAACTTCAGCTCAGGCACTGACCTGTGGTATATGTGTACCAGAGCTCCAACCCTCTTGTCAGGGGTTTTCTCAGGGGGGAGTAACCTCTCGATTCCGGCCTCTGCAGGGGACATTATTATCGAGGTCGCGAAGCCCGTGGCCACTCTAGCCGCCGTCAGAGCCCACTTCTCGTTTAAGGCCGTTATGAGAAGCCTGGTGGCGTACATCGGAAAGGCCTCGGCAAATGTGTCCTCAATCTCCACATCCCCTACCTTGAACGACAAATACACCACCTGGCTCTAACTCTCAAACTCGTTGTGGCTAAAAATTTTCGGTTCTTGATGCGGGGAGTAAAGCTTTTCTCCTCACCTCAATAGACAAATGGAGTGGCTTGGAGGTCTTTGCCTTGGGTGAGCAAGCCCCTGTTAGAGTAGGCGTTGTGAAGTTAGGTTGCATCGGCTGCGCACCTCTCCTTGAGTACCTACTTGATGAGAGAGCCGATAGAAACGACATAACCGTCAGGGTCGTGTCGAGCGGGGCTAAGCTAACGCCTGAAGAAGCCGAGGAGGTCATGAAGGTACTCGAGCAGTTCAAGCCACAACTCGTGATAATCGCGAGCCCCAACGCAGCCTTGCCCGGGCCGACCAAGGCTAGGGAAATGGCCAAATCACTAAACGTACCTGTAGTGGTGATATCTGACGCCCCGGCGAGGAAGGCCATCAGCAAGCTCGAGGAAGGGGGCTTCGGCTACATAATAGTCGAAGCGGACTCCATGACAGGGGCTCGAAGGGAGTTCTTGGATCCCACAGAGATGGCCCTCTTCAACTCAGACATCATAAGGGTGTTGGCTATAACAGGCGTTTTCAACCTCATAGTTAAGGCCATAGACGAGGTCATAGCCTCCATTAAGAAGGGAGAGGAGGCGAAGTTGCCGAAGCTCGTTGTGACGAAGGAGCTGGCGCTCGAGAGCTCTGGCCTCTCTAACCCATATGCCTACGCCAAGGCCATGGCTGCTTTTGAGGCTGCTCGGAAGGTGGCCGACTTAACCACAGAGGGTTGCTTCAAGGTCCAAGAGTGGGAGAAGTACGTTCCGCTAGTGGCCGCTGGCCACGAGTTGATGAGGTACGCAGCTAAGCTCGCCGACGAAGCCCGAGAAATAGAGAAGGGCGTGGACCAGGTGTTCAGAATGCCGCACAGGGCCAGCGGCGAGCTTGCCACTAAGAGGAAGCTATTGGAGAAGTTGCCCCCCAAGCGCGAGTGAAGCTCATGCCGCGCCTCGAAGCCGTACTCGTTACCGGGAGGACCTTGAGGCAGGGAGTGCAGATAGAGACCAGCCGCCACGTCAAAGACTACGTCGACGTAGCGGCGGTCTGCTTCATGAACCCAGAGGACATGGTCGAGCTCGGGGTGAAGGAGGGCTCAAACGTCAAGGTGACGACCGAGGCGGGCTCAGTGGTCGTCAGGGCTTCTACTTACAAAGGAAACCCAAGGGGACTGGTCTTCATACCCCTCGGCCCTTGGGCCAACGCCGTGATACCGGCGAAGACTAGGAGCACCGGCATGCCCTTCTTTAAGGACTTGAAGGCATTCGTAGAGCCCACGGACGAGCCGGTGCTATCGGTCGAGGAGATGGTCTTCAGGAATTCGGGCAAGAAGCCCCTCAAGGTGCCAGTGGAGTACTTCATGAGCCCCATGGATTTCGAAGGAGAGGGGGTGTTCGAAGATCACGTGTGTACGATATGCGCTTGTTGCTGCGACGACATGGTACTCGAGGTCAAGGGAGGGATAATAACTAACGTAAGGAACGCCTGCGCAAGGTCCTTGGCCAAGTTCAAGTCCTACGCAGCCGAAAGGGTGAAGTCGCCCCTCATAAGGGCCGAAGATCGCCTTAAGCCTGTGAGCTACGATGAGGCAATAGATAGGGCCGCCGAGATACTTGTGAACGCCAAGTATCCCCTGCTCTTCGGCTGGAGCGAGACGTCGAATGAGGCGACTAGGCTCGGTGTCAGGCTCGCGGAGCTCGTTGGGGGAGTGATCGACTGCTTGGCCACGTTCTGCCACGGGCCCAGTATCATGGGCGTCCAGCACTACGGGATAGTGACGTCAACGCTGGGCAACCTGAGGGACTACGCAGACCTCATGGTGTTCTGGGGCTGCAACCCACCTGCGTCGCACCCCAGGCACTTCGTGAGGTACTCGGCCTTGGCTAGGGGTACGAGGATCAAGGGGAGGACCGAGAGGAAGGTAATAGTGGTCGACGTGAGGGAGACCGAGGCTACGAAGATAGCAGACATGTTCGTCAAGGTGAAGCCCGGGATGGACTACGAGCTCTTGACGGCCTTGCTGATGGTGGTCAAGGGGC
>DAIQQE010000070.1:0-6434 GCA_036786905.1 Candidatus Nezhaarchaeales archaeon | reverse complement strand
AAGAGCCAAAAGGCTTCGGGGAAGAGCTTAAAGGATTGTATCGTCGCGAGGCTAGGGTCTATGCGCTTCCATAGCCCATTGGGGCCTCTGAAGTCCGGTATGCCGCTCTCGGTGGATATCCCGGCGCCCGTCAACGCTACGGCTTTGCTAGAGGCGACGATCATTTCTGCGAGGAGCCTTGCTCTACCAGCGAGGTCCAAACTCCGTCGCACCTATCACATAAAGGAAGACGACGTCTCAATTTATCCCTTTTCCCCAAACATAAAATTGCACAATGTGAAAGCATCATCCTGAACAAGGCCGCGCTACGCAATTGTGGTAGCCTAACGCGGCCCCGTCCAGCCGAACTTCTCCCTCCTCCACTGCCTCAGGCGCTGAGCTACCTCTTGGTCGCTCGTCGCCAGTATCTGGGCTGCGAGTATCGCTGCATTGGCCCCCATGTCTATGCCGACCGTTGCTACCGGGAAGCCCCTCGGCATTTGCACCATTGACAGTAATGCGTCCAGCCCCTGAAGCTTGCCGCTCACCGGCACCCCTATCACTGGCTTGTCGGTTATCGAGGCTATGAAGCCTGGCAGGTGGGCCGCCATCCCGGCTATCGCTATGAAGACCTTGGCCTCACTCTTCTTGACGTACTCCTCTAGCTGAGGGTGGTTCCTATGGGCCGATAGGTACTGCACTTCGTGCTCTATGCCCAGCTCCCTCAACGTCGAGACGGCCTCTTCCACTATCTTCTCGTCAGACCTGCTTCCCGCTATGACGGCCACCAAAGGCCTAGTCATACTTTATCGCCCCCTCAACGGTGTGGGCCGCCCTCATGGCCTTGGACCTCGCCTCGTTCACTGAGTCCGCTATCGCCAGGGCTATCCCCATCCTCCTGTCAACGTACGTCACGGGCTTACCGAAGAGCCTCAGCTGAACTCCGGGTATTTTCAGGGCCTCGCTGACCCCTCCGTACTTGGGCGACCACGCACCTCCGACCTTAGCCAATATGACGTGACTCGCCCCGCAAGCCAGGACCTTGACCTCCGGTATCGGGAGGCCCAAGATGGCCCTGACGTGTAAAGCCATCTCTGACTGGTCTTGAGTGACTAGGGTCACCATACCGGTGTCGTGAGGTCGAGGGGAGACTTCGTTGAAGAACACCTGCGGCTTCTCGCCCTCGTCGCCCAGCTTGACGAAGATCTCGCAACCGAAGATCCCCAGCCCCCTCAGCCCCTCTTTGGTCTCTAATAGCTTCGTGACGACCTTCTTAGCGGTCTCGGACAACATCTCCTTCACCACCCTCGCCCTCTCCGCGTCGACCCTCTTGCCGTTCCACCTGGACCTCCACCTGAGCCCGTCCACAGGCGGGTCCTCCATCAAGTGCATGGGCCCTCCGTAGCCCTCGAAGGGCGACTTCGACAGCCCAGAGCTCGGGTCTATGTCGAAGAGGGGCTGCCAGCTCACGTGGTAGTGGCCAGTTGACCTAACGTGGCCCACGGGCTCCAGCGGCGTCACCGCTACCTTGCCGTCCAAGTCTATGTGGGCGAGCGTCAGGACCGTCACCTCGACGTCGAAGTCTATCAACTGCTCGACTATCATCTGCCTACTGAAGCCCCTAGCCTCCTTCAGTGCCCTCTCGTAGGCCGTCCTGACCATGCTCCTGTCCGTGACCACCGTAGAGCCCAGGCCGCCGCTGCTCATCTGGGCTTTCACCAAGCATGGGTAGCCCAGCTCCTCGCAGCACTCTTCGAGTTCCTCGAGGCTCTCGGCGAACATGTACTTAGACGTGGGGACCCCGGCCTCCTCTGCCGCGAGCTTCCTGAGCAGTACCCTGTCCATCGTTATCTTGACGGCTCGAGCGTTGGGCACGACGAAGAAGCCCTCCTCTTCCAGTTCGAGGAGGGCGTCGGTGTTTATCGCCTCAATCTCGGGGACCACGGCGTCGGGCCTCTCTCTCCTGACTATGGCCTTCAGGGCCTTACCGTCGAGCATGTTGACGGTGTAGTGCCTGTGGGCCACGTGGCTCGCGGGGGGCATGTCATACCTATCCACCGTCACGACCTCTACCCCGAGCCTCTGGGCCTCGATTGCTATCTCCTTGCCGAGCTCCCCAGCGCCCAAGAGCAGTATCTTGGTCGCGCCCTCGAACAACGGCGTCCCTATCTCCTCTCTAAAGCGCAAAGGCACGACCACCTCACCACTACCCCTATCGTTATGCACCACGAGCTTAAGAAGCTGACTACCTCCACGTCCCCCGAATCGCTTCGTCTCGACTCGAGCTGGCCCTCAAAGAAAATCTTAAATCGACCTTGGCCCTCGAATAGCTCTGAGGACCTCCAAAGTGGGGCCCAGTGGTCTCCAGAGCTAGGGATTGGATGAGGCAGGCGCTAAGGGACTTAGCCCACGCAGAGCGCTCTATGGAGATGGGGGACTACGAGTGGGCTTGCTTCGCGGCCCACCAGGCCGCCGAGAAGGCCGTCAAGGCGCTCTACGAGAGCAGGAACATGGAGGTGTGGGGGCACTCCGTGTCGAGGATGTTGGAGAGCCTCCCCGGAGACCTCAAGCCCGACGACGACCTCGTAGACAAGGCCAAGGAGCTCGACAGGCACTACATACCGACGAGGTACCCGAACTTCCACAGCGAGGGGGCTCCGTTAGACTATTACACTAGAAGTGATGCCGAGAGGGCGGTGAGGTATGCGAGAGATGTCATCGAGTTCTGCAGGAGTAAGGGTGTTCAAGCTTGACTATGACCTCGTGCTTAAGGAAGCGAGGGAGTACGCCGAGGATTTGGTGAGGAGGGGCCTCGCCGAGCTGGTGGTGCTCATAGGCTCCTTGGCCAGAGGGGATTACTCCCCATTCTCCGATATCGACTTATTGATAGTCACGAAGGAGGGTCCGAAGAATCCCTTAGAGAGGATATCAGCCTACATAAATCCAAGGCTTTCACGGGACGTGGAGCCCAATGTGCTGACAGTCGAGGAGTTCTTCGAGATGGCGAGGGAGAGGCGGAAGCTGTTGGAGGAGGCCCTCTTCAAGGGGGTCTTCTTAGCGGGGAGTAAGGGGCTGTTAGAGGAGGCCAAAAGGGCGTACGAGCGAGGGCACGGGTAGAGCCAGCTTTGGCCTTCCATATCTCTTAGCCTCGTGAGTCTTGAGCTGCGGATCGGTCATAAAACAATAGTTGCAACCCAGTAGTTATGCTCCATCGTTCGACGCATCGCTTTCCACGGCATCGCTTACGCGGCTTAAGTGCTCATCGCTTCTCTCCAGAGGCCTTGTTCAGCCCTAAACAACCATCGCCCGCAACAGGCTCGACGAGGCTTCAGAAGATGCTAGAACTCGTACTCTATCTTGCCCCTCCCCGGTATCCAGTCTATGGTCCTTCCTATAAGCCCCTTGCTCAGCCTGTAGTGGTATATCTCCCTTATGAGCTGGGCCTGCTCTACCCTCTTCTTTAAGAGGACCTCAGACCCTATGTCGCTCCTGTGGAAGACGCCCCAGCCGTCCAAGAGCCTCACGTAATGCACGCAGCTCTCGGCCAGCTCGCTAGCATCTGGTATCGTGGGCGCGGCTGCCACTATCTCGGCCACCCTAGACCCTGCCGTGACGAGCGATCCGTCGGGCCTCTCCTCGACAGAGCCGTAGTAGACCATGCACCCCTTCTTCTTAATTGCTTCCTCGTCTATGAACACTGGGTGGCCCTTGGCCAGCTCTCGATGGTCTGGATAGCCCCTGGGGGCGACGGCCTTGACCACCGTCGCCACGTCCGGAAATCTTACCTTGATGGTGTTCAGCCTCTCGTCTATTATGGCCTCCGAGATCTCGACCATGTCCGCCTCCATGAACGGGAGCACGTTACAAGCCTCGGGGTCCCCGAACCTGCTGTAGAACTCTATTATCGTCGGCCCCCACAGAGCCGTTAGCATCATCTGGCCGGAGACTACGCCCTTGTACCTGACGCCTGTCTCCCTCCAGAGAGCCTCTACGACCGACTGTATTATCTCGACGGACCGCTCGTACTCCTCCTTCGTGAGGAAGGGCAAGAGCCACCCAGGCCCTGCTATGGAGCCCATGCCCCCGGTCTCGGGCCCTATGTCCATCTCGTAGGCGTTCTTGTTGTCCTGGACCGCCGGCAGGGGCAACACTGTCCTGCCGTCGGTGAAGGTCTGGAGGGTGTACTCGGGGCCCTCAACCCTCTCCTCTATGAGGACCTTGTCGTCTATGTCGTCGTAGACGGCCATGTGCTTCTCGTAGACCGTCTTGACGTGCTCGGCCTTGACCTCTCGCTTCTCCTTGCTCAAGTAGACTTGGAGGTCGGCTATGACCTTGACCCCCTTTCCGCCAGCCTGCCTAGCGGGCTTTATCGCCACGCTCTCGGCGTACTCGTTCACGTAGGCTATGGCGTCCTCGAGCGACTTGAATGCCTTGAACCTCAGCCTCCCGGGGATCTTGTACTTCCACATGAGCCTCCTCATGAATGCCTTCGACATCTCGATGAGGGCCATCTGCCTCTTCGCCCCAACGCACGGTATCCCTACCTCCTCTAAGGCATCTGGTATGCCGTGGAAGAGCGGTTCCTCAGGGCCCACGAACACGAAGTCGACGTGGAAGTCCAGCGCCGCCCTGACCACGAAGCTCGGGTCGTCTATGTTCCCTACGGCCACGTCGCCCCCCGTCTTCTTACAGAGCCTCGCTATCCCCGGGTTCCTCCTGGACATGGCCGCGTAGAGCCTCGGCTCGTGGTTGCTCCTAGCAAAGGCGTCTGCTATCGCGTGCTCCCTTGAGGCGTCGCCAACAAGCAAGACCTTGACCACTCCTCACACCCCCGACTTCACGCCTCAGCGCAGGGAGGGTATTGCCCTGTAAAGCAGCCCAGGCACAATTTATCTCTAGATAGGCCTATGGCCTTGATCAAGCCCTCGAGCGACAGCCAGTGGAAGGAGTCCGCTCCCACGACGGCCGCGACCTCCTCATCAGTCAGGTGGCGAGCTATTAGCTCGTCCTCCGGCGGGACCTCGACGCCGAACGGGCAGTGGGAGATTATCTTGGGGCTCCCGATCCTGACGTGGACCTCCTTGACCCCCAGCTTGTTCCTCATTATCGTGACGGTGTTCTTCGTGGTGTTCCCTCTTACGACGCTGTCGTCGATCAGTATCAACCTCTTCCCTCGAATGGCTGCCTTGATGGGGTTCAGCTTCAGCTGGACGCCAACGAGCCTCTCGAACTGGGTGGGCTTTATGGCGCTCCTCACGTGGGGACCTGTCCTGACGAAGCCCATGGCTATCGGTATTTTGGTCTTGTTGGAGTAGGCCATGGCAAAGGGTATGGCGGTTTCGGGGACCCCTATGATGACGTCGCCCTCGACTGGGTGCTCTTCGGCCAGCGCCTCTCCTATCCTAGTCCTCGTCTCGTAGACGCTTATGTCGTTTACGTAGGAGTCTGGCCTGGCTAGGTAGACGTACTCGAACGAGCAGTACGTGAAGTCGCTCCCTCCAGCCCTCGCCTTCTCGATGCTGTAGGGCGTGAAGAGGTAGACCTCTCCTGGGAAGATGTCGGCCTTGTAATCGGCGCCTATGACGTCTATCGCGCAGCTCTCCGACGCCACGACCCCATAATCGAAGCCGAAGCTACCTATGACGAGGGGCTTCAAGCCGCTGGGAGACCTGGCCGCTATCATCTCGCCTCTCTCTGTGAGGGCCACGAAGCAATAGCCGCCCTTGAGGGCCTCTAACAGCTTTACTGCCCCGTCGAGGGGGCCGTACTTCTCGACGTACCTGGACAGGAGCATCGCTATCGCTGGGGCATCGCTCTCAGACCTTACCCCTTCTTTTGACGCTAGCTCCTGCCAGTTGACCGCTTTGCCATCCATGCAGAAAGCCATCTTGAGCGGCTTGCCCACGATCACCGGCTGTAGAGACTCCTCGGACCTCACCTCAGCATCTACGCATCCTATCGACATCCAACCCCTCATGGCTGTTAGCTTCTCTTCGACGAAGACTCGATCCACCGTGCTCCTGCCCTTGTACTCCGAGAGGCCCCCTTCGTGGCACGTCACTATGCCTGCGGACTCCTGCCCTCTGTGTTGCAGGGCCAGCAGGCTGTAGTAGGTGAACCTGGCCATCCGCCACAAGCTGTCGAAGGCGTATATGCCGACTATCCCAGCCAACTGCTCTACCTCCCTAGGTACTCCTCCAAGACCTCGAGCGCGAGGCTCTTGGCCAAGGGGTACTTCCCGGTGAGGCAGGCCATACACAACTCGCTCTCGGGCAGGCCTATGCCAGATATCAATCCGTCTATCGTGTTGAAGTGCAACGAGTCGGCCCCTATGTACTTTGTAAGCTCTTCTATGCCCATCACCTTAGCTATCAGCTCCTTCCTGCTGGTGAAGCCGACCCCCATGTAGCAGGCGCTTATTATCGGGGGACAGCTCACCCTCACGTGGACCTCCC
>DAIQQE010000237.1:0-1124 GCA_036786905.1 Candidatus Nezhaarchaeales archaeon | reverse complement strand
CCATCCTCTAGATCTCAGCGCTGATTCTCTCGCCTCTCCTTTTAAGTTTAACATGCGAGCGGCCTTCCTGAGGAGCGACGACCTCACGAAATTCGCACGATATTGTCCCCATAAGCTCTTAATGGTATTTGAGTAGTCCAAGCTCTAACACCATCGCCTCGGCTTGCGTAACACGATCTCAGCACTGAGCAGTCAACAAGGAGCTTATCCGATTCTGGGCTTAGATCTTCGATGAGGGACCCCCTTAAAGAGGGTGTTGTTTAAACGAGACTTTGAAGAAGCATATTGTGTGGTGCTATGTATAAGTCAACCAAGAAGTTGATGTAATAGCTTAGGGGTCTCGTTCAGTTGGGGTGCTCTAAAATGAGGGACAGAAGCTTGGCGACCTTGATTTTAGCGGAGGGCGTTTCTTGAAAAGGCTCTTGGAAAATTCATTAAAGCGACTAGCAGGAGGTTAAGACTGTTCATGTGATGATAGTTAAGGTTTGCCAAGAGATGGTCAGCATCGATTACTTGAGGCTTGGCAATTCTAAAGATTTTCGTAATTCCAACGAATATCGAAATCAGAGGATGGAACAGCAAGACTCAGAATAGCACGGACTCCAAGTACTCGTTCGCGTATCCCTTGCTTATCCTTTCTTTTATGATGTATGGTCTTCCATGGCATATGTAGTATTTGCAGGGACCATTGCATATCCTGAAGTCTTGGAATGGACACATCTTCACGGATGGGTTACTCGTATGATCTCCTTTTTGTTTGTCAAAGCCGCTTTTTCGTGCGACCTTTGCCTTGTTTATAGCCCTCTCCTCACCCTCCGAAGTCATGAGGAGCCCTAGGAGGAGTCCTTGCTCTTCTATTTAATTCTTACTCTATAGCCCTTGGAGGGTGTAGATTTATTAAGGAGAGGGGCTATGGGACGTTGCTCACGTCGATTTTAGGAGTCGCTAAGGACTTGGAATTCGGCTGGGGGTTTACTGGTTCTTTTATGCAATTTCTCAAGGCTTTGAAACGTACGTAAAGACGCTTGCTAATGTCTTCAGATGATGCTTAAAGCACTTTCACTCCTTTCCTTTTGAACTGAGGCGTTGGACGTCGTGACGCCAAGACTCTATTAGAACAATAC
>DAIQQE010000069.1:0-6514 GCA_036786905.1 Candidatus Nezhaarchaeales archaeon | reverse complement strand
GGAGGGCTCTTGAGGGCCGAGCGCAAGAAGAAGCTCATAATAATAGACGAGAGGGGGAGGAAGAGGGCCATAGAGGGAGGGTACACCGGCAGGATAGTGAGCGTGGACGTGGAGATCTTGAAAACCTTGCTCGACAAAGGGTTAGTGCCAGTAGTGGCCCCGGTGGCGCTCGGAGACGAGAATGAGGTGCTTAACGTCGACGGCGATAGGGCTGCGGCCCACATAGCCAAGGCGCTCAAGGCGGATACGTTAGTGCTACTGACCGATGTCGAGGGGGTCATGATGAACGACAAGCTCGTGCACAAGATGGACTTGAATAAGGCGAGGGCCTCCCTGAAGCGCGTGGGGGCGGGCATGATAACGAAGCTCTACGCGGCGGTCGAGGCGCTCGAAGGCGGCGTTGGGGCGGTCGTCATAGCATCGGGGTTCAAGGATAGGCCGGTGACCGAGGCCCTGCTCGGCAAGGGAACGGTGGTCACGGTTGGCGGATAAGTACGCGAGCTTGGAAGACGTCCACCTGGTCCCGACATACCAGAAGTTCCCGGTCACGATAGTCAGAGGGCTCGGAGCCAAGGTGTGGGACGTCAATGGAAAGGAGTACGTGGACTGCGTAGCTGGCTACGGCGCTGCTCTGGTCGGCCACTGCAACCCCAGGGTCGTCAAGGCCATCAAGGAGCAGTGCGAGAGGCTCATAGCGTGCCACTGCTCGTACTACAACGACGTGAGGGCTGAGTATCTCAAGAGGCTCGTCAGCGTGCTGCCGAAGGGGTTGACGAGGGTCTATTTGTGCAACAGCGGCGCTGAGGCCGTTGAGGCCGCCATAAAGATGGCTTGGAAGGCCACGGGCAAGAGGAAAATCGTATCCATGATGAGGGGCTACCACGGCAAGACCTTGGGGGCCTTGACGCTCACGTGGGACCAAAAGTACAGAGGGGCCTTCGAGCCCCTCCCGGACTTCGTGAAGTTCGTGCCCTACGGCAACGTCGATAAGTTGAGAGAGGCGCTGAGTGACGACGTCGCTGCCGTGATCGTCGAACCGATACAAGGCGAGGGAGGGGTCGTAATACCCTCCGAGGGCTTCCTGAGAGAGGTGAGAGAAGAGTGCGATGAGAGGGGGGTACTACTCATAGTCGACGAGGTCCAGACAGGCTTCGGCCGGACGGGTAGGCTGTGGGCATGCGAGCACTGGGGCGTAGAGCCGGACGTGATGTGCATGGCCAAGGGCATTGCAGGCGGATTGCCCATGGGCGCCGTAGCGGTGAGAGAGGACATAGCGATTAAAATGAGGGTGGGCGAGCATACCTCGACCTTCGGAGGCAATCCATTAGCGTGCGCGGCAGCGCTCGCGACGCTCGACGCGATACTGCAAGACGGCCTGCTGGAGAACTGCAGGTCCATCGGCAAGTACATGATCGATAGGCTTAGGGACATCAAGGAGAGGTTCAAGGTGGCGAGAGACGCGAGGGGGATGGGGTTAATGCAGGCCCTAGAGCTCAGGGTCGACGTAAAGGAGCCCCTGCTCTCCCTGATAGGCGAAGGAGTCTTGGCGACTTACTCTGGGAGAACCGTCATTAGGTTTCTGCCGCCTCTTTGCATAAACAAGGAAGAGGTGGACGTGATAATAAGCGCCTTGGAAAGAGTGCTGAGCAATGTCAAGCTTTGAAGTGGAGTTCCTAGCAGACCTATTGAGGATCTACAGCCCAACGGGACAGGAGAGCGAGCTAGCTAAGGTCCTCTGCTCTAAGATGAGGGGCTTGGGCTTCGAAGTCCACATAGACGCTGTAGGCAATGTAGTGGGTGCGTTGAAGGGGAGGGGTCCTAAGGTACTACTCTGCGGCCATATGGACACGGTCCCAGGGTTCATTCCAGTCAAGATGGAGGGCGGAGAGATATGGGGGAGGGGCGCCGTAGACGCAAAGGGTCCTTTGGCGGCGCTGGTGTTGGCCGCGAAGAAGTATGCAAGCACGAGCAAGGGCAACCTCGACGTAACGGTCGCAGGGGTCGTGGAAGAGGAAGGGTCTAGCAAGGGAATGTACTACTTACTGGACACCATGGAGGAACCGGAGATAGCCATATTCGGAGAGCCAAGCGGGGTCTCTTGCCTGACCTTGGGGTACAAGGGGGGCGTGACTTTCGAGGTCGTCATCGAGACCGAGGGGGGCCACTCGGCCAGCCCGTGGCTGTTCAAAAACTCCATAGAGGAGGCCCTGTCGCTTTGGAGCGAGCTGAAGAGGGTTTTCGGCGCGTATGAAAGGAAAGACAGCAAGTTCTACTCACTGACATACTGCCTGACCTCCATGAACGGGGGCGGGGCCTCGGCGCTGGTGCCTTCTCGTTGCGCCTTTAAGTTCAACGTCAGGATACCACCTACGCTCAAGTGTCAAGAGGTGGTCAGGGCAGTGAAGGAGGTCGTCGAGGGCTTCGCGTGCAACAGGGGCGTTAGAGCGAGCGTCAAGTGGGGCGACTGCGTCGAAGCTTACGTACTGAGCAGGACGAGCGTCGTCGCGAGGGCCTTTACTAGAGCGATATCCGAAGAACTCGGAGCGAGGCCCTCCTTCGCATACAAGACGGGGACCAGCGACATGAACGTGGCGGCGTCCAAGTGGGGCCGATCGGAAATGGCGGCCTACGGCCCCGGGGATTCGAGCCTAGATCACACTCCGTGGGAGAGGGTGAGTGTCGAGGAGTACTTGAAGTCCATAAACGTCCTCTCGAGGGCCTTGTTGTGGATCGAAAAGCTCAAGAGAAAAGCTTTTGTGTCGCAAAGCTCTCCATAGAGCTTAGAACTTTTGATCACGAGAACTCGCGCCGAAAAGGTGCTGGCATTGTTGGAGCTAGACGACATAGACAATGCCATATTGAGCATCTTGGTTAAAGACGCTAGGGCGCCGTACACCGCAATAGCCAAGAGAATCGGCCTCTCAGAGGCCGGCGTGAGGAAGAGGATCGACAGGTTGGTCAAGATGGGGGTGATCAAAAGGTTCACCATCGAGGTCAGCCGGCCAGCGGTAGTCAAAGCGATAACCCTCATAACCGCGGACACCTCGACCGACACCTCAGAGGTCTCACGCGCCGTCAGGAACGTCGACGGCGTGGAGAAGGTCTACGAGGTCACAGGGGTCTACGACGTCGTCGCCATAATATCTTCGCCGAACATCGGCGAGGTGAACAAATGCATCGACGAGCTCAGGAAGGTGAAGGGCGTGCGCTCGACCAATACTATGATGGTCTTGAGGGAGTGGTGAGCTAAGAGAAATTTTATAAGCCTTGATGTGAGAGTTAGTCTTCGCATGGCTTTGATGGGGGTCGATCTTGGGTGAAGGTCAAGTGCCCGGATTGCGATGGCGAGATTAACGTGCCCGACGACGCGATAGCTGGAGAGATCGTGAGTTGCCCGGACTGCGGCCAAGAGTATGAGGTCTACTTCGAGAACGACCAGCTCAAATTGAAGCCGGCCGAAACGGTGAAGGAAGACTGGGGAGAGTAGCTTGGTAAAGGTAGTGATAACTTACGACAGGATCAGGGCCGAGGAGAAGGCACTGCATAGGGCGTGCGAGGAGCTAGGAGTCGAGGCGTGCCTCGTCGACGTAAAGGACGCCTTCATCGACATAACCAAGAGCGATGTGATTCCAGAGATCTTGAAGGGCGACGTGGTTATTCAGAGGTGCGTCGGGCACTACAGGAGCCTCTACTTGACGGCGATAATCGAGGGCGCCGGGTTGCCGGTCATAAACCCCTTCTATACTACTTTGATATGTGGTGACAAGCTACTGACGACGTTAGCCCTAAAGAGGGCCGGGATACCGACGCCCAAGACCCTTATAGCCTTCACTCGCGAGGGCGCTCTGAAGGCGTTCGAGGAAGTGGGCTATCCAGCTATCCTAAAGCCCGTGGTGGGCAGCTGGGGGAGGCTCGTGTCGCTAATTAAGGACGTAGAGACGGCTAAGGCTGTGATAGAGCATCGAGAGCTCATGTATCCGCTCTACCAAGTGTTCTACGTTCAAGAGTTCGTGAAGAAGCCCGACAGGGACATCAGGTGCTTCGTCGTCGGCGACGAAGCGATAGCGGCGATATACCGCTATGCCGCCCCAGGCGAGTGGAGGTCCAACACAGCTCTCGGCGGCAAGGCCGTCAAAATGGAGATAAGCGATGAGCTTCGAGAGCTGAGCATAAGGGCGGCCAAGGCCGTCGGGGCGTACGTGGTCGGCGTCGATTGCTTAGAGAGTGAGAGGGGCCTCTTGGTTCACGAGCTCAACAGCGTTACTGAGTTTAGGAACGCCGCTCCAGCAACGGGCGTGGACATAGCCAAGAAGATAGTCGAGTACGCTATCTCCTTGGCAAGGAAGTAGAGGGCTTAGCCCTTAGCGACGGCTATAGGCCTCAGTCTAGCGACTTTTGTCGCTATCCCCACCCTGTGGCTTACCTCGGCGACTCTGTCGACGTCCTTATAGGCCCTGTCCCACTCCTCTGCTAAGACCCTTATGCTAGCAGCTCTAACCGCTATGCCCTTCTCCTCCAGCTCCTCCTTGACCTCAGAGCCCTTGACCCGCCTTAGGGCCTCCTCCCTCGACATCATCCTGCCAGCTCCGTGGGCCGTCGAGCCGAACGTTATCTCCATGGCCTTGGGGTTTCCGACCAGTATCCAAGAGCTCGTGCCCATGGAGCCCGGTATTAGTACGGGTTGACCGACCGACCTGTACTTGGTGGGTACGTCGGGATGGCCTGGTGGGAAGGCCCTCGTGGCCCCCTTCCTGTGCACAAAGACCTTCTTCCTGACCCCGTTAATCACATGCTCCTCGATCTTGCATATGTTGTGCGCCACGTCGTAGACAAGCTTCAGCCCTAGGTCCTCTGGGTCCCGCTTGAACGTCTTCTTGAAGGCTTCCCTCACCCAGTGCGTTATCATCTGCCTATTGCACCATGCAAAGTTGGCCGCCGCTGACATGGCCGCGAAGTACTCCTCAGCTTCTCTAGACGTCGTCGGTGCGCAGGCTAGCTCTCTGTCGGGTATCGATATCTTGTACTTCCGAACCGCCATCTCCATCACTCGGAGGTAGTCGCTGCACACCTGATGGCCCAAACCCCTGCTACCTGTGTGTATCATCACCGTCACCTGGCCCTCCTCCCGAACCCCGAAGGCCTTAGCGACCTCCGGGTCGAATATCTTGTCGACGATTTGGACCTCGAGGAAGTGGTTCCCGCTACCCAGAGTGCCCAGTTGGTCAAAACCCCTGTCCTTAGCCCTAGAGGAGACCTTGGAGGGGTCTGCCGTCTTCATGCGCCCCTCTTCCTCGCAGTACTCTGCGTCCTCTTCCCAGCCGTAGCCGTGCCTTATCGCCCACTTCACCCCCTCTGCCAAAACCTCGTCGAGCTCGCTCCTCGTCAGCCTAACGGCCTTGGTCGTCGAGCCTAGACCCGATGGCACTAGGTTAAATATCGTGGTTATGAGGTCCTCGATGACGGGCTTTACGTCTTTGTACACAAGGTTGGTGACCAAGACTCTGACGCCACAGTTAATGTCGTAGCCTATGCCACCTGGGCTTATGACCCCCTCCTCAGCGTCCATGGCGGCTACGCCGCCTATTGGGAAGCCGTAGCCCTGGTGGCCGTCGGGCAGAGTTATGGACCACTTCTGTATACCGGGCAAGTGTGTCACGTTAACGGCTTGCTCTATCGTCAGGTCTTCGAGCATCTTGCTCAGGAGCACCTTATCAGCGAATATCCTGGCAGGCACCCTCATGCCGGGCTTGTAGTCCTTGGGAACCTCCCAAGTGTACTCATCTAATTGCCTCAAGGGGATGCCTTTAGAGGACAAGAGCTTCACCCCCAACTATCTGCTTGGGCCTCTCAAACGCGTCTGCTCCCAGCACATTAAACGGGTCGCTCGGATACGTGTAAGCTTCTCGCTCTTAAATTTCGCTCCTCGCACTTAACTACTTTACCCTCGACCCAGCAGGGGCTTCGCCGTCCACTGTAAGCCAGACGGGCTTTCCATCGACGTCGGCCGCCAACAGCATGCCCCTAGAATTGACCCCCATAATCTTCCTCGGCTTTATGTTGACGAGGACCACGAACTTCTTGCCCAAGAAGTAGCTGGGTTCGTAGTACTCCCCTCCGCCAGCGACCACGTCTCTCACCTCGCCGCCCACGTCAACCTTGAGCTTGATGAGCTTTTTAGAGCCCGGGATCCTCTCCGCCCCTACGACTTCTCCAATCCTCAAGTCCAGCATGTTGAAGAGCTCCATCGAGACCTCTTCGCTCATGCTATCACATGCAAAGACGTTACGTGGCTACCCTTAAATCCTTTGTCTTTACTAACCTAGACCTCGAAGACTATCGAGGTGCTGGGAAGTGGATAAGGTCGAGGTAAAGGAGAGAGAGGTGCTCCTCCTCCATCCCAGGAACACTGTCATAGTGACTTGCTGCACGCCTGACGGCAGGCCCAACGCGATAACCATAGCGTGGTTCACGCCCCTATCGCTCAAGCCCCCTATGGTGGCGATCTCGGTGGCCC
>DAIQQE010000068.1:0-6543 GCA_036786905.1 Candidatus Nezhaarchaeales archaeon | reverse complement strand
CACGTAGCCGAAGAGGTCCTTCTCGCCCCTCCTGTCCTTTATGGGCTTCATCCCCGAGACCCCTATCGCGACGTTGACTTGGCCCCTCCTGAAGGGCCTCCCGTGCGTGTCGCTTATTATGACGGCCACTTCGACGCCCCTAAGCCTCTTGACCTCCTCCCTTATCCTCGAGGCCTCTAGGTCTGGGTCCGGGGGTAGGGTCACGGCGCTCACCCCTCCGTCGACGTTGGAGACGTCGACGCCTGCGTTGGCGCATACGAAGCCGTGCCTCGTCTCGCATATGATGTGCTTGTCGCTCAGCCTCACTATCCTTCGCGTCTCTCTAAGTATGACCTCGACGAGCTCCGGCGGCTTGTTCAACACCTTCGAGAGCCTCAGGGCCTCCTCAGAGGGCTTGACCTCGCTCAGCCTGAACACGAGGCCTGAGGCCTTGGAGATCACCTTCTGCGAGACCACGAGGACGTCGCCGTCTTGGAGCGGCGTCCCCTGCTTGTCGGCCGCCTCGCATATCAGGGCAGCCACGTTATCTCCCGGCTTGACTGGTACGGGGATCCCCTTTATTGGTATGATCCTTACCTCCATATCAGCACGCTATCTCTTCGTCAACCATGCTCTTAAGCTTTGCATAGAGCTTGGACCCCCTGCTACCGCAGTAGCTTATGTAGAGGTTGAAGCACTTGGCCCTGGCCGACGCCATCATCACTTCGCAGAGCTTCGCGAAGACCTTCATGCTCGCGTAGTTGCTGGTGGCTGATAGCCTAGAGGCTAGGGGGTAGAGGTCGAGAACGAGGTCGTCGCCCTCTGAGAGCTCGCCGGCAATGGCCACCAATCGGTCGAACTGCCTAAACAGGTCGAGCACCTCGACGAGCCCCGCGACCTCCAGCGGCTTGTCGGAGACCACGAGCCTATTGCGGCGCGACAGCTCGAGCGACTTCAATAGGGGCCTGTTGCCGTCGCCCACGACTAGGTACGACTTGCCCACCATCCGGTCCCCCGGCTAGAAGAGTATGTGGTAGAAGAGACACGCGCCCACGTGGCTGCAAGCCCGCCTCCTGCTGCTGGCGTAGGGCTTGTAGGGCTGGTGGCAGGTGCACCTGAAGCTCCCCCTCTCCTCGTCGTACTCCACTACGTAGATGTCCTCCGCGTCGCCGAGCTCCCTCCTGCCCCTCACGACCCACTTGTCCCTCCCGCACTCGTAGACGTCGCACACTCTCCTGACGCTCCTCTTGGCCCAAGAGCTTCCCCTGGCCTCCACGAGCTCTAGGAGCTTCTCAACGATGTAGGGCTCGAGCAGCTTCGGCCTCTCGCTTGGAGCCCTATGGCGCATCCTCTACACCCCTCTCCGTTATCGTGTAGCTGGCCGTCGCTCCGTACGGTAGCGTCGGGCTGTCGAGGACGGTCACGGTCCCCCTCAGCACCCCCCTCTCGCTCCTGGTCGTCAAGAAGAGCCTGTGAGTCGTGGCGTGGGCAAGGGTCGTGCCCCCGACGGGCCTCAGCCTCTCGCTAGCGCTCGCGAAGGCCGTTGGGACCTCCATAACCGGGGTTGTGACGACCACGACGACCTCGTAAAGCCTGGCTATCCTTATGAGCCAGTCGAGCACGTAGCCCAGCCTGCTCTGCCTCAGGGCCAGCGACTCCCTCCCCGAGTACTCGGTCCTGAACCTCGACATCAGCGAGTCCACGATGACTAGCTTAACGCCCTCCTCGACAGCTCGCACGAGGTCTGACGTAGTCA
Source organism: Candidatus Nezhaarchaeales archaeon (assembly GCA_036786905.1). Taxonomy (GTDB): domain Archaea; phylum Thermoproteota; class Methanomethylicia; order Nezhaarchaeales; family WYZ-LMO8; genus WYZ-LMO8. Next base: position 4,808 of record DAIQQE010000068.1, on the reverse strand, counting down.
CTTGGAGCAGGTGGTCGGTGTTCATCACGTCTATGACGTAGATGTTGCCGAGCGCGTGGTCTGGATCTAGCCCGAACCTCTCGGCCACGGCCCTTATCCTGCTGGAGCTGAAGGTCCCCTCGGCGTCCATGAAGTAGCACTTGCCCCCGAGCCCTCCCTTGTTGGCCGAGAGCTGCACCGTGACCGACAACTGAAGGCAGAGCTGCGTCTTCCCGGTTCCTGGCTGCCCGCAGAGCTCGTATATCGCCCTAGGCCTCATGCCACCGCCAAGCATCGAGTCTATGCTCCTGACCCCCGTCGTCAGCTGGTGCTGGGGCCTCTGAGTCGAGTGCTCAGAGGCCTTGACGGCCCTCAATGGCATGAAGAGGCTCCTGGCGTGAACTAGCGCCCTCCTCAAGGACCTCTCGTCGGCGTCGACCATGCTGAGGAGCTCGTCGAGGTTGAAGAGCGACAGGTGCTTGGCCGAGCGTATGCCGATGCTCCGGAGCTTCTCGGCCGTCTTGGGCCCTATGCCGTCCAAGTCCTCGAGCTCGACGCCCTCGCTCATCTAGGCTCACCTCCGAGCTGCTCGACTAGGAGCCTTATGGTCGCTAGGGCCTTGAGGGCAAGCGCTAGCCGGGACTCCTCTTCTCCCTGCTTAACCTCAGAGACCAAGGCTTGGCAGGACTCGGATATGGCTTGGAACTCCGGCAGGCTGTAGTCCTCTGCGAAGAGGGTCCTCTCCTCTTGGGACCTCTTCGGCCTCAACTTTATCTCCCTCTTGACCCTCCAGCCCCTCTCTGCCCTGTAGAGCGTGAGCGTGACGAGGTAGAGGCCCCTGTACGACGCCCCCGCGACCCAGGTCAAGGAGCAACCCCTCCTCTCTATCCTCGTGCCAACCACCCCTCGAGCGCCTCTAGCTCCTCTATGGCGCTGAGCCCTCGAACTGTTATCTTGAGCCAGTACTTGCCGTCGGCCCCGACGACCTCGTTCAAGAGCCCGTGAGCTAGGAGAGCGTTTATCAGCCTCGACGCCTCGAGCGACGATATTTCCAGCCTGTGCATGGCGTAGGATATCGCCGAGTCCCTCGTAGAAGGCCCGTCCCTGAGGAAGCTAAGGACCTCGTAGGCCATCTTGGCCTTGCCCCCAAGCTTGGCGTATAGCGCAGGCCTCGGAGCCTCGAGAGGCGGCTCGGCTCCTCCCACTGCGATCTTGGCGGTCTCTTTGAGGGGGACCTCTACCACGCCGGCCGAGCCCTCGAGCTTGTAGGCAAACCTCTCCTTGCTGTTGAGCAACCTGAGGGCCCTCCGCCCGAGCACGGCGCTCAGGCCCCTGGCGTCCTCCGCGGTCAGGGGGAGGCCCATCAACGACATGCGAGCCCTCGACCTAAGCTCCAGCGGCAGGGCCGACGCGCTGCCGGAGCACATCATCACCGTTGAGCCAGAGGCGTCCAGCCTGTTCAGCAGGTCGATGGCGAGGCTACGAGCGGGGCCCAAGAATGCGTTCAGCAAGTCCAAGTCGCAGATGGCCACCACTCCCCTGAAGCCGCTCCTCAGCGCGTGCACCAAGATCGCCATGGAGATCGCGGTGGCGTACCTAGGGGGTAGCTCGGACATCGACACAGCCGAGCAGGGCTCTAGAGGGGGGCCTTCCTTGCACGCTGCCCCGAGCCTCCCCCTCTCCATAGCCTCTATCACCTCGATCAAGTCTACGGCGTCTCGGCTCGCGAGCTCAGCCGACTCTATCTCGAGGGCCGAGACCACGTCGTCGATCGATGGCTCCTTGTTGCTGGAGTAGGCCCTCATTAAGGCCCTCTTGAGCGTCGAGGCTTGCGCGTTGCTCAGGTCGAAGACCCCTTTGAGGACTTCTGCGATGAATATCGCATAAGAGGACCTGTCGCCCATCGGCTTGAGGGGGTTGAAGGAGGCGTTGTGGCCGAGGCTGAGGGGCCGAAGCCCTCGAGGGGCCTCGGCCGTGTAGGGCAGCAAAACCATGACCTCGACCAAGGCGGCTGCCTGCTCGATCAGGTGGCCTGCGGCACTCAAGCTCCAAGCGCCGCTTAAGATCAAAGGCCTGTCGCTCCGCAGGTCGGCTCTCAGCTCGTCAATGACCGCCTCGGCGTCCAAGTCCACCACCCAGCCCACTTCGACCACGAGGCTCACGCCACGACACCCCTAACCGCCTTCACGAGGTCGTCGAACTCCAAGACCTGAACCTCCGACCTCGGCAACTTGGCCTTCACGGCCCCCACGGCGGCGGCGAGGCCCCTGACCACGTCGTCGACGGCCTCCTTGGCGACCTCCGTGATGTCCTTCGTGAGGGGCTTGCGGGCCTTGACCATTATCACAAGCCGGGACTCGCCCGAGGAGTTCCTTGACACCACTAGGTTGCTCTCGAAGCCGGCCTTGGCGGCGGCGTCGACGGCGCTTAGGAGCTCGGCGAGGGCGCCTCCTCCGAGGGACTTGACCTCTAGGCAGCCCAAGCCGAGGGCCTCGACGCCGCTCATGATAACGAGTGCCGGCCCGACCCCCTCGACCTCGTACACCCGCAAGTCACCTATCACAGAGGTCTCCCCGGCCCTCTCACGGTCGTAGGCCTTGCCGAGCTTGGCCTTCTTGAGCACCTTGGCCCGCCTGTAGAGCCACCTCCCCACTTTGTACGCGACGTAAGCGGCCAACGGCATCAGTAGCCAAGGACACAGAACCATCAGCAACAGCGACAGTAGCGCCAGCAACGCGTTCCTGAGGCTCACGAGCCCCGTCCTCCTCCGAGCCCCTTCCATGAGCTTCACGAGATCCCACCGAGCCGACGGGGCGCCGAAGAGGGCTAAAAGCCGAGGGCTCGCCCCTGAGCTCCCCAAGGCTCTTGAGACGCCAACGCAGGAGTGTGCGCCCTTGCACGCTACGCGACGCGAGGCCCGGCCGACTTGCAAAGCTTAAAGGGCCCTTCGAGGAGTTGTTTTGTGTGACGAGCCTCAGCGCGGAGAAGGCCAAGGCCTTAGCCGAGGTCGCCGAAGAGGTCGCCAAGTGCAGTAGGTGCAGGCTCTGGTCCTCTAGGACCAACCCCGTCCCTGGCCACGGAAACCAAGACGCCGAGGTCATGTTCGTCGGCGAGGCTCCGGGCTACAACGAGGACGTGGAGGGCAAGCCCTTCGTAGGGGCGGCGGGCAAGTTCCTAGACCAGCTACTGAGCGTCGCGGGTCTGAGGAGGAGCGAGGTCTTCATAACCAACGTCTTGAAGTGCAGGCCTCCGGGGAACAGAGACCCCTTGCCAGATGAGGTCGAGGCGTGTAGCCCGTACCTAGACAAGCAGATATCGATAATAAGGCCCAAGCTAGTCGTCTGCCTCGGCAGGCACTCGGCCAGCTACGTGCTCTCGAGGGGAGGGGTGAGGGTGCGCTCCAGAGCCGGGGGCACCAGCATATCGGTGGTCAGGGGGCAGGTGTTCAGGGTGCGCTTCGATGGCTTCGAGTTCTTGGTTGTGCCAACGTACCACCCAGCCGCGGGCCTCTACAACCCGAAGCTGAGGGACAAGCTGATGGAGGACTTCCTCTCAATAGGGAGGGTCCTCAGGGGCATAAGGGAGGGCTCGATAGTGATTTAGTCGGGTTCCGAGCTTAGGACTATGGGATGATGAAGAAGGGATGAGGAGGCTCCTCGTGCTCGGAATCCGCGGGACTGACCCTAGAAGGCCCTTAGTCTTCATAGCTGGCGGAGGGGCTTTTGGCTCAAGGGCCTTGAACGACGTGTGCAAGACTATGAGGGGCGCTAGGGTCTTGGTGGCCGACGTCGACGAGAGCTGCCCCGCGAGGGGGCTCGTCGACGCAGTCCTTCGAGAGGGGGAACTGAGCGAGGAGGGGCTCAAGGCCTTTGAGTCGATGCTGGTGGTCGGCGACGCGGCCAAGGTGCTGAGCAAGGCCCTACGCATGGGCTTCAAGCCCGAGGTCGTCGTACCAGCAATCCCCAAGCACTTCGCGGCCGACTTCTTGAGGCGAGAGCTCGAGGCACAGGGCCGCAGGGTGTCGCCAAAGCCCCTCGCCTTGGAGGAGGCCCTGAGGTCTTTCCCGAGGGACTTGGTGCTGGGCGCCAGCGCCGAGAGCGCGATGTTCACGTCGAGCTACATGCCCCCTCGGTCCAAGTGCAACGTCCCGTGCTCTCAACCGAGCGTGTGTCCGGTGACCGGGAGGTTCAAGCCTAGGCCCATGTTCGAGCTCATGAGGGTTGCGCTGCGCTCGGCCGACGCGGCCTTGGTGCTGGAGACCAAGAGGATGGGCGACTTCAGCGGCGGCTTCTACTTCGACGAGCTGTGGGGCTTCGTTAAGGAGGTGGGGGCCGTTAGGGGGGATCTGACGCTGGCGGTAGCGACTGCCTGCAGGTGCCACGGCGTGGCCAACTTCTTCGAGGTCACGCAATGAAGGGCCCAGAGGTCCTCGAGGCAATCCTTAATTCCGCGAGGTCCCTCACTGTACTCGGGTCGCTCGACTTGAGTGAGGGGCGTGGAGAGGGCGAGCTCAAGGGCTTGGCGGACGACTTCAGCGCCCTGAGCAACCCCGTCAGGCTAAAGCTATTGACGGTGGTCCACGAGAGGGGACCTTGCACCTTAAAGGAGCTCGTCGACGAGGCCCAGCGTGACGAAAGCACCGTCAAGAGGCACCTCAAAGAGCTCGTCGACAGGGGCTTCTTGACCAGAAGTGGCGAGAAGAGGCCCAAGTACTACATAACCGACAAGGGCGTCATGGCGATGACCTTCTTGAGGGTGAGGGGCGAGCCGACGGCCCTGAGCAAGCCGGCGGAAGTAGAGGGGGTCAAGCTTAGGGGGCGAGAACGGGG
>DAIQQE010000236.1:0-1154 GCA_036786905.1 Candidatus Nezhaarchaeales archaeon | reverse complement strand
CTCGAGGTCCTTGTACAGAGAGCTGAGCTCTTCCCTGACCTTGTTCAGCTCGCTCCTTAACGCTGCTTCCTCCTTGGCCCCTTCGCCTCTACCGCTTCTCTTAGAAGCTCCATCCAAGGACCACACCGCCTCTTAATACCAAGCTTCGTCGGCCCTAAATGGGCCAACGTCGACGAACTCTTCCCCTCCGCCAGCAAATATCCTCTGTAGCTCAGCAAAGAGCTCGTCCACGCCCTCACCGGTTATCGAGGATACGGGGATTATTTTAGTCAGGCTTTCGAGCTCCGTCAAGACTTGCATTACGCTTCGACTGAAGTCACCGAGCATGACGTTCTCCTCGCGGCTCATCGCCTCGCATATGTACTCTATGTTGTCGAACCACCTGACGACAAGTTCGCGGTCTCTCTTAGTCAAGAGATCCGACTTCGATAATATGCATATCTGGGGCCTCAAGAGGCTGAAGTGAACGGAGGCCGAAAGCAGGAGAGAGGACGCAAGGCTACTCGGCTTCTTGAGGAAGCTTGCGTCGACTAAGTATACAACGGCGGTCCTCTCAGAGCACAGCTTCGATATTATGGCCCTGCCGGCCTCTCTGAAGGCAAAGAGCTCCATCTGACCTGGCGTGTCCACCAATATGTAGTCCGGGTTGTCTCTCTCGGCCTCCTCCCTCAGTTTATCAGCAAAGGTGGCAATCATGTCGGCGCACGCGATAAACGCGCCGTTGGGCCCCAAGGAGAGCTCGACCATGACCCTCTCAAAGTTTATGTAGTCTCTGACGTCGACGTCGGGCCCGTAGGGCAACCACTTGGCCCCTGGGTCTAGGTTAACCGTCACTACGTCTTGCTCGTGTTCTCTGAGCCACCTTGAGAACAAGTCAACTAACGTCGACTTTCCGGAGCCAGCCGTACCGACGAAATAGACGTAGAACATGGACTTTCCTTCTCCCTCCCTTAGCCTTTCTTGCTCAACCACCACTTAAGGTATTCCTTTCTCTGATAATCCCTCTCCTCGGGCTTGTCGGCCCTCCTCTTAATTACGGCGTTGTACTCCTCCCTTGTCATGGTCAGGCCGCAGTTTTTGCACACGTATCGCTGCGAGTGCTTATCATAGAGGAAGTCCTCACCACATTCAGGACACTTAGCCGTAATTGTCAC
>DAIQQE010000235.1:0-1164 GCA_036786905.1 Candidatus Nezhaarchaeales archaeon | reverse complement strand
CTGCTCTGAAATACCCCCCCTTTGACCAGCCTGTACAGCTTCCTGTACGCCTTCTTGTCAATGAGCCTCCTGTCCCTCAACATCTTGAGATACCTTCGAAGGGCCCTCACCCTCGCGATCCAGAGCCTTCTCTCTGAGTCACCCACAGAGCCCTTGCGAGAGCCCTCGCCCTTTCTCAAGCCCTTGCGCTTCTTAAGGTGTCTGAGCCTAGCTCTGGCCCTACTGGTTCCCTTTACCGGCTTGGCGAATACTACCCCCTTCTCGATCAATTTCCTGACGTCTTCCTTGGTTATAGCCGAAGCGGCTTCGTCAATCCTAGAGGGATCTATGCAAACCCTGCTCTCTCCTACACCTAAGACCTCGGCCGCCAGCCTTCTAACGATGTTCAAGTTCATGCCTCGACACCAACCGCGTTGAGTACTCTTAGCCCCATGCTCTTGGCCTTCTCAATTATCTGAAGCCTCTTCCTCTTCCCAACGGTGTGAGCTATCCTAATGCAATGCCTTCTAGGATCTAAGCCCTCTAAGTCATGGGGCCTATGAACTAAGACCTCGATTAAGCCGGAAGGATGCAATCCCCTGACGGCCTTAGGATTGCGATAACCTACCCTGACGATAGGGGGGTATCCCTTTCTAGACCACTTTATCTTGTTGTCTATCCCCCTAGGCCTCCTCCAGCTCTCTTCGTCTATCCTCTTGAGTTTTAAGGTATTCAGCCTCCTGAACTTTACCCTCATCCTGTTCATCTTCAGCCTCAGCCTCAAGAGCCTCTTCATCGTGGCGCTCAAAGAGATGAGACCCCCGAAGCTTACCACTCCAATACTCGATTTACTTAAAAACTTTCATTAAGATCGGCTACACCAAGCTCTTGCCTCTGCGCTCGTATAGGTATATCCCGTCCATGAAAACTCGATTATCGTAGCCCTTTATCTTAGTAGCTTGTTCAATATTGGCGGCGGTCTGAGCAACCTGCTCCACGTCTATGCCCTCTACTATCACATCGTCTCCCTTGACTTGAACCTTCACGTTGCCGACTATTTTGGCGATTCGCTTGAACTTCTCGCCCATGAAGTTCTCTATTACGACCTTGTCTCCCTCAACCTTGACGCTCATGGGAAAGTGAGAGTAGACTATCTTGAGCTTATAAACAAAGCCCTTCGTGACG
>DAIQQE010000234.1:0-1168 GCA_036786905.1 Candidatus Nezhaarchaeales archaeon | reverse complement strand
ATACAATCCTGACCAGTTCCCTGGCCTGGTCTATAGGCTCGATAGACCAAAGACCGCGACCTTAATCTTCAGCTCAGGGAAGATGGTCTGTACAGGGGGTAAGTCAGAGAAGGACGTCTACAGGACTGTTAGGAAGATAATTCAGGAGCTGAAAGCCCATAAAATAATCATAGTGGGGGAGCCTAAGATCCAAATACAAAACATTGTCGCCTCGGCTAACTTGGGGGCCGAGATAAACCTAGAGAAGGCGGCTTACTTGCTCGAAAACGCCATGTACGAGCCTGAGCAGTTCCCTGGCTTGATATATAGAATGGAGGATGAGGGCGTAGTTCTACTACTCTTCAGCTCGGGTAAGATGGTCATAACGGGGGCCAAGAAGGAGGAGGACGTCAAAAGGGCCGTTAACAAGATCTACGAGAAGCTCAAAGAGCTAGGCGTGCTATACGTCAGAGAGAAAGAATAACTTCTTGGAACCATAGACATCATAGTATTCTTTTAACTCTTTAAAGACGAACTCCTCTATCTTGAGCTCGCTTCTCCTCGCCCAAAGTTCTTGAAAGAGCTCTACAGCATCAATTATCGAGCTAAACTTCAGGCCGTGCCTCTTAATGACATCGGAGGCCGATAAACCGTCTTCCCTCTCATTCCTGTCTACTAACACAACAACTCCCACGACTTTGTAGCCCAAGGCCTCGAGCTCTTCCTTTAACTTGAGCTTTGTCGAGCCAGTCGTTAAGACGTCGTCGACCATCACTAAGCGAGAGCCTTTGTCGACTGCACCCACTATCCGCTCGTCGCCCTTAACTCCGTAGTCCTTGATTTCCTTTCTATCGTAGAGCACCGGCTTGTCCTCTCCATAAAGCTGCCTTATCTTAAGGCTCGTTGCCACGGCAAGAGGTATGCCTTTATATGAGGGGCCGAACAGCCCCTCAAACCCCCTTAAACTCATCAACTCTACGATGGTTTTAGCGTAGGCCTCACCTATGACGTCGAGACTGCGGGGGTTAAACATCTTGGCAACGTTAATGAAAAAAGGGGAAATCCTCCCGCTCTTTAGCTTCACTTTGTCAAATACCACGGCGCCACAGCGTATCACCTCTTCTAACACGGTGCGCTTCATCGATGTCGAATTCGACATATTAGAACACCACAAGATTGAGCAACGAAG
>DAIQQE010000233.1:0-1169 GCA_036786905.1 Candidatus Nezhaarchaeales archaeon | reverse complement strand
TAATGGTAGAGAGGGCGGAGCTTAGGCTTTTGAGGAAATGGGGGTACGTGAAGTAATGCCATCGATAAAGCTGGTGAGCGTCTCTAACTTTGCCTTGAAGAATATCAACCTAGAAGTGCTCGACGGTGAGCTCGTGGTCGTACTAGGGCCCTCTGGAGCTGGTAAGACGACCCTCTTAAACGTCATAGCTGGCTTAGTGAGCTACGAAGGATCGGTCCTCTTTGACGGCGAGCCGGTGGACGACATGAAGCCCTATGAGAGAGGAGTGGGCTACGTCCCTCAGGACTTGGCCCTCTTCACGCACTTAAGCGTGGAGGAGAACATAGCCCTCGGGCTCAAGCTGAGAGGGGTGAAGGGAGAGGAGCTGAGGAGAAGAGTTCGAGAGGCCATGGAGCTTTTGGGCATAGAGCACTTAGCTCATAGGTACCCGTTGACGCTCAGTGGGGGCGAGCAACAGAGGGTGGCGATAGCCAGGGCCGTGGTCTTGAGGCCGAAGGTGCTGTTAATGGACGAGCCCTTCAACAACTTAGACGTCTCCTTGAGGAGGAGGCTCAGGATGGAGCTCAAAGCTCTCCAGAGGAGGCTGGGGCTGACGACGGTCTTCGTAACGCACGACGTGATTGAGGCCGAGGAGCTGGCCGATAGGGTGGCGGTGCTGGTCAGGGGCGAGCTGAAGTGCGTGGGGCCCTTCAACTACATCTTCTTCGAGCAAGAAGACCCTGTAGTGAGGGAGGTGTTCGGAAGCCCTAACATCTTGGACTGCGTAGGCTTCAAGCTGGTACACGAAGGGCTCGCCGAGGTCGAGTGCGAAGGGATAAGGTTGCTGGTGCCTCACGACGAGGGAGTAATAAGGAAGATAGCCATACCCCCTGAGAGGGTTATATTAATGAAGACGCCAAACCCCAAGTCCAGGTTCAACATGTTTAAGGGCGTAGTCGAGGAGATCCTAAAAGAAGGGTCCCACTATAGGATAAAGGTCTCAATCGGGGGCTTGAGCCTACTCTGCGTAAAGCCGGAGGACGAGTACGACTTACCACCGAGCGTAGGAGATGAGGTCTACGTCAAGATCCCAATAAGGCACATAAAGACCTTCTGCTCGCCCTAGCCATCATGACTAGTCGAAGAGTGGCTCTCTAGCGTTCTATTAAAGGCAGGTACTCGTCTTAGCC
>DAIQQE010000067.1:0-6685 GCA_036786905.1 Candidatus Nezhaarchaeales archaeon | reverse complement strand
GAATGGGCTACGATTTAGGGCGTGGGGCGACATAGTCCTCAGCTATCTCCGATTCATATAGTTTCAGGCTCTCCTTCGAAGTGTAGGTCGCCGGTCACGAGGTTCGCATTAAGGGTTCTCGCCGTGGCCAATATTATAGCATCGACGAGGCTCGGCTCTCTCAAGCCCTTCTTTTTAGCTTTCCCCCTCAACTCACGGTCTACTTCTGCGGTCTTTATCGCTATACTTCTGTCTATAGGGGTTATCCTTGATATTTCAGAGATCTTAAAGAGCCCCTCCTCCGCCACTCTTGGTTCTACGCCTTCTCTGATGTACTTTCTAGCGAGCTCCGCTAGGACTATGTCTGGGGTATAGATCTCCTCAGCCGGGCTCAGCTCCTCTTTGACTACTCGGCCCTTCTCGCTTCTTATGAAGAGCTCGACCCAAGCGTAAGTGTCAACTGCGATCCTTGCAGCGGTCTTCCTCCGTGAAAGGCCTCACCCTCCCTTTGTCCAATCCAAAACCTCTTCGAGCATCCTCTGCCTCCTCTCCTTAAGAAACCTCCTTATCACTTCCTCGATGCTTTGGCCTTCCACGCATCCCTTAGGGCCTCCAGCTCCTTCAGTGTTTATCGGGACACCTTTATTGTGCTCATCTTGGTATATCTTATAACTTTTAATTTTATAAAAGTCTCCAGTAGAAGGTTACTAAATCAGAGGAGTAAGGCTCACCAATATTGACCTGCAACAACCGCATCACGAGGTACGAGTTTAAGAGTGTCTCGCCATGCCTTGCTTTGCACTCACGACCCGCTCGTTGGTACAACGAGAGGTCGATTGAGGCTGATGAGGGGTTTGGGTTAGGCGCTTAAAAAGCCCTGCTATCTTCTTTCTAAGAACAAGTACCCGAGGTACACGTCCTTATCGAGTCTTAATCGTATCTCCTTGGGAGCATACCCCGGGTACTCTAGCCTTATGCGGTAAACGACGTTCGGTTCTAACCCGTCGAATTCGAAGGTTCCGAAGGCGTCGGTTCTCACCTTCCTGCCCTCTCCTGACGCCTCGTTGATTAAGGTCACTTCCACACCTTCCGCGCATTCATCTGTGTCCTTGAAGGCGACGCTACCAGCTATGAAGTACTTCGTCATTTTGAAGAGGTCGATGTAGTAGACGTTTGGGCCCGTGCCGTACTCTGGATGGAAGGGCTTTGCAAGACCAGCCCTCACCACCTTGCTAACCTCGCTCTCGAGATCGTTCAAGTCGCCGAAGAGTAGCGCTCCGCTGGGACAAGCTTGAACGCAACGAGGCAATTTGCCGAGCTCCAGCCTATGCACGCAGAACGTGCACTTTTGCGGGATGCTCTTTTCATCGTTCCACGAAATCGCGTTGTAGGGGCAAGCTCCTACTATCTCTCGTTGGCCTACGGCCCTCACGGGGTCTATTATCACTATCCCGTCTTCCCTCTTGTATACGGCGTTGTTTTTGGCCGCCCTCATGCATGGAGGGTTGTCGCATTGCATGCACATGATCGGCATGTAGGCTACTTTGACGTACGGAAATTTCCCTCGCTCCCTCTTCTCTAGCCTTATGAGGGTCTGCTCACGCTTTTTGATGCCGAGAGAGTATGGTAGGTAGTCGTTGTCCCAAAACTCGTCTTTGCACGCAATGAAGCAGGCGTAACATGCTATGCACTTGCTTATGTCCACCACCATAGCCCACTTCTTCATTGAGGCCATCACCCCTCAAATTTACACACTTCCACCAGACAGGAGTTGGGCGCCATTCCGCTGGCGTTCTTGGACATTAGGCGCGAGGGGGTTAGCAGGTTTATGCAACCCCCGCGATCCGGCGACTCTCCAGGCTCGCCTATCGGGTCGTAAACCGCGCTTCCCATGTAAGCGTGCACGACCCCTGGGCGTATCCTCTCAGTGAGCTCGGCGATGCATATCACGGCGCCCCTGTCGTTGTACACCTTCACTAGGTCCCCCTCGCGGATGCCTCGCTTCTCGGCGTCCACCGGGTTTATCCTCAGAATCCAGTAGTAGAAGCCATCCTTGCCCTTGCGTCTATGATCCGGGATGTCGTTTACCCAGCTGTCCTTTCCATCGTATTGAGTGAAGAACGAGTACCTTGGATGAGGGGAGATCAGCTGAAGCGGGTACTTTTGCGCTAGGGGGCTCTCGGGCCCCTCCCAAGAGGGGACGTACTTTGGTACGGGCGGTCTTTCGGGGTCGTTTGGGTCGAACCTCTTCAGGGTGCTGGCTTCAAACTCTATTAGACCCGACGGCGTTCCTAGGCCGTGCCCGTCTGGCACTCCCATGATCCTGCCCCCTGGTAACCCGGGGTCTGGTGTGTCCTTCTTCCTCCCCTCAGCAAACCACCTCAGCGCTGGAGTAGACTTGTAGGGCTTAGGCAGTGGCACTACGAAGTACCCCTTCTTGAGGAATTCTTCCCACGTTATGTACTTCGGCAGGTCGCTGACCTCGAACATCCTCCTAACCCAGTCCAGCTCGGTCATGCCGTTCTCCGTATACTTTTCGTAGAAGCCAAGCCTCTTCGCGACCTCGGCGAATATCTGGTAGTCGGATTTCGACTCTCCCAAGGGCTCTATGCACTTCATCTGCAACACTATGATGCGATGATTTGTCGAGTAAGAGAGGTGTGGGCTATAGCCACCCGCCAGGGCCCACTCTCCAATATCCCACCTCTCGAAGTTCGTGCACGCTGGAAGGATGAGGTCCGCGAACTTGGCCTCTCCTTCGAACCAAATGGCTTGGCAGACGACAAACTCCAGCTTGGGGCTCCTGTACATCCTAATCCATCTATTGGTTTCGGTCATCGTTGAGATGTAGGAAGTGCCGTATCTCCAGAACATCCTAGGCAGCGGGAAACCCTCTTCCGGGAACTTGTACTCTTTGAATTGGGCTTCCGGAAAGGCCCCCGCGAAGCCTTTCCCCCTCCACCTCACCGGCGGGTTTAGGACTGCCTCGGGGAGCAGGAGCCTTAGGACGTGTTGGCCCTGCGGCTCGTTCAACGTCCACCTCACGGGCATTTTCGTCATCCCCCTCGACAGCAAGATAGCCGCTGCCGTGTTCGTCGCATCGCCTGAGATCCCGCCCTCAGCATAGCCCGGGAAGTAGAACTGCGCGTTATATGGTGCACCCACAGTCGTCCCCCAAATGCTCCGTCCGGGTTTCCCGAGGCCTTGCATCGCCGCCAACAAGACCATCATCCTCGCCCATTCATGACCATAGGCAGCCCTACACGCACCTCCCATTCCACCACGGCCGCCGCAGGCGAGCGCCGTGCGCTTCCTTGCCCACTCTCTCGCGAGGGCTCTTATCTCGCGGGCTGGCACGTCGCATACCTTTTCCGCCCACTCAGGGGTCTTGGGAACGCCGTCTTCCTCGCCTAGGATGTAGCTCTTCCACTTGTCGAACCCTATTGTGCGCTTCTCGACATACTCCTTGTCGTACGTGCCCTCCTTAATCCACGTATAGGCAATTGCAAGGGCCAAGGCCGTGTCCGTCCCGGGTTTCGGAGCCAACCACTTGTCGGCGAAGCTCATTGCCGTCCAGTTGAAGAACGGGTCTATGAAGACCATCTTTACTCCTAGCTCTTTGAGCCAAAAGCGCCACGGAACCGATTCGTGCCCCCCGTACGTGCCGAGAGTGGCGTGAGGGTCGCACGACCAGTAGACTATCATCTCGCAGTGCTTTAAAGCGTCTTCGAGGAGGTCGTAATGCTCAGGTATTCCGAGCCTCCACGAGAAGCCCCAGTGGTGCGTTGCACCCCAGAACCAGCCCTCCCAGCTGTCCGGGTTGTGTTCCGCATACGTTGCCCCCAAAATCGCCATAAACCTGTGGTACGCGCTAGTCCTATATCCTATGTTCCCCCAGCTGTGGTGTGAGGAGGCCGTCGTGAGTATCGCGGCAGGCCCGTGATTCTTAATTACGCGCTCTACCTCGGATGCCAGGATATCTAGAGCCTCTCCCCAACTGATGGGTTCGTAGGCGGACTTCCCCCTGTTTTCTGGATTTCTTTGTCCATCGGGGTTGAAGTCCACCCTCTTTAGCGGCTGCAAGATCCTGTTCGGCGCGTAGACCCTAGCCCTCACGGACAAAGTCCAAGGGGCCACGAGGGCCCTCCTCGGTGGTCTAAAAACCCTCCCCCTCGCCTCAATAGTCCACGACTCAGGATCCTCCGGGCTTAATTCTAGAGGCTCTACGCGAATGATCTTTCCATCCTTGACGTATACAAATACTGGCCCACCCTTGGTACAATTGGTGTAGCGTATAGATCCATCGCTCTGCAAGCTCATGATTCCACGTGCACCCTTAACACTAATACCCCTAAGGCTCAGGCAAAACTATTGGCTTTATAAGGCTTCTGGTTAAGGCTTCGAGTCGCATGAGCAAACTTTCTATGGCAAAACCAATCGACGTCTGAAAGTTCATGTAATAGTGTGAGGTGGGGAACGACCCTGTGAAAGGGTCTTCAACGATAATTCGGGTAGCTTTAAGCCGAATGCTCTTAAGAAGATGCCGCGACGACTTAAGACCATTACAATGCGCACGTGCGATGATTATAAAAAAGTTATGAGGGATGGTATTGAGGGAAGTTGTACCGCGTTAAATTTCTTCTAGCAAGCTCGTGAAGAAGTCGTGGTGCTCCTCCTCGTCGCTCAGTATCTTCTCGAAGAGCGTTGCAGTCGTTACGTCTCCCTCTCTCCTCGCGACCTCTATTATCTGCTTGTATAACTTTATGGCTTCTTCCTCGTCCTTGGCATCGCGCTCTATCATCTCTTTCAGGCTCTTGCCGATGTATATGGGGGTCGGAATCGTCGTGGGCTCTCCGCCCAAGTAAACTAGCCTCTCGGCTATCGCCTCTGCGTGCTTCATCTCCGTTATGGCTATCTTCCTCAGCTCGTCCTTAATACTGAAGGCCTTCACCCCTCTCCATTGAACGTGTTGCCACATGTACTGTATCGACACTTGTATCTCCCTCGCTATGGCCTCGTTCAATAGCCCAAGCAGCTCTTTAGATGCCATTCTCGATCACTCCTGTCTCTTTGTCTTAGTAGAGATTTAAATGCTACTAAGTTTTTCACGCGCCGTAGCCCGACGATCAAGGGCGAGCCGGTCAAGTGTGAGCTGGATGAATTTAGTTATCAACATCGTGCGATCTGCGCGTTATGAGCATAGGAGTTTAAGGCTACGTATTTCGTTCGGCCCTTCAACCTCACTCGCTTAAGAAGCTCAGTATGGCGTTTATGGCTTTGTCCATTTCCTCCGCAAGCCCGTGCCCAGAGCCCTCGAGTATGACCAGCTTGGCATTGGGTATGCGTTGGGCCATGATCGCCGCGTTCTCTACTGGCAATAGTATGTCTTTCTTCCCATGCACTATTAGCGTGGGCGCCTTTATCTGTGGCAATCTGTCATAAGTGTCGAATTGCAATATCGCGTAGAATTGCTGGAGGAATGCCTCCTTGGATATGGGGGCTTTTAGCATTCGCTGAACCATGTCCTCGAAGGCCTGAGGGTTGTCTCTGATGAACTCCTCTGTGAAGATGGCTCTGGCCATGAACTCCATTACCTTTCTCGGGTTCGTTTCCAGCTCGTCGAGGGGCACTGGCTGAGGGGGCGGGAGAACCCCCTTCCTCGCACCGCAGAACGTAGAGCACAGGACGAGCTTCTTGACCTTCTCCGGGTAGTTCAGCGCGAGCTCTTGAGCTATCATCCCGCCCATGGAGAACCCAAGGACGTTGGCCTTTGGGATGCCGAGAGCGTCCATCAGGGCAGAGGTGTCGTCCGCGAAGAGCTTTATTGAGAAAGGCCTCTGGCCCATATCGCTACGACCAGCGCCTCTATTGTCGAACAATATCAGCTTAAAGTGCTTCGAGAACTCCGCTGTCATCCGCGGATCCCACCAATCCAGATTGCCTGCTAACCCCATTATCATGACTAAGGACTCGCCCTCGCCCTTGACTTCGTAGTAAATGTTTACGTCTCCGACCCTCACCTTAGGCATGCCATAGACCTCCGAGAAGGTCTTCCTCTTCAATGATTTCGTTTATGGACTTCACGCTATAAAGATTACCGTCCAGAGCACTAATCGCGATCGCAAGCCTTCTCACTCAACTAACGTGGCGATAACGCTCTTGCGGTTTAACTTGGTAATTGGCGATACGCAACGCCTCTAAGCACCTTGGGCGAAGTTGAAGGGCGCTAATCGGCTGCTCCGAGCCTCTCAAGGCAATCCTTGGACGGAGGAAAACTTTAGATTACCGAGCCGAGAACGACACTACGCGGGGTCGCTCATATGGAGATAGGCAAACTCTATGTCTTGCCTCAATTGCCTTACGGCTATGGAGATTTGGCACCCTACATGTCAGAGGAGCAGTTACGCGTGCACCACACAATACACCACCAAGCCTACGTCAACGGCGCGAACGCTGTGCTGAAGAGGCTTGAGGGCGCTAGGAAGGAGGGCGCAGACGTAGACGTCAAGGCCGCCTTGAAGGAGCTCTCATGGAACGTCGGCGGTCACGTCCTCCACTCCATATTCTGGAAAAACTTAGCGCCGCCCAGCAAAGGCGGCGGCAGGCCCGGAGGGAAGCTGGCGGACCTAATAGATAGGGAGTTCGGCAACTTCGAGAGGTTCAAAAGAGAGTTCTCTCAAGCGGCGATAACGGTAGAAGGCTCTGG
>DAIQQE010000066.1:0-6727 GCA_036786905.1 Candidatus Nezhaarchaeales archaeon | reverse complement strand
CGAGAGACCCTCTGGTTCGTCAGGCTGATACTCCCATTAATGCTCGTCGGGGTCTTCGTGGTCGGCGTGATCAAGGCCCTGCTCCCGGAGCAGTGGGTCCACGCGTGGCTGGGCGGGAACAGCCTCCTCTCGACCTTCATAGCGGCCCTCATAGGCGCCGTGACCTACTTCGCCACGCTCACTGAGGCGCCCTTCGTCCACGCACTGATGACGCTCGGCATGGGGCCAGCCCCCGCCTTGAGCCTGCTGTTGGCTGGCCCGGGACTCAGCACTCCAAATATGATAGCGATAATGAGGGTCTTCGGCTTCAAGAAGGCGGCGGTCTACGTAGCGACGACGGTCGCCCTCGCCACGGTCACGGCCTACGCGCTCGGGAACATCATCTGGAAGTGACGCTCTCTCAGCTCAAGGATCACTCGTTGTGCCAGCCAAGACAAGTGGTCCGGCGGCCCTTGTCCAGACCCCATCGGCGAATATTCTCGCCGACGTGCACGGATTAGAGCGTCGAGCGACCGGGACGGCCGGGAAATGGCATCTTCCACGAATAATGTTGGTAGCCTAGCCCCGCTACTTGTCGGGTCATAGCTGTGAGCGAAAAGCGTAATTCTCAACCTTCTTACTAAATCTAGTTGCTGGACTTGTCATGCGGGGCGTGGGCCCTCCCTCGAGCATCAAGAGCTTGCTGTATACCATTAGGCTGGTCTTTGGAAATAGGCTCTTCCGCTCCCTCTTGGGTAGGATGACGCTCGACTGCCCTCATGGTCGTGGTACCAAGCTCGATCACGCCTTGGACTATATGGTCGGCGAGGACGCGACCCCCTTGAGCCTCTGCAGGGTCGAGGGCTGGGCCCTGAAGTTCGTCATGTGGTTAATGGCGAGGGCCGCGAAGGCGGACTTCGAGGCCTTCAAGAACTACGCCAAGAACCCCTCGGTCAGGAAAGGGCTCGTCCTCGTCCTCAAGGGGATAGCAAAGTACGGCATCACCGTCCCCCAGAAGCTTCCAGCGCCTTTCTTGGTGGTCTGGAACTTCACGAACATGTGCAACCTGAAGTGCAAGCACTGCTACCAGAACGCCGACAAGCCTTTGCCCGACGAGCTCACTCTTGAGGAGAAGCTCATGGTCATAGACCAGCTAGATGGGGCGGGCGTGCCGGCAATCGCGTTCTCGGGGGGCGAGCCGCTGATCCACCCCCACATCCTCCTCGTTGTCCGAGAGGCCGTGTCGAGAGGCATGTACGTTGCGGTCGCCACCAACGGGACTGCTATAACGAGGGGCTTGGCCAGGGAGCTGAAGGAGGCGGGAGTCCACTACGTCGAGGTCAGCTTGGACTCCCCGAACCCGAGGAAGCACGACGACTTCAGGGGGGTTCAGGGGTCTTGGGAGAGGGCGCTGGAGGGCCTGAGGAACTGCGTGGAAGAGGGGATCGCGACCGGGGTCGCCATGACGTTGACGAAGGCCAACTACCACGAGATAGAGGAGATGGTCGACCTCTGCGAGGGCCTCGGGGTCAAGAGGGTCATATTCTTCAACTTCATACCTACTGGCAGAGGGGCTGACATAGCTAATTGGGATCTGAACCCCGACGAGAGGGAGGAGGCCCTCAAGACGATATACAGGCTGGCTCTCAGCAGGAAGATCGAGGTAGTGTCGACAGCCCCTCAGCTCGCTAGGGTCGCGCTGCAGGAGAGCTGCGGAAAGGTAACGGCGCCGACCCACTTCATCGTCGGGGCCGACTCGGGGACCCTCGCGCTCGCCGAGTTCATAGGCGGTTGCGGGGCTGGTAGGATATACGCGGCCATAGAGCCAAATGGCGACGTGACCCCCTGCGTCTTCATGCCGATAAAGGTCGGGAGCCTCAGGGAGCGGAGATTCGATGAGATATGGAGGACCTCCCCCATCTTCCTGCAGCTGAGGGACAGGGACTCCTTCGAGGAGCCTTGCGGGAGGTGCAGCTATAGGTACGTCTGCGGAGGCTGTAGGGCTAGGGCCTACGCCTATATGGGCCGAGTGACGGCGCCCGACCCGGGTTGCATAAACTTCAAGCTAGCCAAGAGCTTGTGAAGTCGAAGCCCAATTCGCGCGTTGCGAGTGGAGCGCGCAAGGGGCTCTTAGGGACGAAGAGCTCCAACGCCAAAACCCACACGCTTGTACTTTGCGGAAAGCAGTCATTAGCCCTCCTAAGAGTTTGGCCCTCGCATGGATTCGCGCCAAGGCCCCTCTCAAAATCCAAACCGATCACTTGAGCCCCCTCGAGCTAAGGTTCCCGAGCGCCCCTTGAGTGGATCTTTCGCTTGAAGGCCCGCCACTTAAGATGACCTGGGCCTGTACATTGAGAGGGCCTTGGCGACCTCCTCCCTCAGCATGTCCAATATCTTCATCCGCAGGTCTATGAACTCGGGGGCGAACCTGTTCCTCGGCCTCTCGAGCCTTACCTCAACGACGCTCTTGACCTTGGCGGGCCTGGCGGTCAGCACCACGACCCTGTCGCCGAGGTACAAGGCCTCCTCGACGCTGTGCGTCACGAGGACTATGGTCTTCTTAGTCTCCATCCATATCCTCACGAGCTCTCCCTGCATGTAGTTCCTAGTCTGGGCGTCCAGCGCGCTCAGCGGCTCATCCATCAAGAGCACGTCGGGGCCGCAGGCCAAGGCCCTAGCGAGGGCGGCCCTCTGCTTCATGCCTCCAGAGAGCTCGTGCGGGTATGCGTTCTCGAAGCCCTCTAGGCCCACGAGCTTGATGTACTTCATCGCCTCCTCCACGGCCTTGCGCCTCGGCAGCCCCTTGAGCTCCAAGCCGAAGAGCACGTTGCCCAGCACGGTCCTCCACGGGAACAGCACGTAGTCCTGGAAGACCATTATCCTATCGGGCCCCGGGCCCTCGATGGGCCTCCCCCTCATCAGGGCCTCCCCCTCGGTCGGCCTCTCCAGGCCAGCCAGTATCCTCAGGAGGGTGGTCTTGCCGCAGCCGCTGGGGCCCACTATGCACAGGAACTCCCCCTCGAAGACGTCTAGGTCTACGCCGTCGAGGGCCGTCACGCGCGGCGAGCCCTCGAAGACCTTCTTGAGGCCCCTGACCCTCAAGATGGGCTCACGAGACAACGAGGCCAGCCCTCCACGCTAAGACCTTGCCCTCTATGGACCTGTAGAGCCTGTCCAATGCGAGGCCCAAGACCCCTATCGCGAGCATGTAGGCCAAGATCACGTCGGGGGAGTGGTAGTACCTGGCGAGGTCTATTTTGTACCCGAGGCCGTAGGGGGCGACGCCGAATAGCTCCGCCGCGACGACGCACATCCAGGCCACCCCAGAGCCCACCCTGACCCCGGTCATGATCGACGGCAGCGCCGCCGGTATCACGACCTTCTTGATCAGAGTCGAGCCCCTAGTGGCCCCCAAGGTCATGGCCGCTTCCAAGTACTTCACCTCGACCGATGCGACGCCGTGCCAGGTGTTGAGCAGCACCGGGAAGACGGCGCCTATGAATATTATGAAGCCAGCCGCCCAATCTGTGAGCTTCAGCATCAGGATCGCTATCGGTATCCAAGCTATTGGCGGGATAGGCCTCACGAGCTCTATTATCGGGTAGGAGATCTTGCCCGCCACCTTGAACCAGCCGGCTATTAAGCCGACGCACGAGCCCACGGCGATCGCTAGGCCAAAGCCCAAGGCGTAGTGGAAGAGGCTGTAGAGTATGTCAGAGGGCATGAAGAATCTGGGATAGTACTTGTCGGTGAAGAGCTCGACGAACGTCAAGAAGACCTTCGAGGGAGGGGCCAAGAGAAAGGGGTTCTTGATGACCAGCCAGTAGTAGGCCTCCCAAAGGGAAAAAAAGGTTGCGAGGGACGCCGCCGAGATCGCGAGGTCTCTCGGCCTCACCTACCTCAGCCCTAGCTGCGCCTTTATCTGCGGGACCAACTTCAGGGCCTCCTCGTACAGCGTGACGTCGACTATCTGCGATGCCCTCAGCCTCACGACCCTCCCCTCGGGGTCCTTGGTCAGGCCCAGCTCGTAGTGCACTCGGCACATGTAGTCCAAGCCCTCGAGCCACGCGGGGTCCCTGGGGTCGGTCGTGAAGCGCGTAGTGCCCGGGAAGGTCTCTGCCTCGCCCTTCTCGATCCCCAGCCTCTTCATTAGTATCCTCAAGACGTCCTCTCTGTTCTCGGGCTTCGTCACGTACTCGGAGGCTATTACGTGCAGCGCTATGAACTTCACCACCACGTCCCTGTGCTTGGCGATCAAGTCCTCGCTGACCAGCACCACGCAGCACGGGTGGTTCGGCCACATCTGGCCCGAGTTGATGGCTACTCTGCCGAGGCCCCTCAAGGCGGCTATCTGCGGGTGCGGGTCGGGGAGGAACGCGGCGTCTATCGCCCCTGCCCTCAAAGACTCCATCTGCTCCCTGGGCCCTTGGACGACTATCTGCAAGTCCTTGTCGGGGTCTATGCCGTTCTCCCTCAGCCACTTCCTCAGCAGGGTGTCCTGTATCGAGCCCGGCGGGTAGCAACCCACCTTCTTGCCCACTAAGGACTGCGGGCCCGTGTACTCTAGGCCCGGCCTGACTACGATCGAGGAGCCCTCGGTGTTGGCCACGGCAACTATCTTCGCCCTGGCCCCCTTGGCTATTATAGACAGCGGCGGCGCGGCGCCCACGTAGGCCACGTCGAGGGCCCCGGCGGCGAAAGCCTCCATCTGCGGCGGTCCCGTCGGGAACTCGCGCTCTTCGACCTCAACCCCCAAGACCCTCAGCCAGCCCTTCTCCGACATTACGAAGTAGGCGACGTGGTGCATGCTGGGCTGGAAGCTCACTCGCAACTTGGCCAGCCTCTGGGTGGGGGGTTGCGTCTGAGTTGTGGGCTGGAGCGTCGAGAACGCTACGACTACCGCTAGCGCAGCGCAGGCGACGAGCAACAATAGCAACGCCCGCCCCTTCATGGTCAGCACCGCGTGTAGATAATGGACACGTATATATCTGTTTTTCGGACATTTTTGTATCCATAAAAAGTCGCTTACCGCCACAATTTTAGCCGTGATCGCTCGTGCGCTGGGCTCCGTGCACGAAAGCGCTCAGGCGAGGAGTAGAAGAGTCTGGCCGCCAACGTCTGCGAGGCTCCATCACGTCGAACCGCGGAGCTCAGAACGCGACGGTAGCACCGACGCTTGGGCCTCTGGCGTCGTCTACAGGCCATCGTCCGTGACTGCGCTAAACGTGAACGACGGCGGCGCCTGCTTCGGCCCTCCATATTTATTTAGAAATATTTATTAAATTAGCATATTAAAGATATTTTGTTGGGGGCAGATGTCCGCCCTCAACTCCGATGGGGTCTCGACCAAGCTCCTGCTCTTGAAGGACCTCGACAGCACCATAGACTTCTCTAAGGCCACGAACCAGTTCGCGATCGTCCTCTACCTAGCGGATCAGAAGAGGCCCGTGTCCGTGGGCGAGCTGGCCAAGGCGACGGGGGACTCTAGGAAGTCGGTCCTCGACTCCCTCAGGAAGCTCGAGAAGAAGAACCTGATAACCAAATTGGAGGGGGGCGGAGAGCTCTACGTCGGGCTCAGCGAGCAAGGCGTTGAGTTCGTGCGAAAGCTGCTCAAGATGTTGCTACCAGCTGAGCAACCGAGAGGCGAGGTCCTCGACACTCCCGTGAGGCTCAACATATCCAAGGAGCTGACGACCTCCATCAACCTGTACAGGTTAATAGTCCTCGCGGGCGCGTCGAGGAAGGGCTACGTGACGTTCGAGGAGGCCTCCCGCTCCTTGATCGGCGGGGTCAGGGGCTTGGAGGTCGTAGTGGAGTCC
Organism: Candidatus Nezhaarchaeales archaeon; assembly: GCA_036786905.1. Taxonomy (GTDB): domain Archaea; phylum Thermoproteota; class Methanomethylicia; order Nezhaarchaeales; family WYZ-LMO8; genus WYZ-LMO8. Next base: position 929 of record DAIQQE010000066.1, on the reverse strand, counting down.
TTCACGAGGCCTCCGACCAAGTTCTTCAAGGTCGTCAAGAAGGGAGGGGAGAACGTGCTCGTGCTCGACAAGCAGGGCCTCGAGGTCTTCAAGAGGACCCCCCACTACAAGGCCCTCCAAAGGGACCCCCTCTACAGGCTTGCACTTGCGCTTACGGGCACTCCTTGGGTCAAGGAGGTGGGGAGGAGGCTGAACGCGGCCCTCGGAGCCCTCAACCTGGCCTCGATAGCCGGGGGCCTGTTGCTCGGGAGCGACCTCCTCTTCGCGATGGGCATAGGGGCCTCAGCGCTGATTATAGGGCTCAACAGGGCCCTCGCCAGGCTCAGGCCCCTCGACTTGGAGTAGCGGAGGGCTCGGCAGCGAGGGGCCCGGCGCCCTTCGCACCTCCTCAGCTCGAGCTCAGCTCTGGAGCGCGGGCCGGGCTTCGAGGGCCCTCAAGTATGTGGCGAGCCCTCCGCAGAGGGCGGAGGGGGCCTACCCCTCGGCGATCGACGCGCGACTACAGCGCCCGAGCCCTGCCCAGGCCCTCGAAGACCCTCAGCAGCCTCTCACCCATCCTCTTTGCGTCGACCCTCTTGTCGATCTCGAGGGCTAGGACCCTCTCGTCGTAGACGACGGCCAAGAAGGTCCTGTCGAGGGCCCCTAGGCGTATGACCACGTATGCCGGCACGGGGACCTGCAGGTAGAGGTTGTTGAAGAGCTCCAGGACGAGGTCGTCGATGTCGGGCGGCCAGTAGGCTATGACGCCCTCTGCGAAGCCAGCCACGACGGCCGACTTGACGGCCACGCCGTCCACTAGGACGCCGAGCCCCTCCCAGGCCGAGCCCCTCTCCACCGCTCCTTCCTCCCGTAGCCCTCGTCCAATGAAGCTCTGAGCGCTCGAGGATAAGAGCGTTTGCGCGGATTCGCCGGCCCGCCGAATTGAAGAG
>DAIQQE010000232.1:0-1201 GCA_036786905.1 Candidatus Nezhaarchaeales archaeon | reverse complement strand
AAGTTTTACAGCCTGTCACGCCTTCAAAACCCCTTGATAGTCGTAGAGGTCTCTCATCCAGCAACTCCACCAGCTACGGCCGTGGCAGTTGGCATCGTCGGCGCGGCCTTAGCCGCAGGGGTCGTTATTTTCAAGCGCATTATGGCCAAGAGGATCGCAATCCTAGAAGTCGATCCCAAGTCCCTCAAGGAGCTCTTCGACAACTACGCAACCATTGCTTGGAGGCTCTGGAGGACGTACGAAGATTACTTGGAGGGTAGGGTTAGGGACTCTGCGCTCAAGAAGCGAATCCAAGAGCTAAGGATGGCTTACCTAGATGCCTTAAAGAAGCTCGCAGAAACCTCGAGAAAGCTCGAGAAGGATTCAAGGATCGGCAAAGTGGCACGGAGGATTAGCGAGCTTGTTAGCGAGGCCTCGAGGCTAGAGGAGAGAATGTCAAATCTCAAGACCATTAAGTTGGACAAGAAGGTCGCTACAGCCGAACTTTCGTGGAAGTTCAAGGAACTGGCGAAGCGTACCGAAGAGCTCAAGAAGGAACTCCATGAAATAGCATCAAAGACGGGCAAAGCAACAGCTTAAAAGCTGAGTTAGAGCATATAGCTAGGGGTCCGCCATGGTAGAGATAAAGATAGACAGAGAGAAGTGCACCAACTGCGGCACATGCGTCTCCGTGTGCCCCTCGGGAGTCTTCGAGATGAAGGAAGGCAAAGTTGAGGTAGTGAACAAGGACGCCTGCCTCGCTTGCAGGGCCTGTGAGGCTCAGTGCCCCAGCCAAGCAATTCAAGTCATAGAGTAGAAAGCGATGCTTACAGGCCGCACCAAACCCCCTTTTTCTAATAACGTTAAAGTTTAAATCGGTCTAGCCCTTTTCGTGAATAATGAAGCCCGGTGGTGTAGCGGCCAAGCATGGCGGGCTTTGGCCCCGTCGACGGGAGTTCGAATCTCCCCCGGGCTACCACTTTTCCAGAGCCCTTTCTTGGTGGCCTCCGGATACCATAATAACTTAGTAGGCTGACGAGCTAAGACTGACTGTGATGAGTGAAGGCAGGGACGACACATAATTTATTTAGCAAATCGCAACGTAGATGTGTGGCTGTGAAGAGTTCGGCCTTGGCTGAGCTGCGCGCCGTGAAGAAGGATCAACCGACTGAGCCCTGTCTCAGACATTCATTGATCATCGCTAATACTTGATGGCTGTTCC
>DAIQQE010000065.1:0-6781 GCA_036786905.1 Candidatus Nezhaarchaeales archaeon | reverse complement strand
GCTGGCAGTGGCCTACAAAAAGCGGGGTATAGGGCCCATAAGGGGATGGTCGTCGAAGAACCTCTACGACAAGGAGATGGCCATGGTCTATCTAGTCTATAAGCGAGGCCTAGGCTTGGAGCTCAGCGAGTACCCGGCCTTAGGTCAGATATTTTCATACGAAGTCAAGTGCGAGGACGTGTGCCGCGAGGTCCTAAAAGGGGCCAAGCCCCGTGACGTCGTTCAAGAGATCGCTGGTGGCGTGGACAAGAACACGATATTTAGGGTCTTGAGGTTGATGTTGACAGCAGTGATCCTAGGCTTTGAAGAGGAGGACAAGCTTTTCAAGCTCCATAAAGCCTTGGCCGAAGAGTTCAAAGAGTACGAGAAGGGCTTTCGCTCGTTCATGAAGTTCTACGTAGCCTTAAGGGTCGCTGAGAAGATAGCCATGAGGGAGGTCAGGGACAAGAACGAAAAAGAGGCCTTAAAGTTGGCCATGTGCTTGAGGGCTGGCGTGGAGCGCGGGGCCCCGCCCGACAAGCTGATATCGCTGATAGCTAGAGAGGTCTTCGGCGTTCCCAGGAGGGTCATCAGTAAGGTCTTGAGAGGCGATTAGGCTATGATAGCCGCTAGGGCCCCAGCCACTTCGGCAAATCTGGGCCCCGGCTTCGACGTCATAGGCGTTGCCCTAGACTTGGCCTATGACGAAGTGGAGGTCGAGGTAGAGGAAGGAGATGGGATAGAGATAGAGGTCGAAGGAGAGGAGGCCCACCAAATACCCAAGAGCCCCGAGAAGAACACCGCGGGCTTGGTCGCAAAAGAGTTGTTGAGTAGAAAGGGCGCGAAGGCGCTCTTAAGAATCAAGATAAGGAAGGGCGTGCCTCAGGGAGTGGGTTTGGGGAGTAGCGCGGCCAGCGCGTCGGCGACGGCGGCTGCCGTGGCCAAGGCTTTGGGATTGCAACTGAGCACTTTGGAGCTGATAGAGGTGGCGTCCCGGGGAGAGGTGGCGTCTTCGGGCGTAGCGCACGCAGACAACGTAGCGCCCTCGATTTTGGGCGGGTTTGCGGTTATATTGAGCTACGACCCCCTTTGTGTCGAAAAGCTCTCACCACCCCCTCATTTGGAGTTCGCCTTAGCCATTCCGAAGAGCTTGAAAAAGACCACTGAGGAAGCGCGCGCCGTGTTACCCAAGAGCATAAGCCTCAAGGAGCACGTGGATGCCATGGCCTCCTACTCCATGCTCCTCATGGGCATCCTCAGAGGTGACGTAGAGATGATAGGCAAGGCAATGAGCTCCGACAGGATAGTAGAGGTAGCGAGGGCGAGGCTCTACCCCGGATTTCTGAGGGCTAAGGAGGCAGCGATGAGGGCTGGCGCGCTGGGCGCCACCTTGAGCGGGGCTGGGCCCACGACGATAGCGGTGACCGACGCCAGGAGGGGCAATTCCCGGGTCATAGCAGAGGCCATGAAGGATGCTTACGAAGAAGAAGGAGTAGATTGCTCAGCCGTCGTCTGCAGGCCGAGAGACGTGGGCGTGGAGGTCTTCGAGAGGTAGCTGCTATTCAGCAAGGCCCTGACGAGCTCGTCGATTTCCTCAGCGCTTTGAAGTTCCGTGAACTTGAGGTTCGCCTTGAAGACTATCTCCGGGTCCTTCAACCCGTGTCCCGTGGCCACGCACACGACGACCTCTCCCTTGTCCACAAGACCTTGGCTCGTCGCCTTAGCCAGGCCGGCTATGGAGGCAGCGCTGGCCGGCTCGACGAATAGGCCCTCTGTCGAGGCCAAGAGTCTCTGCGCCTCGAGTATCTCCTCGTCTGAGACCGTGATTATCGTGCCCCTCGACTCCCTGACGGCCCTTAGAGCCTTCTTCCAATTGACTGGAGCCCCTATCCTTATGGCAGTGGCGATGGTCTCGGGGTTAGGAACCCTTAAGAGCTCATGGCTGTTCTCTCTCAAGGTCCTTGCCAGCGGCGCGGCCCCCTCGGCTTGCACACCTATCATCCTCGGAGTCCTGTCGGTAAGCCCTAAGAGCTTTAGCTCCTTGAAGCCCTTCCATATCGCGCTTATGTTGCCGGCGTTGCCCACCGGTACTATGACCACGTCTGGGACCTTGCACCCTAGTTGCTCGTACACTTCGTAGGCGAGGGTCCTTTGCCCCTCAAGCCTATAAGGGTTTACTGAGTTGAGCAAGTACAGCGGGTAGATCGAGGAGAGCTTCCTGACGACCCTTAGGGCGTAGTCGAAGTTCTCCTTGACAAGTATCACGCGCGCCCCGTGGATCATGGCCTGTGCCAGCTTTCCCAGAGCGACTTTGCCAGACGGTACTAGGACTATACAGTGGAGCCCAGCTTTGGCCGCGTAGGCCGCGAGGGAGGCGGAGGTGTTCCCCGTCGACGCACATATGACTACTTTGGACCCTAGCTCCTTAGCTCTCGTAACCCCTACAGTCATCCCCCTGTCCTTGAACGACCCTGTAGGGTTCTCCCCCTCGTTTTTCACGTAGACTTCTGAGTGGCTGAGGAGCTCCCCGAGCCTCTTAGAGCGATGCAGGCCCGTCCCACCCTCATTGAGCGTGACGGGGTCGCTAGATAACACGGGGAGCAACTCGCGATAGCGCCAGACGTTGAAGGCCCTCTTCGACCACAGCTCGGCTAGGTCGATGTCTATCAGCTCCGAGTAGTCGTACACTACGTCCAGCAAATCCCCGCACTTCGGACATGTGTAGATTATGAGGGAGGGCGGGTACTCGGCCTTGCACTCTATGCATTGGAGGCGAAAGTTCATAGATACCTTCTCCCGAACCGCCTACTGATAATGTCGAGGACGGCCTAAAAAGCTCTCAGGGCTCTTGCCCGACTGAGAGGGTCCTTAATGTTTCAAGCGCGTGGCCCGAGTCAAGAGTCTCGTGCGTAACGGATTGTAAAACGAGTCTCACCAGACCTTGATGATAGCTCTTTCCATATAGTCGTTGAGCGAATAGACCGTCGGCTTGCCCAAGACGCGCCATGTAACGACCTTCAACAGGGCGTAGGCCATCTCCAAGGTGGTCACGACTGGTATGCCCAGCTCGACGGCCTTCCTCCTTATTATGTACTCGTCCCTCAGCATCTCCGCGTACTTGTCGAGAGTTATCGATGATGGTATGTTTATGACCAAGTCCACCTCCCTGTTGAGTATTGCGTCCATTATGTTTGGCTTTCTCTTAGGCTCTCGGATTTTGTAGAGCACCTTGACGTCGTTGAAGCCCTCTTCCTTCAAGAACTCGGCCGTGTGCTCCGTGGCGAGTATGTTGAAGCCCAAAGACCTGAAGTGCCTAGCTATCGGCAGTATCTTCTTCTTTAGCTCAGTGCCCCCGACCGTTATCAAGATGTTGCCTCCTTTCGCCGGTATCCTGAGGCCAGCCGCGAGCAATGCCTTGTAGAGGGCGTCTGTAAACGTCTCACCGAGGCACGCGACCTCGCCTGTCGACTGCATCTCAACACCCAACACTGGGTCGGCCCCCTCGAGCTGCATGAACGAGAACTGGGGAACCTTTACCCCCACGGCTATTGACGGAGGCTCGTCGCCCTCCTTCCACGGTATCCTCTCGCCCATCAGCGCATATGATGCGAGCTTCATTAAATTAACGGCTTTGACCTTCGACACGAAGGGCATCGAGCGCGAGGCCCTCAAATTGCATTCAATGACGTAGACCACCCCATCTTTTACGAGGAACTGTATGTTGAATGGCCCTCTGATCCTCAAGGCCCTAGCTATTCGCTTAGCGTAGTCCTTTATTGTGTTTGTGATCTCAGGGCTCAGCCTGTGAGGAGGTATGACCATGGTCGCGTCGCCGGAGTGCACCCCCGCACGCTCGACGTGTTCTATGATGGCCCCAATTATCGTCGTCTCACCGTCTGAAACTGCGTCCACCTCGACCTCTATGGCGTCTTCTATGAACTTGCTTATGACCACTGGGTGCTCAGGGCTCACAGAAGCGGCCCTAATCAAATACTCCCTGAGCTGTTGAGGCGTCCACGCGACCCTCATGGCCGCCCCGCTCAAGACGTAGGAGGGCCTGACCAAGACCGGATAGCCGACTCTCCGCGCAAACTCCTCGGCCTCCTCTATCGACCCGAACTTGGCCCATGGAGGCTGGGGTATTCCGAGCTCGTCTAAGAGCTTGCTGAACTTCGCCCTGTCCTCAGCCCTGTCGACGTCCTCCCCCGCAGTGCCCAAGATCCTGATGCCGAGCTTCTCGAGCTTGGGGGCCAAGTTGTTCGGTATCTGCCCTCCTACGCAGGCCACGACCCCCAAGGGCCTCTCCTTGTAGCATATGTCGAAGACCCTCTCGAGCGTGAGCTCCTCGAAGTACAGCTTGTCGCTCATGTCGTAGTCCGTTGACACGGTCTCGGGGTTACAGTTTATCACTATTACCTCTTCGATCCCCCGCTCCTTCAGCGCCCAGACCATGTTCATAGTGCACCAGTCGAACTCTACCGAGCTGCCGATCCTATAGGTACCAGCCCCGAGCACTATGACCTTCTTCACGTCGTCCCTGAACTCTATGTCGTCCTCGTCCCCTCCGTAAGTCATGTACAGGTAGTTCGTCTGTGCTGGCCACTCGGCGGCGAGCGTGTCTATTTGCTTAACCACGGGTATTATGCCCCTCTTGTACCTAAGTGCCCGCACCTCGTCTTCCGTCAGCCCTAAGCACGTCGCTATCTGCTTGTCAGAGAAGCCGAGCCTCTTCGCCTCCCTTATGACGTCGGCCATCTCCTCGAGGGGCTTGCCCTTCAGGGCCTTCAGCCTCTCCTCCATGTCCACTATATTCTTTATCTTCTCTATGAACCATGGATCGATGGACGTTAACTCATGAATTTCTTGGACGGTGAAGCCGGCCTTTAGTGCCGCTGCTACGTCGAACAGTATCTCGTCGGTCATTTCGCTGAGCCGCCTCTTGAGCAGCTCCCTGTCGCTTATGTTGCTCGCGACTAGGCCCGGCTTTCCTTTGTCGAGCATCCTCACGGCCTTTTGAAGCGCCTCTTCGAAGCAACGGCCTATAGCCATGACCTCGCCGACGGACTTCATCTGAGTGCCGAGCCTTCTGTCGATGCCCTCGAACTTCTCGAAGTCCCATCTCGGGAACTTCAGGACTACGTAGTCTAGGGCTGGCTCGAAGCAAGCGGTGGTCCTTCCGGTCACCTTGTTTATGAGCTCGTGGAGCCTATAGCCCAAGGCGAGCTTGGCAGCCATGTAGGCTAGGGGGTAGCCCGTGGCCTTAGATGCTAGTGCCGAGCTACGCGAGAGCCTGGGGTTCATCTCTATGATGCAGAATCTCTCTGATACGGGGTCGAGGGCTAGTTGGACGTTACACTCCCCTATTATCTGAAGGGCCTCCGCCGCCTTTATTGACGCCATCCTCAGTATGTGGTACTCTCTGTTCGTTATAGTCTGCGAGGGCGCCACAACTATGTTGTCTCCCGTGTGAACCCTCATCCCGAGTATGTTCTCCATGTTGCACACAGTCACGCTGTCCCCATACTTGTCCCTCATGACCTCGTACTCTATTTGCTTCCAATGGGATATGCACTCCTCAACAAGCACCTGGCCTATGAGGCTGTGGGCTATGCCCCTCCTGACTATCTCTACTAGTTCCCTATCGTTCCTAGCCACGCCGGAGGCCTTGCCCCCTAAGGTGTAGGCGACCCTGACCATCACTGGATAGCCTATCTCCTCCGCCACCTCGAGGGCCTCTTCGATGCTGTAGGCGGCCTTGCTTTTAGGCATCGGCAATCCCGCAGCCTCTATAGTCTTCTTGAACATGAGTCGATCGGAGCACTTCTTTATGCTCTCAACCGAGGTCCCCAGAACCTTGACTCCGTACTTCTGCAGTATGCCCATGTCGTATAGCTGGACGCCGCAGTTCAGGGCTGTCTGACCTCCGAAGCCCAGCATTATGCCGTCCGGCCTCTCCCTCTCTATGACCTCGGCCACGAAATCTGGCAAGACCGGGACGAGGTACACCTTTCCAGCTAACCTGGGATCCGTCTGTATAGTGGCTATGTTCGGGTTCACGAGGACCGTCTCGATGCCCTCTTCTCTAACGGCCTTGAGGGCTTGGGAGCCGCTGTAGTCGAACTCCCCCGCCTCGCCTATCTTTATAGCCCCGGAGCCGAGTATCAAGACCTTCTTAACGGTCTCTCTACCCACGGCAGTTGACCCCCATCATGTTGGCAAAGGCGTCGAAGATGTACTCTGTGTCGTAGGGGCCTGGCGAGGCCTCGGGATGGAACTGCACCGCAATAACAGGCTTCTTCCTGTGCCTCAAGCCCTCTATCGTCATGTCGTCAGCGTTGAGGAACCAAACGGACAATCCTGTGCCTCCTAGAGTGTCCTCGCGAACCGCGAACCCGTGGTTCTGGCTCGTTACGTAGCATATCCCGGATTCCAAGTCCACGCAGGGCTTGTTCTGCCCCCTGTGACCGTACTTCATCTTGAATGTCGAGGCCCCTAGCGCGAGAGCTATCATTTGATTTCCCAAACAAATCCCCAACATCGGGATTCCGATCTCGATGAGGTCTCTTATGGTCTTTATGGTCTCGACGTTGAGCTCTGGGTTCCCGGGGCCATTGCTAACCAAGACGCCCTTAGGGTCGAATTGCAAGATCTTGTCAGCGTCGTAGTCCTTGGGGACCCTTACGACCGTGAAGTTCCTTCGCAGGAGGTTCCTCAGTATCCCGTACTTCACTCCGCAGTCTATCACGACGACCGTCGGTCCCTCGTTCTCGTATACTTTCGGCTCTTTTATCGTGACCTCACT
>DAIQQE010000064.1:0-6788 GCA_036786905.1 Candidatus Nezhaarchaeales archaeon | reverse complement strand
GTCATTAAGACGTAAAGCATTACCCATCTTTTTCTACCATTCATTAACGGTATTCTTTGAGGGCTAGGTAAAATATATAAAGTGCGTCATCAACTAGCTCTAAGCTGTTGTTATCGTGAGCCACCGTGATTAATTTGCTGGCTTGTAGCCCACTCGGAGGTGATTGATGACAAATGAAATTTGAATTCCTCACATTGGACGACGTCGATCTGCGAGGAAAAAGGGTTCTTGTCAGAGTGGACATAAACTCCCCCATAGGTCCAAGAGGAGAGATACTCGATGAAAACAGAATTAAGGAGGCCAGTGTCACCCTCAAAGAGCTCAAGGAGAGCAAGGTCGTAGTGATGTCGCATCAAGGCAGGCCGGGAAAGAGCGACTTTGTGTCTTTGGATAAGCACGCCATCATTTTAGAGAAGTATGTCGAGAGACCCGTGAAGTTCGTCGACGATTTGATGGGACCTGCCGCTCGAAGCGAAATAGTCGGACTTAAAGATGGCGAGGTGTTGCTTCTAGAAAACACAAGGATGTATTCGGAGGAGGTCATAGAGGCTCCGATAGAGGATTGTGCCAAGACACACTTGGTTCGAAAGCTAAGTCCATTGTTCGACGTGTTTGTCAACGATGCGTTTCCAGCGGCTCACAGATCCCAACCATCGCTAGTAGGGTTTGCCTACTTGCTCCCCTCCGTCGCGGGAAGACTTGTCGAGAAAGAGCTCAAAGCCTTAAAGGAGATAATTCCTCGCCTAAAGAGGCCCATAGTTTACGTACTTGGAGGGGCAAAGGTGGGTGACAGGCTTGAGGTCGTTGACATTCTCACCAAGACCGGGCTTGTGGACAAAATAGTAGTTGGAGGGCTGTTGGCACCAGTATTCCTCGAAGCGAAAGGAGTGAAGCTTTCGAACAACAACGTAAAGAAGGACAAGGAATTTCATAGCAACGTCGAGAGGGCTAGGAAGATGCTGCAATGGAGAGAAGACGCATTCATATTGCCACTAGATGTCGCTGTCGAAAAAGACGGCGAGAGGGTCGATTGTCCGATAGACAGCTTGCCAAGCGAGTACAGGATCAAGGATCTGGGATTGAAGACTGCCGAGATGATCGTGAAAGAGATTTCGAGGGCTGGTAGCGTCATAGCTAATGGCCCTTTAGGAGTCTTCGAGGAAGACAACTTCGCCCTAGCAACCATGGAGGTACTGAAGGCCATATCGGAGAGCGATGCGATCACGATAGTTAGCGGAGGCCACTTAACGGCCGCTCTACGCAAATTGGGGGCCGAAGATAAGGTCACGTACACCAGCACGGCAGGAGGAGCGTTGCTACACTTGCTAGCTGGCAGGAGGTTGCCGATAATAGACGCACTTGAAATAGGCAAGAGAAACGCGGAAAGGCTAAAACTCGTTAAGAGCACAATTTAAGTGTGAATAGTTATGAGGGCTAAGGTAAAGGTCCTTGTAAATGGCTATGGGGTCATAGGGAAGAGGGTCGCTGACGCCATAACAAAGCAAGATGACATGGTCCTCATAGGAGTCTCAGACGTCGTCGCCGACTGGAGAGTGAAAATGGCGGCGAAGAAGGGCTACAAGGTCTTTTGTTCTTCACCTGAGAGAGTCGAGTACATGAAGAAGGGAGGAATCGACGTCGAAGGATTATTGACCGACGTGCTTAAGGACGTGGACGTCGTGGTCGACTGCACTCCAGCTAAGGTCGGTGCCAAGAACAAGGAGCTTTACGAGAAGTATGAGGTGAAGGCCGTTTTCGAAGGAGGCGAAGCCCATGAGACAGCTGGGGTATCGTTCGTCGCTACGTGCAACTACCACGAAAGCTTGGGCAAGCAATTCACGAGAGTAGTTAGCTGCAATACCACGGCTCTCTGCAGGGTTCTCAACGCCATAAATAAGGCCTATGGGATAGCTAGGGCTAGGGCCGTGATAGTCAGGAGAGCCTGCGATGTGTGGGAGTCCCACAAAGCAGGAGTCATAAACACCGTGGTCCCCGAGCTTCATGTCCCCTCACATCACGGGCCCGATGTTAAGACGGTTCTCCATGACATAGATATAGTCACTATGGCCGCTAAGGGCTCTCACAACCTCTATCATATCCACTTCTGCATCGTTGAAACTAAGTCAAAGCCTACGATCGACGGGGTAATAAAAGCTCTCGAAGAGGAGCCTCGAGTGGTTTTAGTGAGTGGGCGCGACGGCGTAGAGGCCCTGAACTCTCTCGTCGAGCTGGCAAGAGACCTCGGGAGACCTCGAGGAGATCTGTATGAAATACCCGTGTGGGGGGACGGCATTGCAGTCAATGGCAATGAGGTCTATCTGATGTGGGCTACTCCTAATGAGTCGAACGTGATACCGGACAACGTTGATGCCATCAGAGCCTTGACAGAGCTAGAAAGAGATTGGAGGGCTTCAGTAAAGAAGACTGATGAAAGCTTGGGTGTCCTAAAAAGTCTCTATTGAGGACAGGCCCTGCGCTTCTTTATGTAGTTGACGAGTCCTCCTTCTTTTAATATTTCCATTAACATATCGGGCATGGAAGATGCCTTGAAGCTCAGGCCCTTGCTCAAGTTCTTGACCATCCCTTGATGTAGGTCGATTTCGAGGACGTCGCCCTCATCGGTCTTCTCGAATATCCCCTTGACCTCGAGGACTGGTAGGCCTATGTTTATTGCGTTTCTGAAGAATATTCTGGCGAAGCTCTCAGCCACCACGGCTGCTATGCCTGCAGCCTTTATGGCCAGTGGTGCTTGCTCTCTACTCGAGCCACAACCGAAGTTCCTCCCTGCTACTATTATATCTCCAGGTCTTACTTTTTTAGGGAAATGTGGGTCTATGCCCTCCATCACATGCTGAGCAAGTTCTTGGGGGTCTATGGTTTTAGCCTTGTATTTAAACGGTATTATAACGTCAGTATCTACGTTATCGCCAAACTTCCAAACTCTTCCTCGAATCACGCTCATAAGAACTCCCTCGGATCGGCTATGGCACCTTTTATCGCTGACGCTGCGACGGTGGCTGGCGAGGCTAGATAAACTTTTGAGGAGGGATGACCCATTCGACCTACGAAGTTCCTATTGCTAGAGGATATAGCCACCTCTCCTTCGCCTAAAACCCCTAAATGAGTCCCTACGCAAGCCCCACATGTTGGATTGGTCACCACGGCCCCGGCCTCGAAGAGCACCTCCAGTACCCCTAGCCTCAAAGCATCCATGTACACTTTTCTCGAGGCTGGCGTCACTATGAGCCTGACCCCTTCCTTGACCCTCCGCCCTCGAAGTATCTTCGCCACCTCGATTAGATCCTCCAACCTGCCGTTGGTACAGCTCCCGACGAAGGCTTGGTCTATTGGCGTCCCTTCCACTTCTCCCACAGGCTTAACGTTGTCGACCCTGCTAGGAGCCGCCACCATTGGCTCGAGCTTTGAACACTCTACGCAAAGCTCGTCCTCCACCTCCGCCTTTCGCCCTGACCTGATTATAGCCATGGGGTTCCTCCCAACCTCTTTCAAGTACTCCTCAGTAACGGCGTCGTACTCTACTACGGCGTTTTTAGCCCCAGCTTCCATGCTCATGTTACATAAAGTGGCCCTCGAGGCCACCGAGAGCTTCGACGTGGTCTCTCCAGTCCACTCAATCGACTTGTAATTCGCACCCTCGGCGCCTATCTCCCCTATAACGTGCAATGCTACGTCTTTGGCGTAGACGCCCTTTGGCAAGGGGCCTTCAAGACGCACGCGGATCGTCGAAGGGACTTTAAGCCAAATCCTCCCCTCAAGCATGACGGCGGCTAGTTCAGTGCTTCCTATGCCTGTGGCGAACGCCCCCACTGCCCCGTGAGTTGTTGTGTGAGAATCTGCACCAACTATGAGCATTCCGGGCACGGCGTACTCCTCAAGTATTACTTGATGTATTACGCTTCCTTCTACGACCCTAATGCCCTGTTTGTAGGCGAAGCTTCTCATCAACTTATGCAAGCTGGATATCTCGGCAGACGACGAGGGGTAAGTGTGGTCAATCACGAAAAGTATCTTGCTTGGATCCCAGACTTTCCCTCCTCCCATTTCCTCAAAGACTCTTATCGCCAGAGGGGTCGTGCCATCTTGTCCGGCTGCTAGGTCCACTGAGACTATTGCTATCTCTCCTGCTCTCTTGACGTCCTTGGGCTCTACTTGCTTCATTGTCAGGATTTTCTCCGCAAAGGTGAACTCTTCGCTGTCGAGTACCTCCTTTACGTTCATGAGGGTCACACCCAGCCTTAGATTAAGGGGTCTTGAAATCCATGTATTTAAGCCTTGAGGGTCTCTGGCAGAAAGGAGGTTGAAGCTCCTGGGTCAGCTCGTCGCGAGCTCTTCATGCCTCAGTAGCCTGGGACGGCTTCTTCATCCCCGCTTCCAACTCGGCCCAGTGAGATTTAAGCTTTTCAGCAAGCCGAGAAGCCATTGACCTGGCTTTTCTGTACGTACCGCTAACCTTCATTACGTGAAAGGCCAGCGGTTTGTCATCTGCCGCGCTAAAGAGGGCGAGGGCTGCCCTAACGATCTCAAGAGATACGTGTGCGCACCTCAATATGCCTAACTTGCTTTCCTCGTCGTAAGCCATGAGATTGAGGGGGGTCTTCGAAAGGCCGTAGATGCCTAAGAAGGACCGCATGTGCTTCTTCAGGGCAGCTCTCAAGTCTTCTGCCTTAAGGTCTAGTGGTGAATGGACGTGGAAAATCACGTAGCGCCACCTTACCTCTTTCACCATTCGTCCACCACCTTAACTCCTGGCTGTACGAAGTTTGGGGAGAGCTTCTCCCTGTTCAAGCTTACAAGCTCTAAGGGCTTAGCCGACACGGCCTCTCTCGCCAATTCCTTATCGTCTAAGAGCAGAAACGCGAAAGCGTACAGTTCTCGAGGAGCCCTCATGTCTATTATCTTCGACGCTCCTGACGAAACCACTATGGGTATGCCCTTTCTCGCGACTTTTTTGAGCGCTAAGCCGTAGTTCCACAAGGCCTTGATCTGCTTTTCGGAGGACATGTAGAGGAAGTCTACTAAATTGACCTCGACGCAGTGACCGCTCTCGACCAACAGGCTTAACTGACCCTCATCAAGGAGCGAGAGTATGTTATCTGGGCTGTAGAAAGTGACGTCGACCCTGCGATCGCGCGCAGCAGTCCTTGCAACCGACGTGTCATGACAGTAGACCCCTATCACCTCGACGCTTCGCCGCAATTTCCCCAGATACCTTTTTAATTCGCCAGCGCCAGAGGGCTTTAGGTCCACCCTTATCGCCACGTCAACGCCAAGTTCCTTGCCGTAATCTTTAATGCCCTTGACGTCCTCTAATTCGCGAGGGTCGTCTAACGAGAGCGCTATCAGCGACAGGCCTAAGTGCTTCGCCATTTTTATCAGCAACATCGGAGGGTCTCCTCCATTGGCCACCCTGACGTGGAGGTCAGCGTAACGTCTCTTAGGCATCTCTACACGACCCTTAAGTTGTAGCTTAACAAAAAGTCCTTTACCGCTTCCCTTGACCCCTTAAAGCTAAAGACCACCTTGATAACGTCGTCCCCGGACGACAATTTGACATAGCCCAAGAAGGCCTCTTGCTTGTCGAACCTCATGTAAAACTTTGACTTGTTGTCGAGATGTAAATCCAAGTCCCTCGTGAGGCGTGCCTTATCTTCATCTGAGAGGCGTGACCAAATCCAGGTGAGCGCTTGGGCTGCGTACTCCGGGTTTCTAAAGGAGGTCCTAGCTATGCGGATTGGATTCTCGTAGTGACCATAGGTCTCTTCGACTTCCACCCTCTTTCGATCTCGGAGCTTGGGGGGCATGAGATTTTCGACTGCCTTGATCACTTTGTCAAAGTCCTCTGTGGCGTGTACAAAAACCGCGTATTCCACTGATACCAACTTAACTTCTCGGTCCATAACGTGATCAATCCGATTTAAGGGCCCAAGGGCTTGGCCCTTTCCCATCTTCGATTAAAGGCATCGCTAAACACCCTTATCAAGCCCGGATTTTCGGTGTAATGAGGCTTATAGTAGGACAACTTCTTCTCCGTGGTCCAGATTAGGAAGACCAGCTTGTTTTCATCGACTAAAGTGCCCCTAACTGGGTACCACTCCTCAGCCGCGCACCTAACTTCTGCCCCGTTTTCTATAAGGTCTTTTGCTGTCCTCTTCGATCTTTCATCTGCGACTCGCATCAAGACCTTTACCACGACCTTGCGACTAAGAGCAGCTAGCAGTAGCTCCCTAACTTTGGAATACCACTCAAACGACGCCGTGAATATGTAGATGGCACGTTGCGCTCTCGATATCATTTCAGCTGTCTTGATCTCCATAGACCTTAGGTCGTCGAGGGGCTCTATTAAGAGCTCATCCCTAATTCCGAACCTCTTCTCCCAGTACTTGTCCTCTAAGTCGCTCTTTACCACTTGCAAGTTCTTTCTTAAATCTGCCAGCTCAGCTTCTACGAACCTTGTCTTGATCTCTAAAAGGATCTGAACGGCCTTCGACGGAGGGATTGCCTCGTACCTTTCGTGGTCCAACGTCTTCACGAGACCCTTTTGTAATAGTGAGGCGACAGAGGCCTTTACGTCGCTCAACGGCGCATTTAGCGAGGTACATAAATCGTTTTCACTTGCTTGAGGGTTTTCTACTAAGAAGAGGTAGACCTCGGCCTCAAGCTTCGATAGACCAGCCTTCTTGAGAACCTCTATTGTCGTCAAAGCCATGTCAGGAGTTCACCGCAGGACTAACTACTCGGCCTCTCCTTATTAATGCGCTGTGGACGAC
>DAIQQE010000231.1:0-1206 GCA_036786905.1 Candidatus Nezhaarchaeales archaeon | reverse complement strand
ATGCTGGACCCGGTGTTCTACTACAAGAGCTGGAGGATGCCGAAGGCGATAAACTTGGCAACCCACTACCTGACCTCAGGCGTCGAGGAGATAGCGCTCAACGTCCCCTCGGTGCTGATAGTCGAGGACCCTCGCGTTGGAGTCCTCGCCTACTCCTCGAGCTTCAGCTTCCTCGACTTAGACGGAGACCTCGAGCCATCGGCAGAGGAGCCCAAGGGGCCCTTCGCCGTCGTGGCCGTGGCGACCTATGGTAAGGGGCTCCTCGTGCTGTTCTCGGACTCGAGCGCCTTCCTCAACAGCGTCATAGGCTTGGGCGACAACCTCAAGCTCCTTCAAAACATAGTCGAGGGCAAGAGGGTCTACGTGGACGTCGGGGTCTGGCCTCCGTCCGCTCCTCGAGAGGCCTATAGGGGCGCCGTCCTAGCGGTCTACAACGCCCTCTCGGCCCCTGAGCTCAAGTACAGCCTCGCCCTCGCGACCGCAACAGTAATTTACGCGCTGGCGCGCAGGGAGAGGGCCGTCCTCAGAGGCGCAGAGGTGGAGGAGGTGCTAAAGAGGCACCCCGACTGGGATCGAAGCCTCCTAGAGGCGTTGAAGGGGGTTAGGGAAAAGTGTCGAGCGTGGCTGAGCGCATAATCTCAGAGGTCGAGCGCTTCATCGTCGGCAAGAGGGACGTCATAAAGATGCTGCTCGTAGCCCTCGCCTCCGAGGGCCACGTCCTCCTCGAGGGGCCGCCCGGGACGGCCAAGACCTTCATGGCCAAGACCTTCGCCAAGGCCATAGGGGCCACCTTCGCTAGAATCCAGATGACCCCCGACACGCTGCCCGCCGACATACTCGGCACGGCGGTCTACGACGTCAAGAGCGGGGAGTTCCGAGTCAAGAAAGGCCCCATATTCGCGAACATAGTCCTCGTCGACGAGCTCAACAGAGCTCCTCCCAAGACCCAAGCGGCCTTCCTAGAGGTCATGCAGGAGAGGCAGGTGACCATAGAGGGCACGAGCTACCCCGTCGACAGGCCGTTCCTCGTGCTCGCGACTCAAATACCGTACGGCTCCCCCGGCACCTACCCTCTCTCCGAGGTGCAGATAGACAGGTTCGCCTTCAAGGTCAAGATGACTTACCCGACGCCAGAGGAGGAGATGAAGATCCTAGAGATCGTGGACTTCATAGAGGCAGGCGAGGTCAGGCAAGTAGCCGACAAGG
>DAIQQE010000230.1:0-1217 GCA_036786905.1 Candidatus Nezhaarchaeales archaeon | reverse complement strand
TCGCGCCTTTCGCCCACGGCCTTCTCTATCCTCTCGATGTCTGAGCTTATCATGGCGTCGAACCTCTTCGACCACTTCGAGAAGAACCTCCTGCGCAACTCATCGAGCTCTTCGAGCGTGACCTCGTCTCTCCTCGAGAGGTTCAGAGCCCTCGCGATCAGGCTAAGCACTACGAGCTTCGCGAAGTCCTCGGTGAAGCAAGTCCTCCTCGTCACGCGAGTCTCGTCCCCTTCTCGAGTCACGGCTATCATCTTCCTCCACGACTCCACGACCTCCTCGACCCTCTTTCGCAGGCCCTCTGCGTCTGGGTAGAACGAGCTGAAGGCTAGCGGCAACCCGTTGACTATGGAGCTCAAGAAGGCGTTCAGCTCGTCTACTTCCTCGCGGCTCAAGCGCGACGCCTTGAGGGCCTTCGACTCCTCAGGGCCCTCGACCTTGGCCAACGACTTTAAGAGGACGCACTCTCCGCGCGCTCCGAGGAGCTTGGGCTTCAACGATGGCGAGACCACCTCGTCCTCGACCAAGTGTACGGCTAGCTCGCTCGCGCCCTTAACGTAGGGCTCGCTGTTGTAGACCTTTATCCTGACCCTCTTGGCTAGGGAGAGCGACCCCAAGAGCTCCTTGAGGGCCGCTAAGGTAAGAGAGGGCATGAAGTTGAGGCCGTGGCTCAAGTCTAAGTGGACCACTGCATTGTCGTCGAGGTCTGAGAGGGCCCTAGACAGCTCGAAGAGGACGTACGCGTAGAAGTCGCTCAACCTCCCCTCGAACTTGACGTAGCCTTCCTCGATCTTGAACTTGCCGATTCCCGGAGCTATCAAGACCTCTAGGGAGTCTCCCAGGTCAACCCCGACATCCTTCAAGAACTTGCAGTAGAACGAGCGGACGTGACCCACCAATTCGTCGTAAGAAGAGGCGTGTCTCTTGACGATGGTGTCCAAGGCTATGAGCACCACCCTCTCCGGCCTCAGGAGCTTGAGGAGCAACGGTAGCGCAGAGCGGCTCTCGACTTCCTCGCCATCGCACTTGTACTTCACGACGTCCCACTTAGAAGGATCGCCCCAAGTGGTGATAAGGAGCGACTTAATGGCCAAGGCCCCTGACCCCCATCACAGGATCGTCGAGAAGGCTTGAAACTTACCGAGAAAAAGGGCCTCAACTCGCATCAACACCACATTAGTGAAGCTGACCTTGATATCTCTTTCGGCCTAGATAGGAGG
>DAIQQE010000063.1:0-6912 GCA_036786905.1 Candidatus Nezhaarchaeales archaeon | reverse complement strand
GGCTCGCTCAGCTCAATGTCCTTTGACGTAGCTCGGAGCTGTCGGCGGCGTTCTACCTCTCTTCATCTCCTGGTAATAGGCGTAGGTGAGGGGCTCTTCGTCCTTAAGGACTTCAGCGCTCACGACTTCGCCGATGAACAGCGTGTGCGTCCCCACGTCGTGGCTATCAACCACCTTTGCTTCCAAGTACGCGAGAGCGTTGTCGATGACTATGGGCGCGCCGGTAACGCCTATCTTGAAGTTAACGCCCTTGAACTTGTCGTAGTCCCTTCCAGACCTGAAGCCGAAGCCGGCGATGAAGCTCAGCGGGGTCTCCTTTGAGAGTATCGAGACGCTGAAGACCCCGCTCTCGCTTATGAACTCGTGCGTCAAGTTTCGCTTATTAATGCACACCGCGATCTTTACGGGGTCGGAGGTGACCTGGAACACCGTATTGGCTATCTGGCCATTGAGCCTATCGCCCTTCCTAGAGGCGACAACGTAGATCCCATAACTTATCCTCCTCAACGCATTCGCGTCTATCATGGCTCACTGACCTCCGAGGGATCTCTATGCTCGGCCAGTTAAAATTGCCGCACTCGATCAAACACTTGAGGTGGACTACATGGAGGCGCGACGTAAAGCTCACGAACCCAGCCTGACGAGCAGGCCGTCGTTGGGGTTAGAACGCGTGTTCTGGGGGAGATATACCGCGCGAAATCTTTAAATCAGCTGATCAAGACTTACACTTGATATGGTTATGGTCAAGTACCGCGTGATCGTCGATCGAGTCGCTTGCGTGTCGTGTGGTGCCGCTCCAGCTATTTGCCCAAAGGTCTTCGAGATGGGCTCCGACAATCAGAAGAACAAGGTGGTCGACGAGTACAGCGTCGAGTTAAGCGAGGCCACTTCGGTGGGCATCATACCAGAAGAGCTTTACGAATGTGCAAAGGCCGCGGCAGAGGCCTGCCCCGTTGGCGCCATAAGGGTCGAAGAGGTCAAAGGTTGACGAGAAGGTTTTGAGCGACCCGATTAACCAGAAAACCCCTTTATTGATTTAGGGCTCGACCTCCCGGCTAAGGCTTGTGAGGAATCGAAGGCTCGTTCGGCCCAGCTCGTCGGCCCTTTTCAGGCCCCTATCGATCCGGTGCTCAGGCGTGTCTCGGTAGGAGGCGCGCCCGCCCATCTTCAACTTCACCGATTCCCTGGCCCTCTTGTGTAGCTTGACGAGGTCGTGGCCCCTCGCGCGCTCTCCGAAGAGGTGCATGATCAGCACCTCCAAGGCCTTCTCGGCGGCCTGCTGAGCCGCTAAGCAGGTTCAGCTGTGATCGTCGTCTTAGTGCTCTTCTTGGCGCGAGTGGAGTCCTCCCCAGCGCTCTCTAGACGGCTCGCAACTTCGTCCCTCACGGGCATGCGTTCATCGAATTAGCGCAGTACACCGAACCTCGATAAGAGTCAGCCCGGCTCGTGAGGGCCTTACGCGATGGCTTTTTCGACGAATGCTACGTTGCCTCGTCGCACATTGGAGGGCCTTTAAATGGGGATGAGAGTATCATCGCACTACCGCCTTTCGACGTAGAAGCGCCCCCTCCTCTCGTACATGCGCTTGGCGAGCTCGATGAGGTCACTCACCCTAGCGCTCAGCTTGACTGGCACCCCGTCCACGAGGGCCGAGAGGGCCAGCGGGTTCCCCCTCTTGGCCATGTTTTCCAGCTCTTTGTACGTGTAGAGGAAGAGGTCTACTCGCGGGGCCTTGCACTCGACTGCGATGTAGAACCTGTCTAAGACCTTGACGTCCTCGACCCCATCCGTCACCACCAATAGGTCCACGTCGCTCCACTCCCCGCCGCCCCCCCTAGACCAAGAGCCGAAGACTATCGCGCTCTCAACGCCCAGCTTCTTACTGAGCTTCTCTAAGGCCTCCTTCACAGCTCCACGCCATGCCTCTTCAGCCATAACTCGACCCACTCGACGATCTTCTTAGAGGCCTCGAGGGCCCTCTCAGCCGTCACCTCATCGTAGTACATGCCTGGATAGCCGGACTCGAAGGCGTTGGGGTAGCGCGACGGTATGTAGTGCCTGTCGAGCTCGCGCGCGGCTACGAACATGTCTTCAGAGAGTTCGACTGACCCCTTTAGCTCGCCCAAGAGCTCCACGACGCTGTGCCCCCACCCGTGCTTTCCGAGCACGTGCAGTAGCGCCTTCAGGGCCTTCTCGGCGGCCTGCTGAGCTTGGAAGCAACACCACTCGTAGTTGCCCGCTTCAGCGCTGTCGCGAGCGGCCTTCAGGTCGCGACGCGCTTGCATGAACCACCTCTTGCCCTCCTCTATGCGCTCCAAAAGGGCCACCGCGATTTTTGTGCTCAGGAGGCCTATTAACTTCGTTACGGTAACGGCGCTAAAGCGGGGCTCGGAGGAGGCTCTTGGCTGTGGGCTCAATCATAGCAGTCGATTTCCTCATCGACGAGAGCTTGTGGGCTTTCTGAGAGGGCAGGCGATGGGACTTGCCCCCTTAGCCCAGCCGTCAACCACGTTACTAAACTCTACTGACTCTACAGACGGCTACGACCAGTACTTTTACTGTAGAAGTCTTCGAAAGGAGGACCGCATTGACGATGGTCATGGGCCAAAGCCCATTCGACTTAAGTGGGCTCTTCTATGGCCTCCAATCCTTAAACCCTTAGTTAAAGGCCTTTCCTCTCCCTCCTGCCGATCTCGTCCCTGAAGCACCAAACCCCCTCTAGAGGGTCGATTATCACCACGCGCAACGCGCTCAGCAAGGCGTCGTTCAACAGCACAAACCTCCCCCGAGTGGCGTAGGCGTAGGCCTTCACAGGGCCCTCGACCCTGTCCTCGGCAACGAGGTAAACGTCGAGGGGCTCCACGAGCTTGGGGAAGAGGACCTTGCTCCCGTCGGCCAAGGTCCTCTCTACGAGGACTACGCCTGACCTCTCCCCCAGCAACTCCCTAGCGAGCTCTTGCGGAAGCGTCAGCTCGGGCTCCCTCCCGGCGAAGCCGCTATTCGCTATCCCCAGACCCTCTACGCACCTCGCGCCGTAGCCAATCCTAACCTTCAGCCTCAGGACCACTTAGCGACGCCTCCTCCGGCAATATGGCAGGCATCAAGTCCTCCACTTCTTCAAAGAGCTCGGGGGGCAGAATGGTCAGCATGAGCTCGCCACTCATGGGGCTTACCGAGAGCAGAAGAAGGTCATGCAGTTTAATAAACCTTATCGTGCTCGAATTGTTAGGCTTTCAAAAGAGGCGAATTCCTTGACTTGCAAATGAGGGCAAAGCCGTGACTATGAAGACTACTTCGCCCCAGCAAGGATAAGTGCCCTCGTGCGAGTTCTTTAGTGGTGGTCGAATGGCGGTATCGGGTGGAGAGCTTCTTGTTAAGTGTCTGATCCAAGAGGGCGTTAAGTACATCTTCGGCATCCCGGGCGCCCAATTGCTCCCGATCCTCGACGGGATAAAGAGGTTCGGGGAGAAGTACGGGATGAGGTTCGTGAACTGCAGGCACGAGCAGGCCGCCGCGAGCATGGCCGACGCCTACGCGCGGATCAGCGGCGAGATAGGGGTTTGCATGGGGACCGTCGGTCCGGGAGGAGCGGACCTTGTCCCCGGGGTCTACCCAGCTTTCGCCGACGGGGTCCCCTTGCTCGTGATCACGGCGCAGAACCAAACTTGGCGGAGCTACCCCGATCGGGGCTCCATGCAAGCCCTCGACCAGTACCACTTGCTCAAGCCCATCACGAAGTGGAGCGCCGTCGTCTACAGCACGCGGAGGATCCCTGAGTTGGTCCAGAGGGCGATAAGGGTCGCCCTATCCGGCAGGCCCGGGCCCGTGCACCTCGACCTCCCAGTGGACGTCATATACGGCGACGCCGAGGAGGTGGAGGTCTACCCGCCCCACAGGTACAGGGCGACGAAGGGCCCGGTCGCGAACTTGGAGCTTATCAGGGAGGCCGCGAAGGTCCTCTACAACGCCGAGAGGCTGCTAATACATGCCGGTAGCGGGGTGCTGAGGGCCAGGGCCTGGGATGAGCTCAGGGAGCTAGCGGAGTACTTAGGTGCTGTCGTGACGCCGAGCATGGCCGCGAGGGGGGTTATGCCGGAGGACCACCCGCAAGTCCTCATACCCGGCAGTCCGGCCGCGATAAAGGCTCAGAACGACGCCGACGTCGTGCTCTTGATAGGGACCAGGCTAGGCGACCTCGACTTCTGGGGCAGGCCGCCCGGCTGGGGCGACCCCGAGGAGCAGAGGACCATTCAAATAGACATAGAGGCGGAGATGATAGCCCTCAACAGGCCCGTCGACCTCGCTCTGCTGGGGGACGCGAAGGAGACGCTGAAGGCCTTGGTCGAGGAGGTCAAGAAGCTAGGCGAGAAGAAGGAGCCGAGCGAGAGCCTGAAGGAGTATCGAAAGATCCAAGAGGACTGGCTCTCGGAGTTCAGGAGGCTGGCGGAATCCAACGAGAAGCCCATCCACCCCTTGAGGGTGATAAAGGAGGTCAGGGAGTTCTACCCTAGGGACGCGATATGCTGCGTTGACGGAGGGAACACGGCCGTCTGGGCGTACTACTTGAACAGAATTTACGAGCCGAACACCTTCGTCTGGGCGGCCGATTCCGGGCACCTGGGGACTGGGCTGCCCTACGCCATAGGGGCCAAGCTCGCGAGGCCTGACAAGCAGGTCTACCTCATAGCCGGAGACGGGGCCTTCGGCTTGAACATCCAAGAGCTCGAGACGGCGAGCAGAGAGGGCGTGAAGATAACCGCCATAGTCATGAACGACGGGTGCTGGGGGATGATAAAGGGAGGGCAGAAGGCTCTCTTCGGGGGGAGGTACGTAGGGGTCGACTTCAGCGACGTGAGGTACGACAAGGTGGCCGAGGCGATGGGCTGCTTCGGTATTAGAGTTGAGGAGCCCGAGGACATAGCCTACGCCCTCGAAAAGGCTGAGAGCTCCAAGAAGCCAGCGGTGATAGACGTGAAGATATCCCAAGAGGCGAACCTCAGCCCGCCAGACCTAACGACGCTCGCGGTTCTGTGGCTCGAGGGTTGCGACATCTGGAGGTTCGCGAGCATCAGCGAGGAGGCGCCCAAGGCCCCAGAGGAGGCAGAGGTCCGCGAGAGACCCACGACTGTGGGAGTGGAGGCGTCCTAGGGCAGACCGACTTCGTGAGCCGGTGGTGGTCTGCTACGCGGGCGCTGGTGATAGAGTTCAGCCTAGCCAGGGCTGGATTGACGAAGGTGCTGTCGAAGTTTTCGAAGGGCGCTTTCTACGGCCGCTTCTCAGTGTTGAAGTACTACAGGGACTACCCTGAGCCGAAGCTTCCATCAGAGGAGTGGGTGAAGCTGAGGACGAGGCTCTGCGGAATATGCGGATCTGACGTGAGGATAATAACGCTGTCGGAGAGCTTCTACCTCTACCCATTCACTTCGTTCCCCTTCGTCCCGGGGCATGAGGTCGTAGCGGTCGTCGAGGAGGTGGGGGAGGAGGTCGAGGACTTCAGGCCAGGAGACAGGGTAGTGGTGGACCCCGCGCTACCTTGCAGGGTCAGGGGCTTTGAGGAGTGCGAGGCCTGTGAGAAAGGCCACCCCGCCGCTTGTCACAACACAGACAGGGGGAGGATATCGCCTGGGGTATTCATAGGGATTTGCAGGGACGTAGGAGGGGGATGGTCTGAATACCTCGTGGCACACAAATCGCAGCTCTTTAAGTGCGAGGGCATCCCCGACGAAAACGCGGTATTCACGGAGCCCCTGTCCATAGGGATTCACGCGGCGCTGAGGGCCTTCCCAGAGGACGGCCAAGTGGTCGCCGTCGTGGGGTGCGGCGTCATAGGGATCGCGACCATAGTAGCGCTCAGGTCCCTCGGCTTCAAGGGAGAGGTCGTAGGGATAGAGAAGAGCAAGAGGCAGGCCGAGGTCGCGAAGAAGTTCGGGGCCAGCAAGGTGATAACGGGCGACCCGATAGAGGAATTCGCGAGCGTGATCGGAGGAAGGGTCCACAAGCCGCCCCTTGGTAAGAAGGTGCTGGCTGGAGGCGGGGCCGACGTCGTCTTCGAGTGCGTGGGAACGGGCGACGCCGTCGAGACGGCGCTCAGGATCGCGAAGCCCCTCGGGAGGGTGGTGATAGCCGGGACGGTCTCTGGGGTCTCAATAGACCTCGCGCCCATATTCGCGAGGGAGCTCGAGGTCCTCGGAACCTTCGGCTGCGGCTATGAGGAGGTCTACGGCAGGAGGAGGACGTTCGAGATAGCGCTCGACATCCTGAGGGAGCGAGACCTCTCGCCCCTCCTGACCCACGTCTTCGCGCTAGAGGAGTACAAGAAGGCCCTTTGGGCGGCGATCGACAAGGAGAGGTCGGGGGCGATAAAGGTCGCCTTCAAGATTTGAGTCGAGCATCCGCCGCTCGCTTCCCGCTGGATGGCCGCGACGGCCACTGCGTCCGTGGACATGGCGCATTTCCATAGAACCGTAGAACTGCGCGGCAGCTCCTTATAGCCGAAACTCTGAAAGCATCGCCTCCTCCAACCCTCCCTTTTTGTTATTAAATTTAGGTTCTTTGAGAAGTAAGACAGCGGGGCGAGTGTGTGGGCTTCTTAAAGGTCAGGGCGGGGCTCTGCAGCCCGGCCCAGCCGGACAAGGTAATCGAGGTGGATGCCTTGGTGGACACTGGGGCTGTCTACAGCGTCGTGAGGCGAGACGTCTTAGAGCAACTGGGGGTGAGGTCCTTAGAGAGGAGGAGTTTCAAGGCCTTTGGAGGGTACGTGGAGAGAGACGCAGGGGGGTAGGACTCATGCTACTGGGCAAGCGCCGCGTAGTGCCCATAGTGTTCGGCGAGGAGGGCGACGTCGCCGTTATCGGGACAACTGCTCTCGAGGTGTTTGGACTGGAAGTGGACGTGGTTAGAGGGGTGTTGAAG
>DAIQQE010000229.1:0-1242 GCA_036786905.1 Candidatus Nezhaarchaeales archaeon | reverse complement strand
CTTCAGCTTTCCAGTAACGACCAGCGATCGCTGGTCGTTACTGGAAAGCTGAAGCTCCAAGGCGACTTGAGCTACATGATGCGTAACATGGCGTTGCGAAGAGGTTTGCGAACTCATGGGATCGACCCCATAAAATGATCCCTGGTGGGCTCGATGGGCTTCTTGGACTTGGAGGAACTGGCAGAGGACGAAAAGTTGCTGAGGGAGGAGGTGCATAGGTTTGCCGAAAAAGTGGTACGGCCAGCGTCCATAGAGTTGGACAAGATGCCAGCTAAGGAGAGGGTGAAGCCGAGCTCCCCATTCTTCAAGGTAATGAGGGAAATGAAGAGGCTAGGCTATCACAGGATTCATCTCAAGCCTCAAAGAGGCGGTATCGCGATGACCCCTCGACAACGGTACATAATTTTCGAGGAGCTCGGATGGGGCAGTCTTGGCTTTGCAACGGCCATAGGGGTCGACATGATCCCCTTCACAGTCACGGCGTTCTTCGGTGACGAACAAGCTTATCAAGACCTCGTAGTTCCGTGGCTTGAGAGAGACGATCTCATCGGTTGCTGGGGGGTCACGGAGCCGGAGCACGGGAGCGACTACATAATAATGCTGAGAGAGGAGGAAGGCGTCTTAGAGAGAATTGGCAGGGGCAACGTGGTAGCTGAGAAAGACGGCGACGAGTGGGTGATAACGGGGCAGAAGTCTGGGTGGGTGTCCTCGGCCCCCGTCGCCACGCATTGCGGGCTACACGCGCAGGTTAAAGGGACAAAGACCTTGGCCCACGGGCTCTTCTGTG
The DNA here is from genome assembly GCA_036786905.1 of Candidatus Nezhaarchaeales archaeon. Classification (GTDB taxonomy): domain Archaea; phylum Thermoproteota; class Methanomethylicia; order Nezhaarchaeales; family WYZ-LMO8; genus WYZ-LMO8. The sequence goes on along the minus strand of DAIQQE010000229.1, from coordinate 455 downwards.
TAGTTCCATTGAACCTCGAAGGGGTTACTAAGGGAGAGCCTCAAGAGATGTTGGGGATGCGTGATGACCCTCAAGGCGAGCTCTTCTTCGATAACGTCAGGATCCCCGAGCACTACGTCGTAGTGGCTCCTGGGCCATTCTATGGCATTTTCTGCGACCAGCTACTGTGCTTGACTAGCGTGGCCATGGGGGCCTTCGCCGTCGGGCTCGCAAGGGCTGCCTTCGAGGAGGCCTTGAAGTACGCAAGGGAGAGGGTCCAAGGAGGGCTACCCCTCGTTAAGCACAAGAACATAAAGCTGAAGCTCTATGAGATGTTCGAGAAGGTCGAGACAGCGCGAGCGTACGTGAGGAAAGCGATGGAGCACGTCCACAAGAGAACCGTTGACTCTCAAATGTGGAACGCCTCTCCGAGGCACGCGAGAGCCGCGCAGATATACGCTAAGAAGGTGGCATTT
>DAIQQE010000062.1:0-6985 GCA_036786905.1 Candidatus Nezhaarchaeales archaeon | reverse complement strand
CGTGTCCCTATATCACGAGTGGGAGGGCAAGCCCTATGTCATCAATTTAGTCGATACCCCTGGCCACGTCGATTTTACTGGTCACGTGACCCGTAGTCTACGCGTTATGGACGGAGCTATAGTTGTCGTTGATGCCGTTGAGGGCGTCATGACTCAGACGGAGACCGTCGTTAGGCAGGCCATGGAAGAGCGCGTTAGGCCTCTCTTGTATATTAATAAAGTGGATCGCTTAATTAAGGAGCTTAAGCTCAGTGCCAACGAGGTTCAGCAAAGGTTTGTGAGCATCATTAAGGACTTTAACGCTTTGATAGACCTGTACGCAGACCCTGAGTTTAAGAATAAATGGAAGGTCGACCCCGCAAAAGGTCAAGTAGCCTTCGGCTCAGCTCTTCACAAGTGGGGTTTGACCATCCCAATTGCCCAGCAAAAGGGGATCAGATTCAGCTACATAGTCGACGCCTATGAAAAGGGCTACTACGACAGGCTTGCCGAGGACTTCCCCCTCTACGCTGCCATCTTGGACATGGTCGTCGAGCACGTCCCCAACCCCATAGAGGCTCAAAGGTATCGACTTCCCAAGATATGGAAAGGCGACCTTGACTCTCCCGTTGGCAAGGCGATGATGAACTGCGACGATCAAGGTCCTTTAGTGATTTGCGTGAGTAAAGTCGTAGCTGACCCCCATGCAGGTCTCGTGGCTACCGGTCGTGTTTTCAGTGGAACTGTCGAAGAGGCGCGTGAGGTCTACTTGATGATGGCTAAGACGATTGAGAGAATTACGCAGGTCGGCCTTTACATGGGTCCTTATCGTGAAGTCTGCGAGAGTATCACGGCTGGCAACATTGCTGCCATGCTCGGCTTGGAGCACGCAAGGGCTGGTGAGACCGTCATAGACCCTGCGCTCAAAGGGTCTATCATTCCCTTCGAGAGACTCCGCTACATAAGCGAGCCCGTCGTAACTATGGCCATCGAGCCCAAGAAGAGTAGTGATCTCCCGAAGCTCGTCGAGGCCCTCAGGAAGATGGCCATAGAGGACCCAACTCTTCACGTCAAGATAAACCAAGAGACGGGCGAGTACTTGATAGCTGGCATGGGCCAGCTCCACCTAGAGATTGCCCTCTGGGATCTTAAGCAGAGGACTGGAATCGAAGTCGTCACCTCTCCGCCTATAGTCGTCTACCGAGAAAGCGTAAGAAAGAGCGCAGGTCCCTTTGAGGGCAAGTCTCCCAACAAGCACAACAGGGTCTACGTCCTCGTCGAACCCTTGAATGAAGAGACACTTCGCCTCTTAGAGACTGGCAAGGTTTACGACGACCAAGACTGGCGGGAGCGCGCCAAGATCTTAAGAGAGGAGGCTGGTTGGGACGCCGATGAGGCCAGAGGTATATGGGCGATTGACGATTTCTTCAACATATTCGTCGACGCCACTAAAGGCGTTCAGTACTTACGAGACGTCAAGGACACTCTGATCTCGGGTTTCAGGTGGGCCTTGGCCGAAGGCCCGCTCTGCCACGAACCTTGTCGTGGCGTCAAGGTTAAGCTGGTTGATGCCTTGATTCACGAAGATCCCGCCCATCGCGGTCCAGCACAGCTCATGCCAGCTCTTCGAGATGCTACCTTCGCGGCCTTCTTGTCGGCCAAGCCCACGCTCCTAGAACCTGTCTTAAAGATCGAGGCCAAGTGCCCTGCTGACTACATCTCCGGGTTGACCAGGGTTCTCATGACCAGACGTGGCAAGATCGCTAGCTTGGAGTCTCAAGAGCTGCTGATGGTCCTGAAGGGCGAGATACCTGTAGCCGAGACCTTCGACTTAGCGAACGAGATTAGGAGCGCTACTGCTGGACGTGCTTTTTGGGCCACGGAGTTCAAGGGCTGGCAACCTGTGCCGGAGTCGATGCTCCAGGACTTGATACTGAAAACACGTGAGAGGAAGGGCTTGCCGAAGACCATCCCCAAACCAGAGGACTACATGCCTCTATAGCTTAATAACGGCCATCGACTTAGGGTTCAGCATTAACCGAGTTGCGGACATACTAGGAGTGCTTGGAAGCAGAAGGGCTCCCCAGAGCACGATTTCGTACATTCGCAGTAATTTGCGGCAATTAAAGGGGCATTACATCGATCAACGCAATCCCTATGACCAAGATGGCCAATAGCAAGTAGAGATAAGCGTCCATCTTTTTGTGCGTGGTGAGCCTAGCTGTCACTGTCGGAGCTCCGTAAATAAGGTAGGATTCCGCGAGGCCCCGCGAAGTTAGAAATGACATGAGAGCCAATGGTACAACTATCTTGTAGGGTCTTTTGCCCTTGTACTTCAATTTTATGGTTGTCGTTGCTTCTGAGAGGTTGTAAAGCGTAGTGGGCATTTGTGACATCACCATTGAGAGGGCCAGGGCCTGTTTTTTCAAGCCGAGCATGTTCATCAAGCTTCTCCACTCTCGTAGCGATATTAGCTGAAAGAGCAGAGAAAGGCCTAGGAAGAAAGCTACGAGCCTCAGGGCCCCTGGTATCACCTCAATCGGGTTGGGGGCAAGCCATCCGAGCAAGTGGCTCAAGAAGAAGACCAAGGAGCCGATGACCGTGAACGCCAAAATTAACTTCAGGCCGGCCAAGACCCCCCGCGCCTCTCTCACACGCGATGCTAAGTAGAGTTCGAAGGAGAATATGAGTATCAACCTTACAACTTCTATTGTTATGCTTCGAGAAAGAAAGCGCGTGGCCAACAACAAGGCGATTGTCGTAGATGCCGCTAGGAACCTAGCTAGCGTGCTGTAATCCTCTAGCCTCTTAGAGTAAGTAAACATGTACGATAGCTCTCTAAGCACCCTCCACACCCACGATTTCTCGATAGAGCCTAGAAGCATCGATTAGAGACATGGTTCCGACGGCCTCCATCTCTACCAGCCTACCTCCTTCAAGCTTGTATAGTTTAGTCCAATAAGGGGCCCCTACAGCATCGAGATTGCTTGTCGCCACCACTACGGTAGCTTTGCTCTGAGACAATTGCTTCAGCAACTTTAGCCTATCCTCATATGTTAGCCCCGAGAAGGGCTCATCTAATAGCAAGACGTCGACGTCCAACGCGGTAGCGAGTCCTACTGCTAACTTGACCATCTGGCCATAGCTCATGGCAAAGGGGGATGACAGGAGATCTAAATCCAGCTCCCTCACGATGTTTAGCCCCAACTCCACTTTAGCCCTCATACCTCTAGCCTTGAAAATCTCTAGGACTTCTTTTTCAATCGTGCTCTCTGTGTAGAATAGGGCAATGTTTTGGGGTATGTAGAGCACGCTGGCCTTTCGCGACACTCGTCCCTTGTTGGGCTTCAAGTGCCCGGCTAAGATCTTTAATAGCGTAGTCTTCCCTTGACCGTTGAGGCCATAGATCATAACAGCATCCCCTCTGTGCAACTGCATGTTAACGCCCTTAAGTAAGTAGTCACCTTTAATATCGTACTTGAAGTACACATCTCTGACCTCTATCAATAAGTCTTCGCTGTTAACCTTCTTCTCGAGGCAGGAGCCGTGAAGGCGTTGACGAGAAGGGATCTCGAACGTCGACAATGCTCTATCAGTCGCTTCTATGAGCTTGCCTCTCTTAAGTGCATAGACTTTGTCGACGTGCCTCAGCAAGGGCACGAACCTGTGTTCAAAGATGATAGCGGTCCTTTCAAGCCCCTTTAGCACCTCGAACAACTTCACGAAATCCTCCACGCCTCGATCGTCGAGCCACATTAGCGGTTCGTCGAAGACAAAGAGCGAGGGATTAGAAACGAGCGCTTTCGTCACCAAAGCCCTCCTAGCCTCTCCACCTGAAATTTCAAAGAAGTACCTCTGGGTCAGCCCTCTCACGCCCGTGCTATCTAAGGCCTTGTCAAAAGCATTGCGTGCTGACTGCTCGTCGCCGTACACTTTCAAAGCGTAGTCGTAAATGTCATCGCCGACGAGAGGCTCGACGAAATAGAGGTAGGGGTTCTGACCAATAAGCGCTACACTTTGTGCTAAAATTTCGTGCCCCTTCTCACTAACATCTACCCCATTTAATAAGACCCTTCCTCTCACGTCACATTCGTAGATCGTCTTAGCCAATCCGGTGATCGCCCTTGCTAACGTGGTCTTGCCAGACCCTGTCTCACCTATTATGAGGACTCGCTCTCCTCTACATACTCGGAGATCCACCCCTCTTAGGACCCAGTCACCGTATGGATATCTAACCCAAAGGTCCACGACCTCAAGCACTGGACAGTCCTTCATTTCAAATACCCAGCCCTCTTCAGTATCGTGTAAATGGTTATTGTTGCTGGAGCTACTATTAGCGCCAAGGTTAAGTTGAAGACGGCTATGTGAGGTATGTAGGTGACGACGATCGCTCTAGCCACCTCTAGGCTTTTTATTTGCTCAGGCCAAGCCCAGATCAGCCAATACGGGGTAACCACATAGTTTGCGAGCGACATCGTAACGACCCTAGAAAGCGAGGCCGTTGCAACGGCTAGCGCACTGGCGTACTTCGCAGAAAACTTACTAGAGGACGCCTTGTGTATTACCACCAGCGGAGCGAACGTCGACATCTCACTCAAACACTTCATCGCCATGCCTACGGCGTCAAAGCCCAGCGCAACGGGCACTATGTAGTAAAGCGGCAAGAGGCCGAATGCGTATTTAAGAGAGATGAACGCCGCTAGTGCTAGTGGTATGCCAGAGGCGTCGTACTTTAAGAACGGGGCTGGCGGGTAAGGCAATTCAAAGACCTTGAGCACGACAGCTAACGTTACGAGACCAGTGAGGTAGGACATGGTCTTCAGGTTGGCTATGTTCAATGTTTCGTATGTCGGCGCCTTAGACATGGCATTCTACCTCAACAACGCCGCATAACGTGTGGCGTTATTTATTTAAGAGTTGTTACTCAAAAAAGAGTAAAAACGATTTGCATTACCTTACGCCCGCCGTCTTTAAAGACCTCAGAAAATCGTAGCCATAGAAGTCTCACAACCATGATCCATCCCTTAGCTTAGCAATAACTTTTTCTTTCTTCTGCCCACGTTACGCCTAGGTGGTTCTGTGACCCCATTTACCGTAGAGATAGTGACCGTGGGTAATGAAATTCTGAGCGGGAGGGTCGTCAATACCAATGCTTCTTGGATAGCCGAGCGCGTTACTAAGCTTGGAGGCGTGGTCAAGAGAATCACGACGACGAGCGACGACGTCGAAGAGTGTAGTGCGGCTATAAGAGAGGCCTTAGCTCGTAAGCCCAAGTTAATAATCACAACAGGGGGCTTAGGACCGACGTTCGACGATAGGACTCTTGAGAGCATAGCCAATGCCCTGGGCGTTGACCTCGACCTCAATGAAGAAGCGTTGCGTATGCTCGAAGAGAAGTACAGAGGGAAGGTGACGCCTCCTAGGCTTAAGATGGCTAAAATTCCAAGAGGAGGTAAACCCCTTTACAACCCGGTGGGGACAGCCCCTGGTTGCCTGATAGAAGTCGGTGACACCATCATCGTAGCCCTCCCCGGCGTGCCATCGGAGATGAAGGCCATGTTTGAAGCACACGTCGAACCCCTGATTTTGAGGCTACCCCGTTCGGCGTACGCCTCAAGACTGATTAGAGTGAGCGCGATCGAGGAGTCCTCTCTAGCGCCAATGATAGAGGAGGTGATGAAGAAGTGCAAGGCCGTGTACGTGAAGTCGCGCCTCAAGAGTAACGGAGAGACGTACATAGAGGTTGAAGTATCGTCTAGAGCGCTGACGACAGAAGAGGCCGAGGAGAATGCCGCGGAGGCGTGCAGGTTGCTCAAGGAGCTGATGGTGAAAGCAGGTGCTGAGGTTCAAGAACTCTAGAAAAGTGCTCGCCGTAACTAAACCTCGCACTGATTCGCTGGGGTCCGTCAGGCAGAGCGAGACAACTTCGCGGCCAAGCTTGCTAACCTCTTCAAAGCCTCCCTCTTTTCCCTCCAATCGACGTTGGATCTGTCAACCGCCCCCTCTAAGAAGCTTATGACCTCGTCCATTCGTTTTACGTCGACCGGGTGCGGTACGCCATCCTTTCCACCGAAGGCAAAAGAATACTTGACGGGGTCCCTCCAACTTAACTTCGCTCCAAATATCAGCTCTGCTATCAGCGCTAAGCTCCTTATGGTCAGAGGTCCCATGCCCTCTATCAGTAGAAGCTCCTCAAAGCTCGAGGGGCTTAGCTGAAGCGCTTGCTCCAGCGCGAGCCAGTTAACAAATCGCGGGAGCTTGTGGACCTCGACGTCAACGACGCCTCGTCTCTGGAGCCAGGCATCTAACGGTCCTTTGATCTTCGCTGTGGCGGCCTTGAGGAGCCGGCCGACCTTCTCAGGACCCTCTTTGGCAATATCGACGCAGAGCCTTCTGGCCTCCGAGCTCTCTTTGTCAGTCAAGTTCAAGACATGTTGGTGGACCACGTTTCCTACTATCCCTTTATGGGGCTCTTCGCTGAAGCTTTTGAGCTCGGTGGAGAGCCAATGAAATCTCCTGGCAAGCCCCTCCATAGGCCTCATGCCTTGTTGCACAACGGCCCAAGAGCCGTCTTCGGCTATGAAGAACGTGTGGTGGTATAGTTGATAGCCAGCCTGTATGGCCGACGTGTCTATCTTAGCTACGAGTCTGCTAATCCTGACCAAGCTTGAGGCTACATCCTCCATCCCATAGGACTTGCACACGTAAACTATCTCTTGGGGCGTGAGTCTCGAGGCCTTGCCCTTCCCTCCGCATGCCCTTACCCCTAAGTCCTTCTCCTTTAGTGCCTCCTTAATTGCTGAGCAAGTGACGGTCGTGGTGCCGCTGCTGTCCCAGTCATAGCCTAAGGCGCATGCTAGTGCCTGAAACCAGAGGGGGTCGGCGATTCTCTCCAAAAGCCCCAAGGATCCGTACTCGTCGACGATGATGGCCAGCACGCACTTCGCCAACATGACCATCCTTTCGTAGAGCCATCTAGGTGCCTTACCATCGTGCAACGGTAGGT
>DAIQQE010000228.1:0-1254 GCA_036786905.1 Candidatus Nezhaarchaeales archaeon | reverse complement strand
ATGTCGAGGAGGTTCGGGTGGGCGCTTAGAGGCTCTTCGGCGGGCAACCCCTCGTGGTCCAAGGCCTTCCAGGCCTCCTAAGGTCTCTTGACACCCTCCGCGGTGGAGTCGAGCCCATACCCCCAAGGCCTCCGTCTCCAACCGCGCCCCGCGGCTATCCAACGGCGCTTTAATAGTGTTACTCCGACAGCTGTGAACTCCTTCGCTCGGTCCCCTCTTCCACAGCGGTCGTCAAGCCCACGGCGCTTGATGTAAGCGTGTCAGTCCTGCGCTCAGCTTGAGTGAGGATACCCTCAGACAAGGAGCTGAAGGCCATGAAGAGCGTCTTAGGACGAGCACACGACAATGGCTATTTGACAGCCTCAGCTGAAGGCGAGGGACAAGCACTGCAGGGCACTTAGAGGCTATGGGCCTCTACGGCGTTCTCGAGGGCTCTGGGCTCAACAATAAGTAAGGTCATGCATAAAGCACGTCCCGCAAGCTGTCACGAGGAGGACAATCACTCCAAGCAGTGACTAAAGCGTTCATTTAACTTCCCATGGTAATACTTAAGCTATTCAGACCTCGTTCTGCGTAGCAAACGCTGGAGCCTCGCTCTTTAAACTCTAAATTCATCAGATGCCTCGAGAAGGCGCCATCCATTATTTCTGAGCGCTGATTGCAAGCAATTGCTTTGCACGAAAGAGCCTTAAACATTTGAGGGGGGTCAAGAGGTTCGGATGGGAAGGGGTTTTAAGAGGTCGTTTGATGCAACTCAAATATGTGTGCGCTAAAAATCGTTGGCATAAGGAGCTGTATTGAATGGTGAGCAACGCGTATGACCGATAAACGAAGGGGGAAAAGTGGGATATCCGATGATATTGAGAGGTTGAAGAACAAACTTAAGGGTTTAATAGAAATGGGGAAGAAGATCAGCAAAGTATATCCCGAGGTTCATTATGAGGCGCGGAAATGGACGCCTATCAAACTCATCTGCATGATGTACTATGTAGACATGTACTCAAGGATTATGTCCGTAAAGAAGAGGGAGTTGGGCCTCACAGAGGTGGTGTACATAGACCCGTTGGCTGGAAGCGGGACAAACTTAATCCAAGATACGGGCGATGTAATAGCGGGCTCTGTGCCGATAAGCGTAGTCTTTTCAAACAATTTGTTTGATAAGTACTTCCTCGCCGAGAAAGACTATGAGAGGCGATTAGCTCTTCAAGCTCGGTTAAAGGTTCTAGGGGAGCCGGTTAAACCAACGTTGGTTAA
>DAIQQE010000227.1:0-1272 GCA_036786905.1 Candidatus Nezhaarchaeales archaeon | reverse complement strand
AGGCCGTCCCTGGTGAGCTCGAAGAACAATGGAGGATTGGGAAATTTCAGACGAGAGGTACGGGTCCTGCTTACGTGGACTTCTCTAAGCTTCTTCAATGCGCTCAAGGATCCCTTGGAATCGTCACGTGGGCCTCGATAAGATGTCGACCGCTACCAGAAGTTAAAGAGGCTTTTCTTGTTTTTACGGAAAATTTAGAACAATTAATTGAGCTTATCTACAAACTTATGTGGAGGAGGCTTGGAGACGTCTGCTTAGTGTTGAATAAATGCAACTTAGCGTGTTTGTTGGAAAGAGAGGGTAATGAAATAATGAAGTTACGCGAAGACCTGCCAACGTGGGCCTTAGTCTTTACAATAGAGCCTACTGGCGTGCTTCCGGATAGAAAACTGGAGTACTATAGTGCTGAATTTGCAAAATGGTGTCAATCCTTCAGGCTAAGACCTTCATCTGTAATTTCGGATGTTAAGGCTGAAGACGTTGCTAATCTCATCTCAGGCGTCTCACGAGAGCCTTATTGGAAGCTAAGGCTTAAAGGTGGAGTTCAAGAACTGTTTTTCCTCACAACGCTCGATAAAACTCCAAGCTTCGTAAAAGTAATGTATGAAGTGGCGAATCGCTATGACTATCCGATAACTGATATAGGTGTTTACATTCAGCCGATAACTCAAGGCGTGGCTTGTCATTGTGAATTTGATCTATACTATGATCCGAGAGACCCAAGAGAGGTTGAAGTCGTTAAGAGGGTATTTTACGAGGCTGCTAAAGCCCTAATTAAGTACGGAGCTTTTTTCTCAAGGCCCTACGGTCCCCTAAGAGACATAGTCTACCCACATATCATGCCAACAGTCGTCATAGTTCAAAGGAAGATAAAGTCAATATTTGATCCTAATAATATCATGAACCCTGGAAAATTGTTCTTTGACTAGAGGCGAAGATGATGCCGCTCGAGGATTATGAGGAAGCCGTGCTCAAAAGGTGCATAAGATGCTCATATTGTAAGCATGTACCGTATCTTCCATTGGCACGGGTGGACAGGCGTTTTAGGACTGTATGTCCAAGCACGGAAAAATTTAACTTTCACAGCTGGTCGGCTGGTGGAAGAATTGTTACAGCTTACGCTTTACTTCTCAACAGAATTACGTATTCACCCAAGCTAATAGACGTGGTCTATCAATGTCATATGTGCGGCGCATACGATGTTTCATGTAAAGTTCAATTGGACCTTGAAGTTTACGAAGTGCTGCTCGAACTAAGAAGTAAGTGCGTTGA
>DAIQQE010000061.1:0-7108 GCA_036786905.1 Candidatus Nezhaarchaeales archaeon | reverse complement strand
CGAAATAGAGGGGCCCGAGTTTAAGAGGTCCTTAGAGTCTCACTTCGCCAACGTCTTGGCCGCGTCCAAGGGCTGAGAACGTCGAGGAGGCGGTATTGCGGGCGTCCTCGTCAAAGAGGCAGTCATGAAGGGCAAGGCAATACCCAGCCAAGATAATTAAGGAGCGCTCGACAAACAAGCTACTAATCGCGAGAATGAGGTGTCGTTCACGACAACTCCTCACAGCATCGCTTGATCAAGCGAATCCTGTCCTCGGCCGACGGGTGCACCCTCGCCAGCCTCAAGACCAGTCCTAGAACGGCGATCATCAGTGATGAGGAGCGGCACGAGGGCCTCCTCGACGTCGAGCTCCGAGACCTCTCGAGCTTCTCCAGAGCCCTCACGAGCGCGGCGGCGCCAACGGTCTTGGCCGAGTGCATGTCGGCCAAGTACTCCCTCAACCTGCCGATGCTCAAGGCCATCACCTCGGCCGAGGCGAGGGCGATGAGCATGCTCAGCAAGAGCAGGGGGGCGACGGGCCCCCTCAGCTCCAGAGGGCCGGCCAGCAGGGTCGCGATCGAGAGGGCGTTGGCCATGGCCATGCAGAGAGTGGCGAGGTACAGGCCGGAGAAGAGCCTGTTCAGACCGCTCGCGTGCCCCAGCTCGTGGGCCAGCACGGCCTTCACCTCCTCCTTATCGAGGGCGCCCAGCAAGCCCTCGTGAACGAGCACTACCTTCTCGAGGGCGTTGCCGATCAAGAGGGCGTTCGGAGGGCCAACGCCGAAGAGCCTTACCTCTACCCTCCCCTTGTGGCGGGCGCGCCTCCTAACCTCGTCGAGGGCCTCGAGGAGGAAGAGCTCGTCGCCCTCAGGGGGCCTGCTGAGGAGCTTAGCCAGGGGCGGCAAGAGCAGGTAGAGCGACGACCAGGTCGCTAAAGCGCAAGACGCGAGGGTCGCGAGGCCTTGGACTAGGGTTGAGAGGAGGGAGCTTTCGAGGGACTGCCACAGGACCAACCACGAGGCCGTCGAGAGGGTCGAGTACAAAGCGAATAGCGCTACGAGAAGAGTCGAGGTGAGCTTCACGGCGCTCGAGGCCCTGAGGCCCCTCTCTACGAGCTCATAAGCCACTCCCTCGAGCAATCGCAATACCCGACGCCCTCTTCAAGCCATCTGCCTCACTCCTACACTAGCAGCGCTCAGGCGCCTTTGAGTCCTTCGCCCATCGTCGCTCATCGAGCCCACCAGCGCGAGCTCGCTCTTGAGCTCTATTACCTCCACATCCCCGAGCTCGTGGCCCGCCGGCAAGTCGTCCTCCCAGCGCACGACGCGTTCAACTCCGTCGGGATAGGCCGCGACCGCATGAGTCGGAGGCCAGCTCGACGCGATGCGCTCCTCGAGGCTCCTACGAGGCCGGTCTAGGGTAGCTCGTAGGGCGATCAAGAGCTCGTCGGGGCAAGCGGCGCCGCAGGCCATTCACGATCGCTTCAAGGCCCTCCTCCTGTCGCATGACTCGACCCTCAGGCCAGCGAAGTCCAGCTCAACTCTCTTCACCAATCGCTCTGCCTTAAGCGGCTCTTCGAGCTCGCGAAGTCAGGGCTTTCAGGCCCTCCGAGACTTGGGCCTAGCACTCGATTCCTTGAGTTACGACCGCTAATGGCCTTCGAAGTAATGCGCTATGACCTCGCGGCTACTTCAAAGCCCTCTTCACGGCCTCTCTGTGCAATGGGCTCTGCCAGGCTATCCTCTTGCCGATGCCCAGCTCAAGGTCCTTTTGAGGTGGTGGCTCGTCTATCCAGAACTCCTGCTTCCTCTCAGGTATTATGTCGACCACGAGGTTCAGCTCGACGAGCTTGTCGAGGAGCGGTATCCTCTCCCTCGTTAGCAGCGTGTCCGGATCCTCAATCGCATCAAGGAGGTGCCCCCTCTCTTCGCCGCTTAGCGACGAGGTGAAGGCACTGAGTTCCTTGGAGTCCGCGAGCCTCTCAACGACGAGGTCCTCCCTCCACCCCACTTGGTAGAGCTGGGCGAGTGCCCTCGGGTTGCCGCCAGTTATAGCCCAGACCTCCTCGAACTTCGGCTTGGGCCCCGGCACCTTCTCGTACAATTCCTCGAAGCCCCTCCTAGGCATGTTCCACATCGCCGCCATCTCCGCCCAGAAGTGCCTGCCTATCTCCCTCCTAGAGAGGCCCTCGCTAGTGGCAACAATCGTTACGATGCGCTCATAGCCCTCCGGGGGGTACTCGACTAGGCCCAATAAGGCCTTTACATACGTCGCCGCCTTGTTCAGCCCTATCGCTTGGAAGGCGTCGTCCACCAGTACCGCCACCCTCCCCCTCCTCCACTTGCCAATGAGCCACTTGACCGCGTCTATCGCCAGCGTGGCGAGCTTTACTTCTGCGATCCCCACGGCCTCTGCCGCCGCCTCAGCTAACTTCTCCACGAGCTCCCTCACGTCCGTGTGGGCCACGAAGTCCCTGTGCACGGGGTCCACGTAGATGGCTTCGAAGCCGAGGTCCCTCAGCGACTCAGTAGTCTGCTTCAGCCAAGCAGTCTTTCCACAACCTTCTGGGCCGAACACGACTAGCGGAAACCTAGTGCCCCTCTCAGCGATACCTTCTACTTGCTGAAGGGCCCTCTCTCTGTCGCAGAACTCGACCCTCAGGCCAGCGAAGTCCAGCCTGATCCTCTTCACCAGCTACATCCACCTTGAGCGGCTCCTCGACTCGTAGCCCTCACGACTTTCAGGCCCTCCGAGGATTTAAGCCTAGCACTCACGAAGGCCCTCTCCCTCCTTAACCCTCGTTAAGGAGCCCGCAAGCCCTTGCGAGCCTCGCGAGGCACGCTCGCTCCCTTGAGGGACCCGGAGCCCCTACCGTAGCCTTCGGCCGTTGCAGTGCGCGAGTCCTAGCCAGGCGGTCGCCATCAGGGCTATTGTGAGGCGATGGACACGTAGTGGCAGGCACGAAGAGAAAGGGCCCTCGGACCCAACGACACCTTCATAACGGGGTTCCGCAGTTGTAGAAGCGACGGGCTTCATGCTTTAAGACTGGCGAGTGGATATGTCAAGCTCCTCTCAATCTCAAGAGGCGAGCTCGATTGGAGAGGCGAGGAGGAGGCTTGGGGCCGTCGAGGCAACCCTGAACAGCTTCGTGGTAGGCTGTGAGGACCTCATTAGGGCCCTGCTGTTAGCTGCCATTGCTAAGGAGCACGTCGTAGTCATATGTCCTACCGGGACGGCAAAGGCTTCCACTGTAGTGACTGCCTTAGCCAAGCTCCTCGACGCGAGACTCTACTACTGCCTCCCCGCTAGGTCCATGAGGTACGACGAGCTCTTCGGACCTGTCGACCCGTCTACTCTCAGGAGGAATTGGAGTGAAATAATGTCAAGCGACCTCGTCTTCCTCGACCACGTTTCCGATGTGGGGCCGGCGATCGCCAGCGTCTTATCGTCGTTGCTGCTGAATAGGACCGTCTACGACCCACTAAGCGGGCAAGCGGTCAAAGCGCGGCTGTGGACCGCCATCGGGGCATCCTCTAAGGCGCCTGAAGACCCAGAGCTCAGGACGCTCTACGACCACTTCGCGATCAAAGCCTTCATCGACCGCCTCCCCGATGAGCACTTCACGGAGACCTTCAGGGTGGGCCTCTTGGAGCCCTCCGTGAAGCCGCTAGCCTCTATGAACGACGTAAGGGTCCTGCACGACCACGCCATGGCGTTGCTCGAGGGCGGCACTATCGAAGGCCTCGGAAGGATCCGTGAGCTCTGCTACGCCCGCGCGCTCCCGCTCGTCGGGGCGCTACGCGTGAGGGGGGCAGTGGTCAGCGACGACCTCATTATTGAGAGGCTGCTGAAGCTCTGCGCGGCCTACCTCTCTTTGTACGGGATCACGATCGACAACGTGGCGAATTCGCCATACGATCTGGTCCTCTACCTCGCTAGGACCGAGAAGGAGCTCAGGGACATCAAGGAGGTCGTCGACGACGTGCTCGGCGAGCTCGCCGAGCTAGCTAAGAAGCTCGAGAAGGCGAAGAAGCTGCTACTCGCTGACAACGTCCAGGGGGCTGAAGAGGCGTTTAGAGAAGTGCTAGGCTACGACGTCAAGAGGTTTGAGAGGGCGCCGTGGCTGAAGTCGAGGGCCGAGGCGATGCTCTCCTCCGCCAAGCGCTACCTCAAATTAATCGAAGAGAAGGTGAAGAGGCCTTCACAACTTCGCTCTTAACCCTTCTTTAACCTTTCCACCTCCCCTCGCCCAGGCCCCGGAATAGCCCAAGATCGCTTCGACGCCCAAGGAGCCTCTCTCGAGGTTCTCGCAGGCTTGAGAGCGGGGTGGCGAAGGGATGCCATGCCCTTTAGCCGTTTCGCGCCCCGATCCGGCCCTCGAGATGAGTGCCAACTCGAGAGAGGCGCACGACTTGAGAGGGCCCATAAGCGGCCTAGGAGGGCCTGATAAGAGGGGTTTAAGCTTGAGCGCTCAAGGCCCTGCCAGACCCTCAAAGTCCCGAAATGCTGAGTCGAAAGCCGTGGGATCGCATTGACGGCTTCGCGGTCGACGGCTATGCTCATCGATGTGAGCGTGAAGGGCCCGCCTGCTTCGTCGCCACGTGACGGTTGCTCGAGTTCTGTGACTTGTGCAGAAGCGCAAAAGCCGTAAGGGCGAGAAAGAGGGCGAGCAAAGGGGGAGCCTTTCATCGGAACCCTCAGGAAACCCCACCCTCGTCACGCCTCGTCAGAGCGGGACCCCTGAACTCGAAGAGGAGAGAGGCCCTTAAACTTATCCGCCGTGCCTCAGTCGCCCACTCCTCGCGAGGGTTGCGCTCCTCGAGCCAGCCGCGCGCACTCCACGATAAACGCCTTGACCTCGATGCTGGCCTTCTCGACCCTCTCAGACAGCTTCAATAGCTTGGCCGACGCCCTGCCTGCGGCGATCGCCGCCACGTCTAAGCGGGCCTCGTTCAAGGAAATTCCCTCCGCCTCCTCCACCTTCAACGCCAAGTCCTTGAGGCTCGAGAGCCTCCAAGAGCACCTCCTGAGCCTCCCCTCCGCCACGTCCAGCACTCTCGCGACCTCGTCCAGCACTGCTACGACCTCTTCGCACCCCCTCACGAGCTCCTCCAAGCTCACTTCCCGCACCTCAACAACTCCACGGGGACCTTGCATTTGAAAGGCACTCCCTATGCACGGCACCGCACGACTACGTAGACTTGTCGTGAGGTTCTGGAGGACCTCGACGGCATCGTGATGGGGTGAGCTGAAGGGCCTGAGCTCTACTAAGAAGGTTTTAGGAAAAATAGGTGGGGTTGAGAATTCCGAGCGAAACGATTTCTTTAGCCGTAGAGCTTCTTGATGCCAGCCTTGTCGCCTGCGTGGAGGCTCCTCTTTATCGTCTCTCCGGCAGAGCTGTAGCCATACATCGTCTCCTGGTAAGCCGGGCTTTGATAGACGTCGTCCAACCCCAGTGCGTGGCCGAGCTCGTGGGTCGCTATGTTCTGGAGGTCCATCACATTTTCAGCTACCGTAGCGTTGCCCCAAGTATAGTTCGTGTCAAATACTATGTCGAACTCCAGGATCTCCTTGGTCCTCGAATTATACCACACGATCGTGACAGCTATGACCCCCTCTGTCGGGTAGTCGCCGAAGAGTAGCGTATTCTTCCCGTCCATCTTGTCGCTCGTCCAAGCGAGGTCGTAGTAGCCTACGCTTTCGTTTATGGCTATGTCGTAGTTGAAGAGGGTTGCTGTCACGCCTCCCCAATTGCTGTAGGCGCCGTCATCCCACTCCCCAGCCGCCGTTTTTATGGCGTTCACTACGAGATCCGTGTCGAGGTTGAAAGAATTTGACGGGTTTACTTCTAGGGATATTGGGAGCTTCTTCCACTTCGCGCCTATGAGCTTGTAGAAGCCCGCCTCCCTCTCTTGTGGTGGTTCCGGCTTGGCGGGCTTCGCGTAGTGGATGAAGACCTTCCGCTGGATGTCTGGAGGCCCGGGATTGTCCGGTTTGGCGAGGGCCATAGCAACCGTGAAACAAGTCGAGAGCGCTAAGGCTAGAACCGTCAATGCTGCCAACGTTACTCTCCTATCCACAAAATTTCGCCGTACTTACTCCCTTGAAGTTGCCTATAAAGTTTTGGTTCGGCGATAGGTGAGTACGTCAGAGGCACATCAGCTGTTGGGGTGGGACTCGCGCCAAATTAAGACTGGTATGTGCAAGCCCAAGTCCCGCTTCGAGCGAAGGCGGCCAGGACGAACCTCAACGCCCAGCCTTGGGCTCGTAGTGGTCAGACCTCGCTGGTGAGGGGCCGCGTCTTGAGCGCGACTCAGCGAGCAGCCTGAGCTAACAGGGCCCTCCGAAGAGGTCCCTCAGCGCAAAGTAGAGGATCAGGAGGAAGGCGATAAAGAAGGCCACTACGAAGATGATCGGTATCAAGAGGGCTAAGAGCCCCGAGACCGCTATCGGGGGCAAGGGGAATATCGCGATGAGGCCCCGAGCCTCCGTCAGGCTCAGGGACGAGAGGGCCATCAATATCGAGCCAACCATCACCAAGACTATGCCTATGGACATGAAGACGAAGGGCCTCAAGGCGCTCGCCGATGGCCTCGCGAGAGGCTTAGCCTCCTCGACCGCGTAGCTCCCTATTATCGCGACGGCCCCCTCGAGGGCCAGAGACTTGGCGTCCTCCTCCGGTATTATCGCTTCGTCCTTGGGCTTGTAGGGGCCGTAGACTGCGCCGTCCCTGCCCACGAAGGCCCCCACTTCCTTGAGGAACACTACCTTGACGTACTTCACGGAGACCCCTCGACTCAAGCTTTAGTAGCGCCGAGCGAAAAGCTCTGCGCTACTCGCGAGCGCTAGCAGGCGTAGAGCTATCGGGCGAGCCTCCGCGAGCCGAGAACACGACCTAGCTGGTGAGCGTCGCGGTCCCCGAACAGGCGAGCCCCAGGGCAGACCCCTTCGCTGGAAGGCCTGTTGACGGCCATAGGGGTCTTGAGGGTCGCCGACGGGCTGGACTACTCTCTCGACCAATCGGTCGAGAGCTTGAGGGTCGATCGCATGGGAGAGGGGCCGGTCACCAAGGTCAGCTGCGGCAAGGAGGGCCTCAGTCGCGAGCCCAACGAGAGGAGGGCCGGTGAGA
>DAIQQE010000226.1:0-1286 GCA_036786905.1 Candidatus Nezhaarchaeales archaeon | reverse complement strand
GACGTACTCCACGCGTGAAATTCTGAGAGAAATAGGCTTGAGGGTGGGAGATGAAGGGAGTTTTGTGCGTGCCGCAGCCTTGAACAACTACGACATCGTGGTGCCAGCTTTCTACGATTCCATCTTAGGCGTACAACTTTGGAGCTTAACGCAAACGCGAAGACTTAAGGTCCTCGAGGCTCTAGATCTAAGCTACCTGGTCGATCTGCATTTTAACGCCAAGAGACGAGGGAGTAGAACTGGGATCTTAATCGTCGGA
Source organism: Candidatus Nezhaarchaeales archaeon (assembly GCA_036786905.1). Classification (GTDB taxonomy): domain Archaea; phylum Thermoproteota; class Methanomethylicia; order Nezhaarchaeales; family WYZ-LMO8; genus WYZ-LMO8. The sequence goes on along the minus strand of DAIQQE010000226.1, from coordinate 1,027 downwards.
GGAGGAAGCCCGAAGAACTTCGCCCTCCAGTCGGCTCTGATAGCGGGCAAACCCTTCGACTATGCAGTTCAGATAACCGTGGACCCGCCGTACTACGGCGGATTATCTGGCGCGACGTTGAGGGAGGCCGTGAGCTGGGAAAAAGTTCTTGAAAGAGGAGAGCATTGCACTGTCTACTGCGACTTCACGATAGCACTGCCGTTGCTTCTCTCGGCTTTGATGTGTTAGGGGCTCCGATCTGGTGTCACCTTTCACCAATCAACAATACCTGCCGTCGTCATTGCCCGCTAACACTAAAAGCTCGGGAACCTTATCTGTGTATCGCTAAAGGGACGAGAACATGGGCTTTCTTGAAATGATAACAAGGGCTACAGAGCAAAACCGGAGTAGGATAGTGCTGGCGCTCGACGTAAAGGGGCCTGGCGCTCTTGAGAAAGCCGAGAAGATACTCCGCGAAACAGCAGATTACGTTTGTTGCATTAAGGTGAATAAGCACCTAATACTACCTCGAGGAGTCGAGAGCTTAAGAGATCTAATCCGCAGGGCACACTCCTTGGGATTACCAGTCATCGCTGATTGCAAGACATGTGACATAGGTTCCACGAACTTTGTCGAGGCCTCTGCGTACTTCGACGCGGGGTTCGACGCCATAACCGTGGTCCCGCTACCGGGCTGGGCCGACGGCTTAGAAGACGTATTTCGTTTGGCCAAGGAGTCGGATAAAGGTGTCATAGTCGTAACCTTGATGAGCAACAAAGGGGCCTCGGAGTTCTTCGAAGCCGTAGTTTATGATGAGGAGCTAGGGATATTTGACAAGCTGTACAGGGTCTTTGCTAGAAAATCTGTGAAGTGGCGTGCCGACGGAGTTGTTGTGGGAGCCACGAGGCCCGAGGCTATAAGACAGGTGAGGGAAATAGTTGGGGGCTTGCCCATATTTTCACCGGGCGTGTTAGTTCAAGGCGGAGGTGTAGTCGAGGCCCTCAAGGCGGGTGCTTCTTACATAATCGTTGGCAGGGCCATATGTGAA
>DAIQQE010000225.1:0-1290 GCA_036786905.1 Candidatus Nezhaarchaeales archaeon | reverse complement strand
GCCTTCTTAGATCCATAAACCTAGAATTCATGCGTGTCTCGAAGTCGGCTGGGACTTTGCCTGTGACGTCTAAGGGCAGAGGTGCTTTAGATAAATTGAGCACCTTAATTTCACGTGGTAAAACCTCTACTCCGAGCTTACTTTTTTCACTCTTCTTGACCACGCCCTTTACTGCCACGACACTCTCACGAGTTATTTGAGAGACCCTCTTAAACAAGCTTTGATCAACGGCATCCCTCTTAATCGTTACCTGGACTATACCTGACGCATCTCGAAGCAACAAGAACTTAATGCTACCTAGGTCCCTTACCTCGTGGAGCCAGCCAATTAACACTACCTCAGATCCGTCGGGCAATAGTGCGATTTCGGAGTTCCTGTGGGTCTTTCTCCACGTCTCCATAGAGTCTATGACCGTCATCGCTATCAACGCATTACCTATTAGGTGGCGATATAAACCGTTTCCCCTACCAATTCTCGTATCACTTCTTCTAACGCCTTCGCATCTGCTGGTAGTCTCCTCAAGTCCTCTGGCGCTATCTTGACTGTGCTTTCACAGGAACCGTCTGGCAACCATATCGTGTTGAGTGAGACCACTTTAGCCGGAAACAACAGCTGGCTCAAGAAATTCCTTAAAGAAGAGGTCCTCTCAATTATCCTAACATTAACGCCCCTCTCGTCACCTAATGCTTTACCTACCTTCCTCCAAAGCGTCGTGAGCCCCTTGTTCTTGCACCCAATGAGCACGACCAATAGGTTGTCCTTTTGGACGGCTTTGTAGAACGTGCAGTCCTTAAGTTGTGGGTATTTACCTTCGTTGTCTAGAAACCACTTAGCGACCTCAATATCCAGCTTCGTTATTTCGCCTTTCTTCAACTTTTCATCACAGGTCTTACACAAAAGGCCCGTCTTAAGACAGAAATAACACACCGGAAACTGCAACCCGTATCCCTCACTCCTTCGTTAACGTTATCGCTATGGTACTTAAATTGACGACGTCCCCCCTCTCGGTCACGAGCCTTTCATTGCCAAGCTCTAGACTCTTAACCTTAGCAGTCGGAATAAACTTTTCCTTTACAATATTCGCAACGTCGACGGCCTTCGATATCGCTCTCCCTCTTGCCCTTATTATCACTTCAGCGAAGCCTTGGTGAAACAGCGTGAGGCACGCAAGGACGTAGTTCATGGCGGGCTTCCGTCCGACTATCACAACGTTTTCCTCCATGCTCCTCCCCTTAGTTTTCGCTCTTTCTACTACAGCTTGGGGTTATATTTGCTTCTTGGGCCCTATCT
>DAIQQE010000060.1:621-7209 GCA_036786905.1 Candidatus Nezhaarchaeales archaeon | reverse complement strand
TGAGTAGTTGGACAAGTAGACGACGTTCTCGTTCTCCTCGTGCAATCTCTTAAACAGTTTCATGTACTCCAATCCCTTGCTGTCGTGTGGGTGGGCCTTGCCGCTTACCACGAGGATCACGGGCAAGTCCTTCAACTCGGTGATGAGCCTGATGGGGAAGTCCGGCCTCTTGTAAGCCACAATCCTCCGGGCCCACACGACTATGAACTTGCCGTCGTAGTTTACGTCCTTGAACTTCCTCAAGAAGCTTATGAGCTCCTCTTTAAGCCTCTGCCTCGCGTCAATGAACCTGTCGAGGGTGAGCTCGTGGTTCTCGTACTTTCTCCTAAGCTCTGCATCCATCCATTTCTCCAAGTTCACACCATTGGTGACGTACGTGAGCTTCTCGCTGTGGTGGGGGAATACCTTCAGTAATATGTCGAGGTGCTTGGCCGAGACCGCGAAGGCTTGCTTAGAGGCAGCGAGCCCGAGCTCTGTCAGCACTATGTCGTGGTCGACGAAAGTGTATCCGTACTCCCTCCTAAAGAGCTCTCGAGAGAACGTTGGGTGACCCCAAGGACCGGCGGTGTGTATGACCAGCCTGTACTTGCCTGGTATCCTCAAGAACAGCGGGAGGAGGGCCGCGTAGGCCTCTTGAAGGTCTATGTACTCTATGCTATCGAGAGATACGTTCTGACGTATGTATGCCTCAGAGGCCCTGGCCAAGAGCGTGTACTTGTAGAAGCGCTCTTCAGCGCTGTCCTCTATGTAAAGCCTCTCCGTCAACTTAGCGGCCCACTCCGGCCCCTCGACGCTGAAGAAAAGTGCCTTGGCGGTACCCTCTGGGTACTCGAGAGCCCTGACGCGCACGGCCTCCCCTCTAACCCTGACAGTCATCTCGTCGGAGGTTCTCAGCCTGTTAAGGAATTCCTTTGGTTGTGGCTGAGGTTGTGGTATCGGGTTATCTTGGCTGTCGAATTGATAGTCTACGTACCCATTTTTGTAGAGGAGGCTTAGGACTGTGTAGTTCAGCCCAAGCTTCGAGGCGGCATAGAACTTGTCACCTTCAAGCACGCCCAAGCCACCGGCGTAGGTGTTGCCGACGTCCAAGCTCAGGTCAGGGGTTATGCTGATTATCACTTGCCTGCGTTGATGGCTCAGAGGCATATCGATGACATCTCCTTAAAGTACACGTCTTTGTTCTTAAGGGAGTTAAGGACTTATATAATGCTTTTTTAAGACTCTAAGGGTCAGCAGTCCATGAGCAGAAGCGTAATTTTCATGTTCGAGCTCCATCAACCGATGAGGCTAAAGCCTTATAGCACTCTATGTTTGGCCAAGCGCGTTTCTGAGGGAGTCGATGCCATCTACGACCGACAATTGAACGAGGAGGTCTTTAAAAGGGCTACTTCAAAGTGTTATAGGCCAGCCCTCAAGGTGCTCTGGGAGGGCATTAAGGGCGACAACTTCAAGTTCTCGCTAAGCATGAGCGGCTTGTGGATCGAGCAGGCGCTAGAGTACTCTCCTGACATCATAGATCTCGTGCGTAAAATGGTCGATTCGGGAAATGTCGAGCTGGTGGCACAGACGTACTACCATAGCATCTCCCCTCTATTGTGGAGCCTAGACGAGCTTAAGGAGCAAGTCGAGGAGAGCAGAGAGGTGCTCTGGGAGGTCTTCGGCTTCAAGGCGAGGACGGCCGAGGCCACGGAATTCATATACAACAACGACATAGGGAGGCTATTTTTTGACATGGGCTTTAAGGCGTCAGTGACTGAAGGGGTCGAGAGGGTTCTGGCTTGGCGCAGCCCCAACTACGTCTACTCAGCCTACGGTTGCGATTTGAGGCTGTTGTTGAGGAACTACAGGCTGAGCGATGACGTGGCTTTCAGGTTCTCTAACTCCTCGTGGGATCAATACCCCTTAACGGCCGATAAGTACGCGACTTGGATAGCGTTGAGCCACGGCGATCTCGTCTTCATAGCCATGGACTTTGAGACCTTCGGTGAGCATCATTGGCCTGAGTCGGGCATAATAGAGTTCCTGAAGTGGTTGCCCTGCGAGCTCAGGGCCAAGGGCGTGGAGCCTATGACCGTGAGCGAGGCAGTTGAAAGGTACAAGCCGGTGGACGTCTACGACGTGCCCCCTTGGAACACCATAAGTTGGGCCGACGCGGAGAAGGATTTAAGTCCTTGGAAGGGCTCGGACCTACAGCTCAAGGCCATAGAGCTCTACGAGGAGCTCGGGATGTACGCGAAGGCAGTGGGCGGCAAACACCTCAGGCACTGGAGGAACATGGGGGTGAGCGACAACTTCTACTACATGTCGTCGAAAGGGGGTCCATCAGGGGAGGTGCACCTCTACTTTAGTCCCTTCAAAAAGCCCCTCGAGGCCTACACCAGCTATCTATTCTCGATACTAGCGCTTTACGAGGAGGTGTTAAAGGAGTACTTAAGGGGGGTGAGGAGGTATGCTTGGAGGGTCAAGACGCCGCCGAGGTACGCCTTCAAGTTCGTTTGGGGCGGAAGAGAGGTCTATAGGGCGCACTCTCTAGCCGAGGTCTTAGAAGCGCTCAGATCGCTGGACAGAGAGGTCGTGAAGGCCCACCTAATTGGTGGCCACTTGCAGAGGTGGATCAAGGAGGTACTGTTTTGGAGCGACCTTGCAGACGCCATAAGCGAAGTCGCTGAAAGTGTGGAGAGTTTTTGTCTCGACGCCGTGATTAAGATCTTAGAGAGCTCAAGGCCTTAGCTTCGCGTGAGATCCGTTCTTGTGCATCAAGCTCTGGTGTCGTGAGCGAAATGACTGAAATCCTCTTTTCGAAGGATTTCGAGCCCCTTTGCAGGATCGAGTGCTCCGAGGACCCCGACTGGGACTACGCGAGGAACAAGCAAGTTCTCTTGAAAGATGTCTTAGTGGAGTACTCTACGTCTAGCTTTGATGCTCCGATACCTACTCCTGTTGGAGTACTTCACGGTGGCAATAGAGACTTCTCTTGGCAAGGGTTGCTAGTGGGCCCCTTGGGTAACTCCATATACAAGGTCTTGGACGCCGTGTATTACAAGCCTTTGAGCTCTCAAGAGCTTAGACCCGTATGCGTAGTGGCCGGGAGAAGCGCAGCCCGTTACCAATACGTCGATGAGTTGGGAGGGCTCTACGAAGTTGAGATATCTATCAGAACCGAAGAAGGTCGTTGCCTTATCAAGGCTTCGGCGTCTAGGCCGTCGGTCTTCGTACCCCTCTTCGCCTTCTACGACATGGAGGCAGGGATTAGAGCGCCTATCCAGATAATCCAACAAGGCGATGCGATGGTTGTTGAGCCGAAGGGCATGCCGTTGAAGTTGGTCGTGAAGGGCTTTTCGTCAGTCACCTATATAAACCAAGAGCTCGACTGGGTTTACAAGCTAGGCGACGGTTTTCGAACCATTAGTGATGGAAAGGTCTTTTTCGTCAAGCACGTGTACCGGGTGAGCGCGCCGGTAGCTCTTACGTCCGAAGATGGGACGATAATCATCGAGGTTCATTTGAGAAGGCCGAAGTTCGAGAGAATCGATCACAAGGCAAGCAGGATGTTGAAAAAATTCCGCGAAGAGCTTAGCGAGAGGGCGAAGGGCAGGGCCCCTCCCCAAGTCATCGACGCGATAGTCTTGAGGGTCGATAGGCTGCTGAGATTCGGAGTGCCATCGAACTCTATCTTAATTCCAGAGGCTGGCTCGATGTGGTTTAGGAGGGCTTGGGCTAGGGACTTAATCGAGGGCCTGCGGTGGAACTTGATGACTTACGCCAAAGTCCTAGACCTTTCGGGCTGGCTGATCAAATTGGTGAGGGGCTTAATATCAACGGCATACAACTCTCGAGGCCTCAGGGTCTTCGTGGACGGAGGGGACTATGTAAGCGACGCGGTCCCTCAATTAATTAGCGTCTCTGCAAAGCTCTATGAACTGACCCACGACAAGAGGCTCGTCAAGGAGGCCGCGAAGCTCGCTCTGCTTGCTTGCAAGCTTATGAAGAGCGAGGAAGGTTTCTCGGGTTGCAGGGTCGAGGACGGACTAGTGCTCTCTAAGGCCAACTCTTCTTGGATAGACGTGCTCTACGAAGTCGAGGGGGTTAAGTGGCCCCTTAGGCTGCCATGGGGTTGGCTGTCCAAGTTCTCTTCAGAGAACCTGTTCGCCTTAGTCGAGGTGAACGCCCTCTTCATAGAGGGCCTGGACAACCTGCTCGACGCTATTAGGGACGCCGACTTGAGGGGTTGCGAGGATATTGAGGTGCTGAGGGATGAGCTCGTGGAAGGTTATGAGAAGTGGTTCCATGTGGCAGGCCTCCTCCCGCCCCTGACCGTAGAGCCGTCAACTGGGGCAAGGGACTGGACACCAAGCTCAGCCGGCATCGCAGCGCTCGCTCTCCTTAAAAACTCAGTCTATGGAATAGACGAGATCTCGAAGGCCTGGAGGCAGATCGAGGAGATGATCGTGAAGAGGAGGTTGGTGTACTTGGGGGGTGGTTGGGAGGTCTTCGGCGTGGTTACTAGGAGGGTTGAGGAGAGGCCCTACTTGGGGGACCTAGAGTATCACGGGCCCGTCGTCTGGCCTCGAGACACACCTTACTTGATAGAGGTCATGAAGTGCCTGGGCTTGGACCCCTACGGCGTCTTGGTGAACAACTTGGATCACATGATCTCAGAGGGCGCCATCGGGTACGTGAGCGAGCTATTCAGCTTGCCCGTGGGCTTAAACCCGCACGAGCCTGGCGAGTGCTCGCTAAACCCCGTGCCAGTGAAGAACTATGCTCAGTACTGGAGCCACTGGTGCGACCCGTATGTGGAGTACTTCATGAGGTGGTCGACGTGAGGGAGGAGTTGGCGTCGCTCCTTCACAAAATACTGTCGACTATGCACTTCCTATCGGCCGTGAATGCCGAGAAGGCCGTCGACGTCGATGAGATAGTCAGGCACGCACACCCTCTAGAGAGGTCTCGAGTCGAAGACTTGCTGAGGTGTTGCAGGGACCTAGGGTACGTAAATGAAAGTGAGGGGCGCTTCTACCTCACTTATAAGGGGGTTCTCTCAGTCCTCTCCATAAGTAGCTGACGAGACGCGGTGCACGTCGTTGATGCTTGCTGTGACGTGGCACATCGATGGAGTCATCGGATCACTGGTCAGAGAGGATTCTGAAGAGTTAGCGAGCCGAGGATACGATGTTGTAGTCCTGCATCCTTGGCACGACGACGTGAGTTTCAAGGAGGATGGCATCACGTACCGGCACGTCGCGATAACAATAAAGAACAACACGAACATAGTCACGAGCGTGATATCGGCTCTGGGGGACTTCGCCAGAGCCATGTCCGAGCTATTCCATGAGCGTTACGATCCCTCTCAAGTGGAGCTGGTTATCTCCTACGAGTGGACGGGTGCCCTCCTAGGCTCCCTAGCCAAGAGGCTCTTGAGGAAGCCCTTGATAGCATCAATCCACAGCGTAGAGAGCATGAGGACCGGTGAGAGGAGTTTGCTAAGCCTTAGCGTCCACGGCCTGGAGATGCGCTTCTTACACTTCTCCGACCTGGTGGTCGCGAGGTCTGAAGAAGCGTACATGAGGGTGCTGGCGGAGTACAGGGTACCCAGCGACAGAGCGAAAATCGCGTTGAGCTCGAGGGACATGGCATCAATAGTGATGGAGGTGCTGGAAGGTTCTTGAAGGTCTTGATGATGAGCTGGGAGTACCCACCGAGGATCGTCGGCGGCCTGGCCCGCCACGTCTACTGGCTCTCGAAGGCGCTAGCGCAAAGGGGCGTGGAGGTAACGGTGATAACGCTCGACTATCCCGAGACTCCGAGGATCGAGCAGGAGAGGAACTTGAAGATAGTTAGGGTCGAGAGCCACGACTTCACCTCTAGCGACTTTGCTTCTTGGGTGCATCAGTTCAACTTGAACATGATCGAGGCCGCGTTCGAAGAGGAGGATGTATCGCTGATACACGTCCACGACTGGCTCGCGGCCACTGCTGGCGTAGCCCTCAAACACCTCCTGAGAAAGCCCTTGATAGCGACCATTCACTCGACGGAGTACGGAAGGAGGCGTGGGGCGCTCCACGAGGCGCTTCAGAGGCACATACACGAAGTCGAGTGGTGGCTGGCCTACGAGAGCTGGAGGGTGATAGTCTGTAGCAATTACATGAAGAGCGAGCTCACACGCTTCCTGGGAGTGCCCGAGGACAAGATATCGGTCATACCCAACGGCATCAACCCCTTTGAGGTGAAGTTGCAACTCGACGTCCGTAAGGTGAGGAGGAGGTACGCCGAGGACTGGGAGAAGATAGTGCTATTCGTCGGGAGAATGGTGTACGAGAAAGGCCCCCACGTCTTTGTCGACGCTGCCCTATCCCTCCTGTCGAGGAGGCAAGACGTGAAGTTCGTGCTCGTCGGCGAGGGCCCCATGCGCAAGGACCTCATGGACAAGGTCTATAGAAGCGGTTTCTGGCATAAGTTCTACTTCACGGGCTTCGTAGAGGACATCGAGCTCTACGAGCTCTACGCAGCTTGCGACGTCGCTGTCTTCCCGAGCCTCTACGAACCGTTTGGGATAGTGGCGTTGGAGGCGATGGCCATGGAGAAGCC
>DAIQQE010000060.1:0-611 GCA_036786905.1 Candidatus Nezhaarchaeales archaeon | reverse complement strand
GTGGTGGCCTCGGACGTGGGTGGCCTCTCAGAGGTAGTGGTCGATGGCCTCAGCGGGCTAAAGGTGCCCCCAGGCGACGCTCAGGCATTGAGCTACGCGATAGAGCGCCTAATAGGGGATCAGAGCATGGCTGAGGAGATGGGGAGAAATGGAGCTCAGAGGGTGAGAGAGCTCTACTCTTGGGACTCCGTGGGGGAGAGGACCATCAGGCTTTACGAGCGAGTATTGGAGGAGTACTCAAGCAACCCTTGGAAGCCCAAGAAGCTTACGAGGGAGATGCCTTAAGCGACGGTTCTTCGACTCGTCGTGGCTCACGTCTCGTAGACCCGTGGCGCTCCAAAATCGTGCGCAGGCTCCTAACGCTTCTTAGAGACCTCTCGATAGACTTCCAAGGTCTTCAAGGCCGTGCGATCCCAGGTGAAGCTCTCTAAGACCCTCTTCCTCCCGTTGACGCCCATCCACCTCCCCCTGTCGGGACTTGAAAGCACGGCCGATACCCCCCAGGCTATGTCCTTGGGGTCGTGGGGGTTCACGTGGACTCCGCATTGATTAGCACCAGAGGGCACTACTATCTCACGAAGCCCGCTGCAGCCTCTAGCGCCGACGACGAC
>DAIQQE010000224.1:0-1303 GCA_036786905.1 Candidatus Nezhaarchaeales archaeon | reverse complement strand
GAATAATACATAAAACCTCTTGCCCAAGGGCTCTAAGGCCTTTTTAACAAGCAATAGCGTGACTAAGCTGTCCTTCCCTCCAGAGAAGGATACGAGCACGGGGTCGTCGTTCTCAGCAGAGACCCTTTGAATGAAGGTTATGGCTTCCTTTTCCTTCATCTCGAGGAAGCTCCTATTGGCTTTGATCACGTCGCTCCACGTAGCTCCTTTTGCTAGAATCTCTGCGTCTTTGGCCAAATCGTGATGCCTAATCCTGACCACCATCCCCCTTCCCTCCTCTAGTCTTCGCTCAAACCCTCGAGTCACTTTGCCTACTGCTATTGCCTTCCACTCTTCGTTAACCACATACACGAAGTCTCCTTCGTTTACACCTCTATCATACTCTCTGACGCCAGGTGCTAGCAGGTTCTTCCCTTGCATTGCTATGGCCTCTTCGGCACCCTTGTCAACTAAGAACCACTTCCTTGCCCTCTGCTTGGCCATCCTCCTCGCCCCTTCCATGTATGGGATGAAGCAGAACGCCCCCTTCTTAACGTTGTACTCCCAAAGGCCTAATACGTGGCCGTCGACTATCACCTCATAGGCCAAGTCTATGTGGGGTACTTTGTTGAGCAACGATACCCTGTCTTCTGGAGCTATGAGGTATGCCACGTCCTCACCATACTGCTTGCTTATTGACTGCAAAAGCCTCCCTCTCTCCTCGGCAAACATGGGCTTTATGTTGCCTGGTGGGGTTATGATTACTTCTCTGATCGCTACCTTATCTCCGCAAAGATCGCAACTTCGGGAGAGAAGGGGGACATTGCACTTTCTACACCAGAAGAGAAGGCTTTTCGTCATCCTTTAACAACCTTGTTAACTTAAGGGGTCAACCTAGTCCTGTCGCGCGGGAAGAGCACCACCTCTCTTATATTTTGCCTGCCAGATAGTACCATGAGGAGCCTTGAAAGCCCTAGCCCCCAGCCAGCGTGAGGGGGCATGCCGTAGTCGAAGGCTCTTAAGTGCTCTTTAAAGCTCTCGATGTCGAGCCCCTTGCGCTTGATACTTTCCTCGAGCTCTTCTCGAAGATATATCCTGCTTCCACCGCTTGCGAGCTCTATGTGGCACCACATAAGGTCGAAGCTTTCGCATATCTTGACATTATCCTGGCGGGGCTTTATGTAGAAGGGCTTCGTTTCGGTCGGCCAGTCAATTATGAAGTAGTAGCCACTATATTCCTTACTCAGCATCCTTAAAACAGGCGTTGTTAGATCATCCCCCCATTTTATATTTACCCCCTTTCTTTGCAAAAGCTCTATGGCAT
>DAIQQE010000059.1:0-7247 GCA_036786905.1 Candidatus Nezhaarchaeales archaeon | reverse complement strand
CCGTGCTCGCAAGGCCGTTGCGTATCTTGTAGACAAGCTCGGCTGTAACCCAGTGCCGGAGGTGGCTTACTGGCCTGATCCAAAGGCGAGGGGGGTGTACTGGCCAGCCATAGGCGAGAAGACGGCAGTGGTCAGATACATCTACACAGCAGCCACTGGCGCAAAGGTCGTGTACTTCGAGATAATTGGAGGAGGCCACGCCTGGCCGGGCGGAATACAGTACTCTCTGCCGAGTAGCATCGGATGGGTGACGACCCACGTAGATGCTTGGGACGATTGCCTGTGGCCATACCTCAGCAAGTGCTCGTTACCCTGAAGCATTAATGAAGCAGAACAAAACAGCTACTCATCATATTTCTGTTTATTTTTTATTCCATTTTTATCGTGCCTTTCACCAACTGTACGGAAGGAGCGCAGACCTCCAGATCGCTTTGATCCAACCCGATATGCCTTACAGACTTAGAGGAAAGCCTATCTTAGCTATAAGCCCCATGCGTGTAGTCGGACATTATCTGGTTTTGGTCTTCTCATTGCGAGCATGACTACGTCTTTTGAGGAGCAGTTTTTATGAAGCGCTGTGTAGTGAGCTCTCGGGGACAGAAGCTTGAGGGTCCCCGTTCTCGTATTAGTCTTGCTAGCAACTGTGCAGTTGAGCTTGATTGGCGCGAGTGCCCAAGAGCAGGCCACCATTGAGGTGAGGAGTGACAAGATAACGCTAGTCCCAGGAGAGGCCCTAGTCGTTAGGCTATATGGAAAAGAAAGAGTCGTAACACTATATTCGTTTCCGGGTCATGCTAAGGTAGAGCTACTTGAAAGCTTCCTCCAAGGATTGTTCTACGGAACCGTAATCGTTAAGCTTGACTCCTCGACTGAGAGGGCTTGCGAAGGCGAGTTCGTCTTCCGATCGTTAGCGCCCTTCAACCTCACCCTTGCTAAGACTGGCGCTTCGTCAGAGGTTACCGTAAAAACCTACGTATGTCCAGCTAACGTGACCTTAAGGCTTCTAGTGTATTTGGGTCTTGAGAAAGACTCAAGGCCTATCAGCGTGAACATTCCGGTCCGATACTTTGACGCAGACTCATGGATGATGATCCCTCACGCGATCTTCACCTCGCTTTTCGGGATCACGTTAATGCTGGACCTCAGGGACATGAAGCGCAGGAAGGCTGGTAGGTGGGGCCCCCTAGATAGCGTGGCCCTTGCCTTGAAGTACTTCTTCTACGCCTCTTTGGTTTCGCTGGCTGTCGTAGCTCTTTGGACTCTTGGCTCGCATATCTACGCTTTCCTCACAACAGATGCCGTATCCCTTAAGCTGGGAGGTCTCTTGGTATCTTCCATAGCCTCTTCTGTCATGGGCTTAACGTATGCCGTGGCTCGTTGGAGGGGTTGGTATGAGCTTATTGATGAGGAAGATTGAGGAAGAAAAGCCTTGGTGGTTGGTAAGGCCTAGGCTTAGGCTTATACTATCAATACCGCTTTATCTGGCGAATAAGGAGTATAGGAAGTGGAGAAAGGCCAGACTCACGCCCCACAAGCTCAAGAAGAGGCTCCGAGAGCTAAACAAGCTCTTTCCAAAGACGAAAGAGGACTTGATAGGCAGGGACAAGGAGTTTCAGGCGTTGATGACCGCTATAGCCTATCATGTTATCGAGGATCCCGTTGTGAGAGAGCTGTTCAAGGGAGCCCCTCCGCCTAAGTTCTTTATATTAAAGGGATCGACGGGCTCTGGGAAGACGTTGTTGGCCGAGGTCTGTCTCCGAGAAGCCATAGTCCATGGATTGGAGTTGGGGGTCTACGTACAGCCCATACTCGTCAACGGAGAAGAAATATTCCATCCGCTTTACGGACAATCGATAAGGAATTTGGCGAACATATTCAAGAGGGCTGAAGAAGTCCCCAGCGTGATCTTCTTCGACGAGTTTCACTGCATCGGTTTGAAGGTAGAGCAACCAATGTACGGAGCCGACAGAGAGGACATAAGATTGCAGGACACCTTCATAGAGCATCTCAATAAGATAATGAACACCAACAAAAGAGTCGTGGTGATAGCTGCCACGAACAAGTTTGAGGCCATAAGAGAAGACATCAGAAGAAGGGCCTTCGTAATTGACCTCGACCAAAACATCACCAGGGACATGTTGCTCGCCGTGCTGAGGGCTGAGCTCAAGAAGTACGGGTGGACTTACCTCGACCCCGAAGAGGTGATGTCTGCTCTAGAGAAGTCGGTAAGTGTTTACAGGCAAACGCAACTTACCCCCTTCGACATCATTGATGCATGTAGCAAGGTCAGGTCCAAGAAGGTGGAACCACTAAGAGAGAGAATGTTCAAGAAATTTGGCTTTTCAAAGGACGACTTCTCTTACAAGGTCACGGTGGACGACTTCAAGCTCGTGGCTCGAGAACTTCGAGGTTATATGGAGCAGGAGAAGAGCTCAGAGGTCTTAAGTTGCGTGTTAAAGGTAAAGCCGGCCGTGAACTACAGCGACATCGGCGGGCTATTCGGGATCAAAGAGAAGATATTCAAGATGATCTCACTAAGCCTTAAACCCGAGCTTGCGAGCAAGCTGAACTGGGTTCCTCCCAAGGGCTTTCTGTTATGGGGAGAGCCGGGTTGTGGCAAGACGTATATCTCCAAGGCCATAGCCAAGGAAAATGACGCGACCTTCTTCTACGTCCCAGCCGCGCAACTACTCATAAACGCGAAGTGGGTAGGGGAGCCCGAGAAAAACATCAAAGACCTATTCCAGCTCGCTAGGAAGCATGCCCCCAGCATAATTTTCTTTGACGAGTTCGACGTCATAGCCGGTAGAAGGAAAGGGGACCCAGTAAGCGACAGGCTTACTGCTCAAATACTGACAGAGCTTGATGGATTGCAGCCATTGGAAAACGTGATAGTCATAGCAGCAACGAACAGGCTCGACGCAATAGACGAGGCCGTGCTCAACAGGTTTGAGCCTTACATCATAGAGGTGCCTCTTCCAAGAAACGATGAAGAGAGGCTGGACGTAATAAGGGTGCACTTGAAGCAGTATGCACCTCATCTCCATAGCGAGGTGACACCTGAAACCGTGTTAAATATAATCAAGAAGTTCAGGGTCGTGTCGCCTAGAGTTATAGCTGAGGTCATAAGAGAGGCCAATAGGCTCCGTAGTCAAGAAGTCGTAGCCGCAAGCGAAATGGTGAAGGCAGCGGCATCTGGCCTCAAGGCCTCGGAGGCATCACAGGTATATAGAGAGGACTTGGAGAGGCTTAAGGAGGTCTTGGGCTCTACGAGCCTCGAGGCCCTCTCACAGGTGACCCCTGAAACTTACAAGATCAGGCTCTATCACTTCCAGAGGGCAGCTGAGCTCCTAGAGCCAGAGATCGACAAGGAGCTTATGGACATTCAAGAAAGCATGATCACTGAAGAGCCTGGAGTAGCCTTAGGCTTGGCGACCGATTCTCAAGGAAGAAGAGGGCTGTTGCTAATAGTGGAGTGCATCGTCAGGAAAGGGCAGGGGAAGGTGAGCGTTACGGGGGCCGCGAAGACGCTCGCATTGACCCCTGGAACCCCCGTCGAGGACGTAAGCGTAATTGAAAGCGCTCAGAACGCGGTGGACTACATTAAACTGTACGTGCAGGACAAGCTGGGAATAGACATGAGCGACTACGACTTCAGGTTCCAAGTCGTGAGCCCACTTGAGGGGGTTCCAGGAAGTGGCGTGTCGGGCCCAAGCTTAGGATTGGCCCTCAGCGTGGCGGCAATTTCAGAGCTCTCAGGCCATCCATCAGATCCATCAACCGTCATGACCGGTAAAGTTGACATTAAAGGTAGGGTGGGTCCCGTAGGAGGCCTTGACTGGAGAGGTGCGGGCAAGATCATAGCGGCCATAAAAACTAGGAGGGTCAAGATAAAGAAGTTCTTAATGCCCAAGTGGAACTACGAGAAGGCCAGAGACGAGGTCAAGGTCCTCGAGAACTCGGGCATATTCGTGGTGCCAATTGAAAAGCAAGTCGAGGCTTGGATCCAATCGCTTAATATAGACGAGGACGTCCTACTTGAGAAGCTGGCGATAAACCTTAGACGCGTAGACGCTTTTGCGAATCGTTACTCAAGTTGCTTGAGGAAGCCAGGCCTCGATACACAAATCAATGGCCAACTTAACACCTAAACGGCCGAAAGTACGGCTGACAAGTCGTGCTTATCCGAGGCACACAGCCTAGATCATACCTTGAGTAACATTTAAGTCGAGGTCCTTGCTTAAATGGCTTTGACGCTCTTTAGCCAGACCAACCACAATACGCTTTAAGTTTTCCTTCGACGTGTCACGACTACACGTGCGCACTTATTCTAAGATTAACTGAAACCCAAGGACTTACGCGAAAAACACCATGATCAGCTCCGCCCACATGCCTTCCTATATCACGACACTCATGGCGTCCCTTTCAAGGCTTTTCAAGGTCATAGTGCGCTCGTAGAAGAAAACGAGCCTTCGGCAAGAACCCTTACGCTACTTTACGCGCAAGCCTTATACCGCGTTATGGTACGTTTCTACCAAACGCCTTTCCCTCAGTTTAGCCCATACGTCCAAGGCGGTCCTATAGAGCTCTTTCGCCTTTCTCTCCGCCAAGCTCAGGTCTTCCACGTCGGCCCCTTCGATCACGAGCTTTAGTACCTCTCTTAAGGTGTTCGCTGTCGAGTCCAAGACCTCTAGCCTAAGGCCCGCATTGGCCTTCTTATGCCTTAAGGCCTCGCCCTCTAGGGCCCCCTCCCTCATAGGCCTCTGTCTATGAGTGAGGACGGCCTCTTATAAACAATGGTAATACTACACGCTGAAGAGGCCCTTAAGCCCTCTTATTACCTCAAGGCGAGGAATAGAACCCATTCGCCTCCAGAGTAAATGCTCTCATGCCCTCTCTGCCTCTTGTAGAAATAGCTTGGCGAAGCTCGAGTCGCCCAAGCCGAGGGGCTATCTGGCGCATTGCTCTTTCATGAGTCGAGAGGCCCTGTTCTCGGCCGTCAATAAACCATGGAGCCTCCCAAAGCTCGGCTCATCCTTTAGCAACGGAGCCCTTGCTTAAGCTCACGCCCGCAACTTTCTCAGCTAGCGGCGCTTGAGGTAAGTAGCGGACTCGTCGCCAAGCTTTGGAACACGAAAACACCCGACTACTCTGCCATCTCTTCGCGGATGTACTCTCACAACATCAAAATCAAATAAGCTTAAAGCCTCCTTTGACTGACTCTCTTTGGGGGATTACGTGGAAGCCCTCATTGACCAAGTGGCCGAGATCTTAGTCAAGTCGAGGTATGCGATAGCCCTCACTGGGGCGGGGGTTTCGACCGAGTCCGGAATACCCGACTTCAGGGGCCCCTCGGGCATATGGACCAAAAATCCCGAGGCCGAGAGGAGGGCCTACGAGGCTTACGGCTTTTTCCTGAGGGATCCGAAGGGCTTCTGGGAAGATCTCTTATCACGCCCCTCGATTTTGGGGGACCTTGAGGAGGCCCAGCCCAACCCTTCTCACTACGCTTTGGCGGAGCTCGAGGAGATGGGGGTACTGAAGTGCGTGATCACTCAAAATATAGACGGCCTACACGAGAAGGCGGGGAGCAAAAACGTAGTGGAGTTTCACGGCAGCGCCTTTAAGTTGAGGTGCATTGACTGTGGCACGAGATATCCGAGGAGCGACTACGACTTGTTGTCTATGAAGAAGAGAGGAGAATTGCCTCCTCTCTGCAAGAAGTGCAGAGGCGTGTTGAAGCCGGACGTCGTATACTTTACGGAACCTATCCCACGGGACGTCATCGTTAGGAGCCTAGAGGAAGCCAGGAGGTGTGACGTGATGCTCGTATGCGGTACCTCTCTAGTGGTTTACCCAGCCGCTGACCTCCCTCGACTCGTCAAGAGAAAGATTCCTCCGGCGACAGTGATCGAGGTCAACCTCGAGCCCACCCCAGCGACATTCGACGGGACATCGGACTACTTCTTGCAAGGGAAGACGGGAGTTGTCTTGCCGAGGATCGTCGAAGCAGTGAAGAGAAAGCTGGCGAAGTGAGCTAAAGACTCAGACCCCTCGATCTACCGAACCACAAAGTCTTCGATAGTTGTGGACAGTCGATGAGGGATAGAGCACATGACCATAACCCCTCGCAACATATTAAGTCACGAGCTAATAGGCTTGACTGTCAAGGTGGTTAAGAGCACGTACTCAGGTTACGTTGGAATCGAGGGTCTCGTCATCGACGAGACGATGAAGACCATTAGGATAATGAGCAATGAGGGCAAGATAAAGGTCATTCCCAAGGACTGTTGCATTTTCAGGTTCAAGCTACCCACAGGCATCATAGTCGAGGTTGAGGGCAATCACCTGGTCGGGAGGCCCGAGGACAGGGCAAAACGGGTGATCAAGAAGCGCTGGTAGGAGGCTGAGCTTTGAGCGAAAGTTTTTAAGTGCCCTCACAACCCTCTCTCGCTCAGCGGTGATCAAAAGCCATGAGCAAGGCGGTGAAGACAAGGAACGTGGGCATACCTGGTGTCAAGCCCCCCGAAAGGACGTGCGAGGACTCCTGCTGTCCATATCACGGCTCTCTCTCGGTTAGGGGTAAGATCTTGGAGGGCACGGTGGTAAGCACCAAGATGAAGTCCACGGCCACGATCCTCCATGAGTACATGGTCTATGTGAAGAAGTACGAGAGGTACGAAAGGAGGAGGCGCAAGATCCATGCACACCTACCCCCTTGCCTCGACGTCAAGGTTGGCGATAAGGTTGTCATAGGGGAGTGTAGGCCCTTAGCTAAGACCGTCAGCTTCGTGGTCTTGGGTAAGCCCATTTCCTAATCATAGTCGGTTATAGCCTAAGCTATAGGGAGTCGAAGGAATTAAGTTTTTATACCCCGCAAGGCTTTTTGAGTCCACAACGTTAGCTGGGGACCTCGATGGCTAAGCGAGGGCCAAAAGTAGCTGCTGGGATATCGTATAGGCCAAAAATTAGCCTAGCGGTCTTCCCAGGCTCTAAAATAAAGTGTGCAGATAACAGCGGCGCCCAAGAAGTCGCGATGATAGGTGTCGTAAGGGGCAAGACCAGGCATAGAAGGCTTCCTGGGGCCAGCGTGGGCGACATGATAATAGTATCTGTTAAGAAGGGGACTCCAGAGCTCAGGAAGCAGATAATGAAGGCCGTAGTGGTCAGACAAAAGAAGCCGTTCAGGAGGCCGAATGGCCAATGGGTTCAGTTCGAAGATAACGCAGCGGTCATAGTGACCGAAG
>DAIQQE010000223.1:0-1328 GCA_036786905.1 Candidatus Nezhaarchaeales archaeon | reverse complement strand
CGACGACGCACACTTCATCGGTGGCCCCGTATATGTTGACCTCTACCTCTGGCAGGACTAGGGACCCCACGTCGACCTCGTAGCCCATCTCCCTAAGCCTTTGCTTGACTACTATCCTAGCCTCCTCCTCGACGTCTAGCGTCAGCTTCTCCAGCGTCCTCTCGACCCTCGCGAGCCTCACGTTGATGTTCCTGACCTCCTCCCAGAGCCTGTTGGTGCTCTCCCAGAGCTTGTTGACGTTCTCCCAGAGCTTGTTCTGTCCCTCCCTTAGCTCCTTGACCTCCTCCCAGAGCCTCTTAATGCCCTCCTCTATCGAGTCGAGCCTCTTCAATATCTCCAATAGCCCCAAGTAGCCAGCCACGGCGTAGCGGAACTCCAGGTCCTTCTCCAGCAGCTCGAGGAACTGCCTCTTCAACAGCTCGGCGAAGGCCTATCACCGCGTAGACTCTCGCGACTGAATATTTTAAGCTGGCGCCAGCCCATCGGCCCGCTATGTCTAGGAGGGCTGCGTGAGCTCGAGGGCGGCCTAAGCGTAATCGATGCCATCTCCCTCGCCCTCGGCGACAGACCCGATCCAAGGGCTATTGCCGAAGCTAGGCTCGACCTTGCCGAGAAGTACATTGAAGAAGCCAAAGAGCGTGTCGCCAAGGCCGATGCCATCCAAGCGTCGGAAAAGCTTTACAAGGTCGTTGAGGAGTGCGTGAAGGCCTTGGCGGAGGTCTTACGCGTTGGCGAGGCCGTCGAGGCCAGGAGTAGAGGCAGGCGGTTCACGTGGCTGTTTGTGAGCGCCGCTAGAAGCGTTGCTGAGAAGTTGGGTGAGCCCGAGATCGTCGAGGCCTAGGCGATAGCCTACGACGTACATGTTTGGGGCTTTCGTGAAGCGAAGTACTCCGTGGACAAGATCGCTTGGGGCTGAAATACGCCGAGCGCTTGCTCGATAAGGAAGGTCGTTGGAGGTCCGGGGAGAGGTAGAGGGCGACGAAGGGTCGCCCGACAAACGAAGAAGGTCATGGTCGTTGGACAGGCTCCTCATAGGCGTTTTTAAGCCTCGCCTTCGCTAATTCGCTCTCGTACAGCTTTACGAGCTCTTCGATGTGCTTGAAGCAAGTCTCCACCTCCTCGAGGTCTGCTTAGTGGACCTCGAATGGGTGGACCTGCGGGAAGCCGGCCCTTCCTCTATCTCCGCCTCATCTGCGACGCCAACACGTCGGCGTCTGGGGCTACCACGAGCCTCTCAGCAACGGCGCTCCCGTGGCCCTAACCCGGCGCAAGGCTTAAGCCCTCAAAGGAGACCACTAGAAATTGATGCCCTCTAGAGGTGATTGATG
>DAIQQE010000058.1:0-7299 GCA_036786905.1 Candidatus Nezhaarchaeales archaeon | reverse complement strand
CTATCGGATACAGGTAACCGAGCTAAAGGATTTGGCGGATTTTCTCGGTATTTCGGTCTCTTACGTGCATCATCTAATTAAGAGGCTCAATAAGGACTTATTCTTCAAGATCTGGGCATTTCCAAACCATGACAAAATAGGGTTGCGCGCACTACGTTGCCTCTTACAAGTCGATTCCGTCGCGCAACGCCAAATACTCTTGGACTCGCTATCGCGACACGATTTTGTCGTTCATGCGGCCCAGTATTATGGAAGCACCGGTAAAGGAATTTACTGCGAGTTTTTGGTACCCGACGACAAAGGAACCGACTTCGCACACTTCCTCGAGTCGTTACGAAGCGATGGAATGGTAAGTGATTACGCAGTTCGCCCGGTGCTAGCCCTCGAGAACGTGGTAATGGGCTTCGAGTGGTACGACTTCTCCGCCAATGCTTGGATCTTTAATTGGCCCGCCCTATTAAGGGACATCATTTCAAAGATCGACTCCTGCGAAGACATCCCCTCCCATGAGTTCGAGCCCCCAGCGTCAAGTCCTAAATTCGACCTCTACGACCTCTACATACTGCACCACCTCGAACAAGACGTTTTCACGCCCATCACCTCATTGGCCATCAAAATGGGGACGTCACCTCAAAACTTGAGCTATCACTATAGGAACCACGTGCGTAAGAACGGGTTGATAAGGACTACGCGACCCTCTTGGTGCCCGTTCCTGCTCGAAGAGTCCTCTCCCTACATCTTGGAAATAGGATTTGAAAGCACGAAGGCACTGCGCGCTTTTCTCGCGTCTCTTGATGGAAAGCCCATCGCCTACTCATGCACTTGCTACGAGCAGGCAATTCACCCCTCGATCATGTTAGCGGGGGCCCTGCCTTACGACGAACTCTTCATCTTCACAGATCTCTTGGACCTGCTAATTGAGCACGGGGTCTTGAAAAACTACGACTACTACATCGTTGATGCGTACGGGGCCAAGGCTAAATCCCTGCCCTATCGTTGTTACGACGAAGCCCTCGGCTGGCGCTTCGACTTGGAGCCTTGCCTGAGGGAGATCTTAAAAGCGACCAAGAAGGCTCAAGAGGGCGGGACCAAGCTCGTTGCCAGGCTGACCAGCGCCGCCGACAGCGAGATCGAGTCGGTGTAGTCCTCCATAGCCCTCGAGACGTCGACGAAGACCCTCGGCAAGACGTCCATCACCGGCGCCCCGAAGGCCCCTCCGCCTCCCACTAACGTTAGGACCCTGAATATCATGTTCCCTGTCATCCCGTTCGGGGCTATGACGAGCGTTGCGCTCTTCACGGCATCCTCTATCAGTATCCCTTGGTGGTAGGCCTCCACCCCCAGCTCCCTCCTTATCCTCTCGACGACGACCTCCGCCTGCCTTAGGCTCTCGTCGACCAAGGGGCTCCTGCCGTAGTCCTCGAGCCTGCCGCCAGAGAGCACCGCCACCACCGGCCTCACGCCGAGGGCCCTCAGCAGCGCGACCCCTCCCCTGGCCAGCTCGACTTTGTCGTCCACGTCGTTCCCCTCGTCGACTCCGACTGGAGCCAAGAGGAATGCCGTGCGCTGGGGGGTCTCCAGTATCGCGACCCTGTGGACCTTCTCGAGCCCGAAGGACCTCTTCAGCTCCCTCAGCGTCTTGTTGGCCGAGAGGGTCCCCCTTATCGCGGCGTCCACCTCGCCCTTCAGCAACATCTCCACGAGCTCCGCCTCGGGCCTGCAAGAGGGCACGAGCTCCACTCCATCGCATTGCCGAGACAGCTTCTCGACGACCTCGTCTAGCCCAACGACCTTCACGCGCGCCATCCCCTTCTCCACGGCCCTCCTCGCGTCCCTCAGGACCTTCTCCGGATAGCCCTCCCTCTCTGCGCCGATCCCTATCGCTACGGTCGCCTTCCTCCTGAGGGCCTCGCTATAGAGCCTTCCGCGGAGCCAGTCAGCGCTCAAGGGTATCGAGGGGCTCAGCATGGTAGAGCCAATCACCCCTCATCGCTTTCAACCCACATCACTGCCCGAGTCCAGTAGCGCTGGTTAGCGTTATAAGAACTGCCTCGACAACGATGAGATTATGCAGTCGGTCTACGCGCGCGTGATTTATACGGGCTTTGAGGTGGTTAAAGAGAAGTACGTAAACTTCGAAGGCAACAAGATAGTGAGCGTCTCTGAGAGGCCCGAGGGTGAGGTGCTGCACAAGGCCGAGGTGATCACGCCGGCCCTCATAGACCCTCACAGCCACATAGGCATGGTTAGGAGCGGCGAGCCGAGCTACGAGGAGGAGAGCAACGAGACCTTCGAGTCCGTGGTCACCTTGGCCGACGCCCTGGACTCCGTCTACATGGACGACAAGGCCTTCGTCGAGTCGCTAGAGCACGGAGTCCTGTACTCGTGCGTGTTGCCGGGTAGTGGCAACATAATCGGGGGTAGAGCGGCGGTCATCAGGAACTTCGAGAGGACGGCCGACAAGGCCTTCGTGAGGCACGCCGGCATAAAAATGGCCTTGGGCTACAACCCGAGGGCCCAGAGGAAGTGGAAGGGGAGGAGGCCGACCTCTAGGATGGGAGTCTTGGCGATCCTGAGGGAGGAGCTCATGAGCACTGCTAAGGCCCTGAGGCTGGTCGAGAAGGGGAAGAAGGACGTCGACGAGCTGACGCCTCAGCAAGACGTGCTGGCAAGGGTATTGAGAGGGGAGGAGCTCCTGAGGTGCCACGCCCACAAGGAAGACGACATAGCGGCGCTTCTGAGGCTGAGGTCGGAGTTCAACTTGAAGGTCACGGTAGAGCACGCTTGTGACGTCCATGGAGTGGACGTTTTCAAGGAGCTTAAGGCCCAGGGCATACCCTTGGTCTACGGCCCCTTGGATGCCTTTCCTTACAAGACCGAGCTGAAGCATGAGTCTTGGAGGAACGTGAAGTACTTGGTGGAGGCGGAGCCCCTATTCGCCTTTATGAGCGACCACCCAGTGACCCTTCAGAGGAACCTGCACCTCCAGCTGAGGTTCCTCTTGAGGTTCGGCTACGAGAGGGCCAAGGCGATGTCCACGATCACGTACAACAGCGCCAAGATACTCGGGGTCTCGGACGTCCTGGGCTCCATAGAGCCGGGCAAGCTCGCGTCTATGGTTCTCTGGAGCGGAGATCCCTTCGACCTCGAGAGCAGGGTGGTCATGGCGATAGGGGAGGGCAGGGTCGTCTACCAAGAATAGCTATTTGGCCCTCTCGACGACGACCCTTGCCAAGTCCTTAAGCACTTCCCTCACGTCAGAGCTCACGTCGGCTTCGTCTAGGGCCGAGGAGCCCTCTCGCGCCAGCTTCAGCGCCAGCTCGCGGACGTAGTCGAGGGCCCCTGTAGACCTTATTATCTCCCTGACCATCTCCACGTCCTCCTTAGAGGCCTGCCTGTTGCCGAGGGTCCTCTCCAAGACCCTCCTCTGCTCTGGAGAGGCCCTCTCCCAGGCCTTGACAACCAGCAAGGTCCTCTTCCCCTCCTTTATGTCCGAGTCGACGGGCTTGCCCACCACGGCCTCGTCTCCGAAGACCCCTAGGATGTCGTCCTGTAGCTGAAAGGCTATCCCGACCGGGATGGCGTACCTCGAGTACGCTCTCAGGAGGTCCTCGTCCGCCCTGGCCAAGACGCCTCCCATGCGCAGAGGGCCGTCGATGGTGTACAACGCGGTCTTGAGCTTGTGGACCTCGAGCACGTCCTCCTCCTTGACGGCGCTCAGAGGCACCTTTTCTAGAGCCATGTCGAGTATCTGCCCGTGGCCCGTCTTCTCTATCACGTCCTGCATCAGCTCCACGGCCTTCAAGACCACGTCGTACTCGAACTCAGACCACAGGAGGGCTTGCACCGCGTAGGCCGCCGCTAGGTCACCGGCTATTATGGCCATGCTGTAGCCGTAGTGGGTGGCCTCTTCTAGCCCGTAGGCCTCTGCGTGCACGTCCCTGAAGGCCCTCCAGACAGTGGGCCTGCCCCTCCTGAATTCGTCTCGATCCATAACGTCGTCGTGCATCAGGAGGTACGAGTGGACGAGCTCGATCGATATGGAGGCCCTCACTATCCTGCTGTCTATTACCCCCTTGGACCCGGCGTAGCCCAATATCATCAACAGAGGCCTAAGCCTCTTTCCCCCGCCGAGGGTGAACCTAGATATCTCCTCTACTACGCGCCTCCTCCTCTCGTCAGCTGCGGCCCTCACCTTCTCCTTCAAGAACTTGGCCAGCTCCTCTTCTATCAGTACGCCGTACCTCTCAACGAAGCTCTCGAAGGCCCTCATGATTAAACCTAAAGAGAAATTTTAATTAAAGCTTTTTCACGCTCCTCGTCGAGGATCGATCGAGGTAATGGCCGGGAACGCCTTCGACCTGCTGTGCGAAGAAGTCAGGAGGGAGCTGGTAGCGCTAGGCCTCGTTAGGCCGACCGAGCCCCAAGAAAGAGCCATTCCCGCAATACTGGCCGGGAAGAGCGTCTTGATAGTCTCCCCGACAGGGACGGGCAAGACCGAGGCCGCTGTCCTACCGATCTTCGACATGATGTTGAGGTTGAAGAGGGAGCAAGAGGTCCGAGGGGTGCTGTGCATCTACATAACCCCCCTCAGGGCCCTGAACAGGGACCTGTGGGAGAGGCTCTCGAGGCTCGCCGAGGGGCTGGGGCTCAGGATAGAGGTCAGGCACGGAGACACGCCACAACACGCTAGGAGGAGGCAGGCCCAGCGACCCCCCGACATGCTGATAACCACGCCCGAGTCACTTCAAGCCCTGCTCATAGGCAGGCTATTGAAGAAGAGCTTGGCGAGCGTTCGGTGGGTCGTAGTAGACGAGATACACGAGCTGGTAGCCGACAAGAGGGGCGTCCAGCTCTCCATAGCGCTCGAGAGGCTCAAGAGAATAGCCGGGAGGCGGTTGCAGAGGATAGGGCTCTCAGCCACCGTCGGCTCCGTGGGCGCCGTCAAGGAGTTCTTGGCGGGTAGCGACGGTGAGGTTGAGGTAATCCTAGTTCCGATGCCAAGGGAGATGCTGATAACGGTCGACGCACCCCTCCTTCGCGAGGACTTAGCGTCGACGCTCCAAGTGACCCCTCACGTGGCGTCAGCCATAGCCAAGGTAGCCCACGAGATTAGAGGGCACGATAGCGTGCTCGTCTTCACGAACACGAGGGAGGCCGCCGAGCTCTTGGCCTCTCGCTTGGCATTGGTGACGAGCGACTTCAAGGTCAAGGCCCACCACGGCTCCCTCTCGCGCGAAGAGAGGATCCAAGCAGAGAAGGAGTTCAAGGAGGGCTCGGTCAAGGCCTTGGTGTGCACGTCCTCCTTAGAGCTCGGGATAGACATAGGCTCCGTCGACTTCGTGATCCAGTTCACGTCTCCTCGACAGTCGACCCCTCTAGTGCAGAGGGTCGGTCGCTCGGGCCACAGAGTGGGGGCTGCGGCGAGGGGCCTCATAGTCTCCTACTCCTCGGACGACGCAATAGAGTCGGCGGTATTGGCTAGGAGGGCGATGAAGGGAGAGCTCGAGGGTATAAGGATACACGAATGCGCCCTCGACGTCTTGGCCCACCAGCTAGCTGGGCTCGTGATAGACGAGGGCTCTATAGAAGTCGACGAGGCCCTGGAGGTCGTCAGGGGAGCGTACCCGTATAGGAAGCTGACGCGCGAAGAGCTCCTCGACGTAGCCAGGTTCCTATCGGACAGGGGTGTAATCAGGCTCGCGGGCTCGACCCTCAAGCGGGCTGGGAAGGCCACGATGGACTTCTACCTCAGCAACCTATCCATGATACCAGACGTCAAGAAGTACGACGTGATAGCCCTGCCTGAAAAGCGCAAGGTTGGGGTCCTTGACGAGGAGTTCGTGGCCACGAGGACCGAGGGGGCACCTAGCATAATCCTGGGAGGGAGGGTCTGGAGGGTCGTAGGGGTCGAGGACTCTAAGGTCTACGTGGAGCCCTCTGACGACGTCTTCGGGGCCATACCGGCTTGGGTGGGCGAGCTCATACCGGTGCCCATGGACGTGGCCCTCGAAGTCGCCTCGATAAGGAGGAGGGTCGAGGAGCTCTACAAGGAGGGCCGCGAGGTTGAGGAAGCGCTTGAAGGCTATCCGCTCACGCCGAGGGCACTCGAAGAGGCCTTGAGCGACGTAGTGGAGCACCTCAAGCTCGGAGCGCCCCTCCCTCACGATAGGAGGATAGTCGTCGAGGGCCTCGGCAACTACGTCGTGGTCCACGCGAGCTTGGGGTCCAAGTCGAACGAGCTCCTCGGCCTGATATTAGCGTCCATGCTCAGTAGCTCGCTAGCCACGGCCGTCCGCTATAGGGCGGATCAGTACAGGATCCTGCTAATGTCGCCTCAGAAGATGAGGGCCGGCTTTGTAGCCAAGGTGCTTAGCGAGCTCTCGCCAGACGACGTGGAACCCCTCGTGCAAAGCCTCTTGCCCTCCTCAGAGATTTACTTGTGGAGGCTGTTCCACGTGGCGAAGAGAATGGGGGTAGTGGAGAAGGACGCCGACGTAAAGGCCTTTTCGAAGGCCTACAAGTTCCTGCTCGGAACCGTCGTCGATAGGGCTGCTAGGATGGAGGTGTTGATAGACAAGCTAGACGTCGACGGTCTCAAGTCGGCCTTGGAAATGATCAAGGAAGGTTCGATCGAGGTCGTGTGGTTCGAGGGCGAGGGAGGGGCCTCTCCTCTGGCGATGCCCATATTGAATAAGTACGCCCCGCTCGAAGCAAAGATATTCAAGCCCTCGAGTGAGAGAACCATCGACGAGATAGTCTTGGAGAGGCTGATGGAGAGGACCGTGAAGCTCGTCTGCATGTACTGCGGCGGTTGGACGACCGTCAGGAAGGTGAAGTACTTGCCAGACGACGTTAGGTGCCCCAGGTGCGGGGCAAAGTACATAACGGTGACGTGGCCCGGCGATGACAAGGTGGAGAAGCTCATAAAGAAGAAGCAGATGGGGAGGCTCAGCAAGCAAGAGGCCGAGGAGCTCAGAAAGTACCAGATGTCGGCTGGCTTGGTCCTGACCTACGGCAAGAAGGCGGTCATGGTCTTAGCGGCGAGGGGCGTGGGGCCTCAGACGGCGTCGAGAATACTCGCCAAGGACGCTAGAGGCGACGGCACGCTCTTCAGGGACGTATTGGAGGCTGAGAAGAACTATATCAGGACGAGGATGTATTGGTCGCAGGACTAAGCCACCACCTCACTACAGAGCCGCTAACCCGCGTGACCGAGAAACCCTCTTGACCATGGAAGCGAGTCGATGGAGAGGCTCCCGTGGCTAGACGAGGGGCGTGGGGCTCGGACCTGCGGAG
>DAIQQE010000222.1:0-1335 GCA_036786905.1 Candidatus Nezhaarchaeales archaeon | reverse complement strand
TCTATGGGCCGGGAGCTACATGAACTTCAAACATTCGGAGGAGCTTCAAGGGGCCTTCAGGTCTTACAAGAGGGACGAGACCCTTCTGGGGAGCTTTTGGATCAGGAGGAAGCGGGCGGATGAGCAAATGTACAGAGACGAGCATCACCCCTCTGAAGCGCACCTCAAGGAGGACCTCTTGTATATGTTAGAGCGCCATATCAACTCCTTAAGGAGCGAGAGACGCCGTGAGACTTGACGCCAACGCGTTGAGGTGAAAACATGGGCATCATCGGAGAGGGGTTGAGGATTCTCCATGAGGAGGGGATTAGAGCGTTCATCCGAAAGGCCTTATCGTATGCACTCTCGTCATCAAGCGCACTAGGATATATTATCAGCCCTCTCATCGTGAAGAAATTTAAAGAAGCTATCCGCGACATCGATGACGTCCATGACGCCTTGAACTTCGCCTTTTCCTTTCAAGCCTTCGGGGTATCCATTAAGCCCATTCAAGTCAAATACGAGATAGCCAAGCTTTTAGAGATTGTGGCGGAGCTCCAGGCCGAGAGTCGTCTTAGAGATAGGAACTGCGGGAGGTGGAACCCTCTTCCTATTCACGAGGGTCGCAGACACCGAGGCCAAGATAATAAGCATAGACCTCCCAGGAGGGCCCTTCGGCGGCGGATACCCCAAGTGGAAGACGTCTCTCTATAAGTCCTTTGCTAGGAGGGGGCAGAGGATCTACTTGCTTAGGCGGGACTCCCACGACCCCCGAACGCTCGAGGGGGTAAAGAAGATCTTGGGCGGCGAGAAAGTCGACTTCCTCTTCATAGACGGAGACCACACCTACGAGGGCGTCAAGAAAGATTTCGAGATGTACTCCCCCTTAGTGAGGAGAGGCGGGATCATAGCATTCCATGACATAGTCCCTGGCCTCCCTGAGAATGTAGGTAGCGTGCCAGAGTTTTGGAACCAAATAAAGGCGAAGCATAAGCATTTAGAGATAGTCGAGGATTGTAACCAAGGAGGTTTTGGTATAGGGGTTCTCTATATAGCGTAGCAGTGATCAAGTTCTTCGTAAAGAGGGTCAAGCAGGAAGGAGTTTGAGGTTAAGAGGGTCTTGGAGGTTGGCAACAGGTACGTCAACGATAGTGTCAGGTCCTTCATCGAGTGACATCGAGCACGGGAAGTTCGTCGACCTGATCCTGCCAGCCGAAAGGCTCGTCGACTACTTCGGCCCTGAGTCCTTTGATGTTGTAATCGCCACGGAGTTGCTGGAGCACGTCCAAGACTGGAGGCTGGTGGTGAGCAATCTGAAGGGCGTTTTAAGGCGCGGAGGATACATATACATAACGA
>DAIQQE010000221.1:0-1342 GCA_036786905.1 Candidatus Nezhaarchaeales archaeon | reverse complement strand
CCTTTACGTTGTGATGGCCCCATGCATAAAACGCTTCGCTAGGGAAGCGCTTTATGCATGGGGCCATCACAACGTAAAGGCGACGCACAAGACAACCCTCGAGATAACGCGAGAAGAGTACCTAACGCCTAGGGGGGACTGCATCATAGCCATTAAGTCGGAGAAGGCCGCCTTTGAACTGAGCCCCGAAGTAAAGCGGGCGATAAGGTGCGATGACGCGAAGGTTACACTGGTTTTGAGGGTCCTCGACATCGAGGAGGTGATCAGTGGACGTGGCAGCGAGAGGCTACTCTTAACTAGCCGGTTGAGCATCGTTTGCAGGAAGAGTGACTACGTTTGCCCTAGGACGCTCATGATAAGGTGTGACAAGGCCGCCATCGATGTAAACAGAGAAATCATCGAGCACCTAAAAAGGGGTCTTCGACTTCAAGTGCTCTTGGAGGTCGAAGTCTAGCGCTTCTTGAAGAATAAGTCTAGAGAGACCTGTTTAGCTTGTTGTTCATGGGCCTTTAGAACCCTATTCAAAGCATTCATGACCCTGTCTCTCGAGAAGTCCCTCTCGTCGCACAAAAACCTCAGAACAGCGTCGACGTTGGGCTTCTTCCATTCAAGCTTATAACTATCCGTGACCTTAGGCTCTAGGAACATTTTCTTAATCTCGAGCGGGTCTACTGGGAACTCTGCTTCGGGCAAGGACTTCAAGGCCCTCTCAAGGGAGCCGTAAGTCTTTATTAGTTTCAAGGCAGTCTTCGGGCCCACACCCTTAACTCCGTCGGGGTTGTAGTCTGTGCCTATCAAGATCGCCAAGTCGATTAGCTGCTCTCTAGTTATTTGAAGCTCTTGGAGGACTTTGTCGAGCTCT
The DNA here is from genome assembly GCA_036786905.1 of Candidatus Nezhaarchaeales archaeon. Lineage (GTDB taxonomy): Archaea > Thermoproteota > Methanomethylicia > Nezhaarchaeales > WYZ-LMO8 > WYZ-LMO8. The sequence goes on along the minus strand of DAIQQE010000221.1, from coordinate 480 downwards.
ATGAGCTCGGGCACTATCTCTATGTACTCGTCCTTGCGAGGTAGCTTTCTCTTACCACTTATAGTTAAGTTGCGTACTAACCTCTTGGCTCCGAAGAGGAGCGAGTCGTAGTCTTGACTTGCCGCGGCGTAGGCGTCTCCCTTAATGGTCATGTAGGCCGCTTGTGCCTCGCCCTCTGAAGGGGCTTGGACCCACGGAACTCCGAGGGCGTCTAAGAGCCTCTTTGCCTCATTGGCCATCTCGTCGGTTAGGTGAGCCGTTTGTTGGGCAAAGGTCCTCGCTGCCCTCAGGTCCCCTTTTTGCAGAGCCTCTTCGTATTTTTTAACGGCCTCCTCCTTGACCCTCTTTCTCCTCAAAACCTCCATTTCCTTTATCTCGGGGGGCCTCCCGTCGAATACGTAAGCGGGCTTTATTCCCATCTCTAAGAAGTTGATCGTCCTGTATAGGAGGCCGCTCAAGTGGCTAGTTATCCTACCAGTC
>DAIQQE010000220.1:0-1347 GCA_036786905.1 Candidatus Nezhaarchaeales archaeon | reverse complement strand
TTAGCCATTTCAAGCAGTTCCACGACGGTAAAGTTTCCTCTTTTTGTACACAATTTCTCAAGCCTAGTCGACGTCAATCATCACATTAAGCACGAACCAAGAGTCTGGTGGGATCCTAGGTCCAAAGAGTTGAGGGCCATTATGACGTCCTATCAAAGATTCAAAAGGGAGAGAGTGCTTAGTGACCCCTCGAGGCGTAGGGGCATATTGATTGAAAATAGCGCGCCTTATAAGGGCTTATGAACGGGGTAGGTAAGGCGCGAGGTGCGTTAATTGTTAGGGGCGTTGAAGGTCTCAATTGGCGTGTTGAGTTCCATAAGCCCTTGAGGTGAGCGATCTTGAAGATAATGGTGTGCGGGAAAGGCGGTTCCGGGAAGTCCGTGGTCTCGGTTCTTATGGCTAGAGCGCTGGCCAAGGAGCGCAAGGTGCTCCTGATAGACTCTGACGAGTCCAACATCTTGTTGCCCAAGCTCCTAGGGGTCGAGCCTCCAAAGCCCTTAGCCGAGTACCTAGGGGATAGGAAAAGCGTGTTTCGCAGGGGAGAGGCGGACGTGATTAAGGCCTTAGGAGGGGCCGGAGAGGGGGTCAAGCTAGACGACTTGCCCCCCGAGTGCGTCTCCACCTCGTCCGAGGGGGTCAAGCTAGTCACCGTAGGCAAGGTGAGGGGCTTCGGAGAGGGTTGCGCCTGCCCCTTTAACTACTTGACGAAGCTGTTATTGAAGAACTTAGTGTTGGGCGAGAGAGATGTGGTCTTCATCGACACGGACGCCGGTATAGAGCACTTGGGGAGGGGCGTAGAAGAGGAGTGCGACGCAATAGTGGCCGTCGCTGACCCCACGGCAGAGGCCTTGGTGCTGGCGAGAGGCCTCAAGGACTTCTCCCAGAGCCGCGGCAAGAGGTTCTGGCTGGTTCTAAATAAGGCCACCCCTAGAGTCGTGGAACATGTCGAGAGGAGGGCGAAGGAAATGGGGCTCGAGGTCGACGGCGTGATAAGCTTCGACGAAGAGGTCTTCGAGTCTTGCCTCGAGGGCAGAGCTCTACGCGCAAACGTGGCCGCTCGCGACGTGAAGACAATACTGAGGAAGGTTGGACTTTTAGGGGGTTTGTGATTAAGGCTAAGACTACGCCGCTCCAAGCTATGGCCTTGCGGTTAGCTTAGTAGGGCTCGATCTTCACCCCCTATTCGCCCGCCCCACGTTCTCGGGGTCCATGTCCGTGACTCGGAAGTTCTTGAACAACCTCGAGAGGCTCTGCGCTATCGATGGCTGGAAGCCCATCATCAGCAACCTCGTCTCGGGCGTGGTCATAGAGGCCAGGCTCTCAGCGATCTTCCTGCCGCAGACCTCA
>DAIQQE010000219.1:0-1363 GCA_036786905.1 Candidatus Nezhaarchaeales archaeon | reverse complement strand
AAGCCAATGCTCGAAATGTGGCCATCATGATGGCCACATTTCGAGCATTGGCTTGTTCGCGTAACACTCTGTAGAATGTGTTTAGCTTAGTGGCCAACCCCTCGTCAAATACCACCACGATGACGTCAGAGACCGGCCACCTACCCTTAAGCTTAGCCCTCTGTCTCGCGCTGGCTACGAGCGCTAATGCCTCAATGAGTAGCGAAGCGCCTTCTTCGAGCTCTCTTTCGAGGAATCTGGGCTCCGCAGAAGGCCATTCCAGCATGAACAAGCTCTCTTCTCCTAAGCGGCCGAACCTCCTCAAGAACTCTTGGTATAGCCATTCGGCTAAGTGCGGAGTGAAGGGAGCTATGAGCCTAAGGGCCTTATCGAGCACGTAGTACAGCACGCTGTAAGTCATGAGCTTCTCAACGTTCTCTTCTTCTAGCCAGACCCTTCTCCTAATGAATCTTATGTAGCCATGGCTTAGATCTTCAACGAAGAAGCTGACTATAGCCTTCGCTGCTTCGTGCATATTGTACGCTTCGATGTTTGCCGTCACAGTTTCGATCGTGGTTTGGATCCTCGAGAGAATCCATCGATCTTCTGGTCCAAGTTTGTCTAAAAATATTTCTATTGGATATCTTTTATAGTCAAACCTATCGAGCTCCATATATGTGCTAGCGAATTTAAATACATTGAATATTATATTTATTGTGCGCTTGATGGACCTCAGTTCTTCGATGTCGAAGTTCAATGACTCCCAAGGGGCTGCCTTCATGACTAAGTACAAGCGCAGGGGATCTGCCCCCTCGGCTTCTATGATGTCACGAGCCCAAACTACGTTACCTCTACTCTTCGACATCTTCTGGCCCAGTCTATCGAGAACGTGGCCTTGACATAGCACGCTCCTGTAGGGGGCTTTGCCGAACAGCATCACGCTTGTAAATATCAACGAGAAGAACCATCCTCTTGTCTGGTCAACAGCCTCAGTTATGAAATCATAAGGGAACAGCCTCTCGAACAGCGCTCTGTCTTTCAAGTAATTAACACTCGCGGCATGCGCCACCCCCGAGTCCAACCAGCAATCGAGTACGTGCGGCTCTCTCTTCATATCGTTTCCGCACTTAGGACATCTGAGCTTAACGGCATCGATCCACGGTCTGTGCACCTCTATATCTTCAAGGGGGGTCAGGGCCAAGCTTTTGAGCTCTTCGAATGAGCCCACGCAGACCCTATGTCCACACTTAGTACAAGTCCAAATGTTTAGAGGCGAACCCCATACTCTCAAGCGTGAAATGCACCAGTCCCTGGCGTTGACTATCCAATTGTGAAATCTGGCTTCGCCCGCCCACGGCGGGACCCACCTCACCCTCTTATTCTC
>DAIQQE010000057.1:0-7457 GCA_036786905.1 Candidatus Nezhaarchaeales archaeon | reverse complement strand
AAACTAAACTATAAGAGGTCCGTTTAAAGTTCTGCCGAGGTAATTAGTGTTATAGCGAACCATCACGCGGGCCGGGTGAGGAGTTCGGGTAAGGGTCAGAGGAGATGGTACTTGAGGATTTACTAAGGCCCGAAGAAAAGCCCGCATCAAGCGAAGCAAGCGAGGTTCTAAGGCGCGCGGCCATGGGGCTCACTTATGGCTTTAGCCCCGCCTGTGAAGGAATAGGCCTACATCATTTAATGACCAATATGGTTGATGAACACTGTTGTCGCTCTGCGACCGCGAGTAAACGAAACACTTCTCACGGGTTCAAGCCCATATCATGACCTTCCCGTAGGGACATCTTCCAATACATGCATGGTCGCCCATGGCCCTCATCTCTGGGCAGTATACCAGCTTCTCGCCATTCTCTTCAATAACGAGGGCTGTCACGTACCCTCTTACGTACTTACACTCAACTATTTTGGCTCGCCTTTTTGTGGTGCTGGTAGATTCGACAAGGTTCTCGGCCAGCTCTAATTCGAAGTCCAGCTGCAGCAACCCCTTTCTCCTCATGGTGCCCCAGCCGCGGTACAAGGAGTTCGTGAACCTCTCATCCATAACGGCGAAGCCCCTCGGCTTGACCAATACGTGTTCGCCGTCCAAACTCCAGCTCAGCTCTACAGCCTTCCATACGTCTTCTTCAGAGCCCTCGACCGCGAGGCCAAAGCCGAAGAGCTTTATCTTAAGGGGCGCCCCAAGCTGTGATATGGCCGAGGCCAAGGCCGACGGGGTTAGCCTAGAGCTCGGTAATAGAGCTATCAGGACGCACACCAAGGCTAGCACCTCGCGTTTAAAGCCATTGTTGCAGCCCCCACTGCTCCAGCGAACTGAGAGTGTCTAGGTACGAGCACATCTAGCCCTGTCACGATCCTCAGCGATTCAACGAGTCCTCTGATTAGCGATGTGCCTCCGACGTAGACCAACGGATTGACTACGTCCACGTCACCCATGAACTGTTCATAGAACTGCTCCGCGATGCTCCTGCAAACCGCAGCGGCCACATAACTGTTGCTAGCGCCCCTGGCCAGCAAGGCTATGACGTCTTGGAGGCCGAATATGGCACAATAGGCATTCAGCTTGACCTTAGAGGCAGCCCCTTCGAGGGCGACCTCGCCAAGCTTTTCAACGCTCATCCCGAGCCTAGAGGCAACGACCTCTAGAAACCTTCCAGAGGCACCTGCGCACGTACCTCCTATGGTGAAGCCGGTAGGTATCATGTCTCTAATCGAGACTGCTTTGCTGTCAACCCCGCCTATGTCTAATATCAAGCAACTCTTGGTTCCTGCCAACAAGAGGGCGCCTAGCGCGCTTGAGTTCACATCGTCTACCTCGAAGGCTCCCTTCAGCAAATTTACTGCTCTGAACCTCCCATATCCCGTGACGCCTATGGCGTCGATCTGGCTCAATGACAATCCTGCTTTCTCCAAAGCCTCTCTTACGGTTTTCTCAACATCCCTCTCTATGTCGATCGTGGGCCTCCACGAGCATCCTAGAACTTCTCTGCCATCGTATACAACTGCCTTAGTCGTTGTTGAACCCGAGTCTACGCCAAGCGCAAACCCATTTCCCGGCGGTTTGAAGAGCTTTCTCTTGGAGACTATGTTGTAAAGAGCCTCTACCCTCAAGTAGAGGTTGTGTGCTCTGGTTCTTTCGGTGAACGAATACGCCATTACCGGGACCCTGAGCCTCTCAGCTATAAACGACCTGACGACGTGTCTAACGAAGCTTCCCTCGCCGCACCTAAAACAAGTCATGACTAAGGCCCCCTTGATTCCCATGTTGCATTCTGCGAGCGATAATGCCTGCGCCAGCAGTATCCTCAGGTCTCCGCTTGCTGGCTTAAAGCCGAAGACGTCCTCGACCCTCTTGACGTCCTCCTTGGAGTACTCTGGTATGTATACTTCGGCCCCTAAACTTCTCACGACCTCAACGACCTCGCTGAAAACCCCTGAGTACTCGAGCCCACAGCCGAGGACTGCTATTCTAAACGGAGCTGAGAGGTTTGGGGGCAAGCCCACTACAGGATAGGCCCTCACTATCTCCGTGGGACGAGCTGGAGTCGATGGTTTCGGAGGGCTGAAAGATCGGGGCTTTCCGAGGAACGCGTCCATCTTTTTCAGGAGCCTCGCTGCCTTCTCACGACTCTTGGGCTCCTCCACCCTGAGTATTGGTACACCTCTCTTCTTCAGCTCGTGTAGCAACGCCATGTTTGCCCTTAGGCAGCCCGAGGGCCCGAAGGAGGCTTCAGCGTCATCTATCACTACAGCTGCTTCGGCTTCGCGGACGAGGGGCATTAATAGGGCTATTCTGCCCTTAGCCCCGGCAGGCATGTCGGCCGGGACGAAAGTTAGCGATGTCGTCAGGTCTTCGTCGTTTATGTTGAAGGGAGGCTTGCTGAGGCCCTTCCCTCGCACTCTTTCAGCAATGCAGTCCATTGATGTGAGAGGTTTGTGCCCTCTCCTGAGAACCATGTCGCTCAGTATCAGACTGTTAAACGGGAACACCAATACTTTTAGGGCCAAAGTTCCACGACCTCATGGACTAGGGCTTGAGCTACTGAGGGTGAGCTTCAGATTTGCTTTCTTTTACCCTTTTTCCATCAAAGCTTTTTCCAACTCGCTTCGCTTTTCCTAACTGTGAAGGGCTCTGCCCTCCTCAGTGTAAGGCCCTCAAACCAAGGATTTTGATGGAGTGTCGTTAAGATGTACATTGGAAAACATCGAGTCCGGTTCTCGGAGAAAGATGCTCGGGCTCTGACGCTTTTCGTGAAAGCCCCTCGATCGAGGCCCTGAACTATGGCCTAGAAGAAGAAGGAGATGGTGAATAGCTAAGCGATGGGCCATCGGGAGTGCGTGCGTTATTTCCCGTCGAAGAACAAAAAAGGCTTATATGTAGAGCCTTTAACCCTCACCCTCGTATGGAGATCCTTGAGCGCACGGAAAGTCTCTGTCCAAAGTGCTTCTCGCGCATACCGGCCGAGATAACGTCCGACGGCCTCAAGGTATACATGGAGAAGGCCTGCCCCCTGCATGGTCCCTTCAAGGCCCTCCTCTGGAGCGACTTAGCCCTCTACAAGAGAACCCTAAGATTTTCGACGAGTGGGCGTCCACCCAAACCCAGAATCAAAGAGATGGTCAAGGGCTGTCCCTACGACTGTGGCCTCTGCCCAGAACATCAACAGCACACCTGTTTAGCCATAGTGGAGGTTATAGATTCCTGTAACTTGGCCTGTCCTGTGTGCCTTGCGGACTCGCGAAGCGAGCCCACTTGGATGCCTTCGGCCGACGAATTCGAGGAAATGCTGAGGGGATTGCTGTGGTCTGAGGGAAGGGCTACAGCTCTACAGCTCTCTGGTGGAGAGCCCACGACTAGGAAGGACTTGCCCGAGCTTGTGGCTATAGCTAAGGACTTAGGCTTCAAGTTTATTGAAGTAGACACTAACGGCATCGAGCTGGCCAGGAGGCCCGAGCTGGCCAAGGAACTCGCCGATGCTGGCCTTGGAGGAGTCTATTTACAGTTCGACGGCCTTACATCAGACGTGTACTTCGCGCTTCGAGGAGTTGACTTAATAAAGATTAAGGAAAAGGCGCTTGAGAACTGCGTTAAGGCAGGGTTGAGCGTAACTCTGGCGGCGACGGTCGTCAAAGGGGTTAATGACGGCCAGCTATGGGATTTAGTTAAGCACGCCATTTCGAAGAAGACCGTGGGGGTGAATTTCCAGCCCTTCACGGCTTTAGGTAGGTACCCCAATCCGCTCTTCAACCCCCTCGACAGGACCACGATAAGCGATGTCCAATCACAGCTCGAGAAGCAAAGCGGAGGCATCTTAAGGGCCTTAGACTTTATGCCAGTACCGTGTCCAGACCCTCGTTGCTCAGCCCTCATATATGCATGTTACAGGGCCGACGAAGTCAGGGTCATTAATAGGCTCGTGGATATAGAGCCCCTCGTCGACAAGTATGGCCTCAAAGACGACTTTGTGGGCTTCGACGAGATTCTGAGGGCCGTGGCCGATGAACTACGTATGTCGAGGGAATTTGTAAGACATGCACATCCCGTAGCCTGCGGCTTGCCCCTTAGATTATTGCTCGAGCATCTTAAACCAGAGGGCTTCTTCTGTGTTGGCTGTCATTTTGCTCAAGATGCGTGGACCGTGGACCTTAAAAGGTTGAAGAAGTGTTGCGTCCACGAAGTCAGGGGCAAGGGCGTCTTAATCCCCTTCTGCCTCTACAACTTGACCTCTGAGAACGGAGAGAAACTGTATAGAGGTAAAATATGATGATCATGATTAAGTTCGATTAAGCCCCGATACCGCTACACTTCTTTTAACTCTACTGGTACCGGAGAGCCTTGGTTCAGGCATGTCACTAAAGCATTGAAGTCCGGGTTTCCGGTTATGATTATCTTGCCTCCGACCAACTTTACGTTGGCCTCCTTGGCGCACTGCTTGAACCTTATCAGGAAGGTCCCGAAGACTGTTGTGTCGAGCTTCGGCTCCGTGGTAACCTCGTAATTACCCTCGCCGACTTTCTTGATCATCACCGTCACTTTTGGCGGGAGTTGCGCTCTTGGAAGGAATATCACTCACGACGACCTCCACGGGTCGAACAGTCTAGGGAGGGGTGAAGGTTTCACGATTTTATAAACTTTATGCCACGACGCTGGGCCCAGGGACCGCGCGCTACTCGGCTTACAGCAACAACGATATGAAATCGAAGAGGACGTAAATTCGTCGAAGTCGGGCACGTAACTCTTTTAAGGAAAGAACCATAAAAGAGAGAGGCGCGCAAAAGAAAACGTAAGAGGCGTGAGAGGCATGTCCGAGGAGGTCATAATAAAGAAGACTGGTTGCCATAGCGGCGAGCCGGGTTGCTGGCTGCGATGCGGCCTTCTGGTGTACGTGGACAAGAAGACGGGCAAGATAGTCAAGGTCGAGGGCAACCCAGAGCACCCGGTGAGTAGGGGCTTCCTCTGCAAGGAAAGGTTAAACCACATGATAGACTTCATTTACCATCCCGAGCAGCTCATGTACCCGCTCAAGAGGGTCGGCGAGAGAGGCTCAGGCCAGTGGCAGCGGATATCCTGGGATCAAGCCCTGGACGAGATAGCCGCCAAGCTCAGAGAGCTCATAGACAAGTATGGTCCGGAGTGCATAGCCGTCGTGGAGGGTACTTACAGAACGGACCTGTACTGGGCTAGGTCCAGGTTCCTATTCGCTCTGGGCAATCCGGGCAACGTGACAGCCCCTGGCACCGTATGCTCTACTTGCGACGTGGCAATGCAATACTGCATCTTCGGAGCCAACACCCACACGCCGGACATAATGAACTCCAAGTGCATAGTCCTCGACAGCAGGCATCCGTCTGAGTCCCTGCCTCTTCAATGGCACCTATTAATGGAGAGGAGGAGGCGTGGAGACGACTTCAAGCTGATAGTGCTGGATCCTAGGTTTACTGAGGAGGCCAGGAATGCCGATTGCTGGTTGCAACTTAGGCCGGGGACCGACGCGGGCGTCTTCTTGGCTTGGATGTACATAATGTTAAGGGACAACCTCTACGACAGGCGGTTTGTCGAGAAGTGGTCCAACGGACCCCTCCTCTTGAGGACTGATATAGACTGGTGGCTAACTGAGAAGGACGTAGTGAAGGGGGGCAGAGAGGATAGGTTCATAGCCATAGACAAGAAGAGGGGCCCCGTGGTCTGGGACCCGGTGATGTGCCAGTTCTACACGTTGAGCGGTGAGCCCATACCGGACGACGACGTCGAGGTCGAGCTTGAAGGGTACTTCGACATCGAGACCGTCGACGGGCAGAAGGTGAGGTGCAAGACGGCCTTCACGGCCTTCAAGGAGAGGATAGCGGAGTACCCGCCGGAGAAGATGGCCGAGGTGACGTGGGTGCCGAAGAAGCTGTTGGAGGAGTCCTGTAAGATCTACGCGACGACCAAGCCGGCCTGCATGTACAGAGGCGTGGCTCCAGACCAAATAGGCAGGGCCTCGATGTCTGTCGAGATCGCCAGGAGCATGCTCAGGATCTTGACTGGCAACCTCGACATCGTTGGAGGAGACATCATGACTCAGCCTGGCCCGGAGATCGGCGGGAGGATGTTCCTGAGAGAGGCCCTCTTGGACTACCAAGACCACTTGACCCCAGAGATGAAGAGCAAGCAGCTCGGAGCAGATAAGTTCCCGATAATGGCTTGGCCCATGTTCGATTTGGTCAAGCCGCACTACAAGAGGGTCTGGAGGATCAACCCCTGCGTGTCAGGCCACATGTTCGGCATAAACTGGCCGGTCCTAGCCAGAGCTATACTGACTGGGAAGCCGTACCCGATAAAGTGCCTGATCAGCTGGACGGGCAACCCCGCCGTCTGGGCCCCCAACACTAAGCTCGTCTACGAGGCCCTAAAGAGCCCCAATCTCGAGCTGAGCATAGTCATAGACAGGTGGCTGACGCCTACGTGCACATTTGCGGACTACGTCCTCCCGGCATGCACGAAGTCGCTCGAGAGGCCCTATGTCGGAACCTTCGAGGACTTCCATCCAGGGCTTACGGTGTGGGAGAGGGCCATCGAGCCGCTGGGCGAGAGGAAGGACGAGTACTGGATATTCAGGGAGCTAGCGAAGAGGCTATTGCCTCCAGAGAAGTGGAAGGATGCCTTCCCATGGGAGACACTTGATGAGGCCGATAACGCTAGGCTGGCCTCAATAGGCCTAACCCTAGAAGAGGCCAAGGACTTATACGTAATATCGACGTGGACCCCGAGGAGCTACGAGCACATAAACCCCAGCACGGGAAGGCCGAGGGGCTTCGGAACGCTGACCGGCAGGGCAGAGCTGTGGGTTTCGGTATTCAAGAAGCTGGGCCTGAGCCCGTTGCCCTATTACATTGAGCCCTACGAGAGCCCGGTGACGCAACCCGATCTGGCCAAGGAGTACCCGTTGATACTCGGGACTGGCGGGAGGTTCAGGCCGCAGTTCCATTCAGAGCTCAGACAGTGGGGCATGGGCTTGAGAGAGCAACACCCCGAGCCAACGGTGGAGATACACCCCGATACTGCAAGGGAGCTGGGGATAGCTGAGGGCGACTGGGTCTGGATCGAGACTAAGAGGGGCAAGATCCTGATGAAGGCGAGGATCTCGAGCGCCATTCACCCGAGGTGCGTGAACGCCGAAGCGAGCTGGTGGTACCCCGAGCTACCCGGAGACCAGTATTGGTGGTACGGCAACTGGATATCGAACGCCAACGTCCTGACGCTCGACGACTTAGAGACGTTGGATCCCTACACCGGTTCGTGGCAGAACAGGGCTTTGCTCTGCAAGGTCTACAGGGCGACCGGTTTAGTACCGTTCATGCAATTCCCGAGAAACATAAGGCCCTCCTAAACACCTCTTCATTTATTATATTCCATTGTAG
>DAIQQE010000056.1:0-7508 GCA_036786905.1 Candidatus Nezhaarchaeales archaeon | reverse complement strand
AGACCCCGACGAGCATTAATGGGAGTATCAGCCTGACGAACCAGAGGGTCTCTCGGAGCCACTCCCTGATCGACCCCTCTTCGAAGGCCAGTCGAGCGTATATCGAGGTCACGGTCATTGGTATGAAGAACAGCAAAACCTTGTCGGGGAAGTAGGGCTTGCCGACCCCCAAGTAGTTCGGCATCAGCAGGGTCGCTATTAACAGGACTATCAGCACGAGCCCCCTCGGCTCGATTATCGTCGCCCGCGCCCCGCTCGACTTGGCGCTCGAAGGGGGCTTTGTGGACCTCGCAGCCCTCACGGCCTCTTCTCGACTGAAGGCCGTCGTCATTACTAAGCCGACTATCACTGCCGTGGAGAGGGCGGCGACTATTCTCGCCAAGGCCATGTGCACTCCCAGTATGATCCCCGTGTAGACTAGGGCCAACAAGCTAGAGGCCGGAGCCGTCCACAGGATTATGAAGGCCGGGCCTATGCTGCTGCCCCTGCGGTAGAGCCCGGCCGCAATCGGTATCACCGTGCAGGAGCAGACGGCCAGCCCCATGCCGCTAACGGCCGCCAGCGGAAACGATACCGCCTTCTTGCTCGCAGAGCCGAGGTACTTCAATACGGCCTCGCGGGAGAGGAAGGCGGTTATGGCCCCCGCCAACAGGAATGCTGGGACGAGGCACGTCAAGACGTGGTAGGCCACGTAGTCCTCGAGAGCGGATAGCCCTCCCCCTATTGCTTTCGCCACCGCATCGACGATGTCCAAGTTTCGTCGCCTCTTTTGCTCGCATGGAAATGTTGGGGCCTCGGTTATATAAACTATATCGTTATATGTCTATATAGTAATTAAGGGTTATTTCGAGGGCCCGATAGCCGAGCCCAGCGATCGGGCTCGTTGAGGGAACGGCTTGGAGCGCGCGGCGTCGGCCTGACGGTCCTCGACCTCACGGGGAAGGCGCTTGCTCACCGGGCTTCTTCACCGCCTCGAGCGCCTTGGCCATCCTCGCAAGCTCCTCGAGAGCCATGGACTCGACAAGCCTCAACGCCTCGAACACCTTGGGGTTCTTGACCCTGTAAATCGTCCTCCTCCCCTCGACCCTCCTGTCCAATATCCCGGCGTCGTAGAGGACGTCCAAGTGCTTGGAGGTGGTAGATTGGGCTTTCCCTAGAGCTGGAATAAGCTCGCAAACGCACCTCTCTTCGTTTTTCAAGAGCTCCAGTATTTGCAGCCTCGTGGGATCCGCCAAGGCCTTCAATATCTTGACCTTGGACTCCACTAGAGCGTCTCCGCCCATGGCCTTCACACTAAGGATTTTGTTCGCTATATTTAAATATGTCGATACTTTTGACGTTCAGTCTTTTAGGGAAAGCTTTATATAATTATCGACATATCGTGATTTCACGAAAAAAGGTGATGGACGTGGAAGTGGTCATTAAGGTGCTCCACGGCGAGCCGCCTTGCGCCAAGTGCAGGGCTGTCGAGAAGGCGGTCGAGGAGGTCGCCAAGGAGTACGGCGACAAGGTTAGGGTCGTCAAGCTCTCGGTGCTCTCGGAGGAGGCCGACAAGTACGGGGTCTTGATGACGCCAGCAGTCGTAATAAACGACCGAGTGGTGTTCTCGGGCAAGGTCCCTACCAAGGGAGAGCTCAAGAGGGCTTTAGAGAGCGCCATGAAGTAGATCCGCGTCTGCGCGTCGCGGAGTAGCTCAGGAACTTAACAATTTTATTCGCCGTGAGCGCGAAGGCTCGTTCGATGAGCGAGGATCGCAAAGTCGTTGACGGCCTAGGTAGCGCAACGGGGGAAAGCGATCAGATCCTATGCTACTGAGGTCTCACGATCATCGGTGAGGGCAATGGGCTACCATGAGGGCCTCCTTGAACGGCATCCGCGTATACGCAGAAGCACCGAGCAAAGGCTTCATAGTACTGCCAGTGTGGTAGAATTGTAGAGGCGTCCGGGGGCTAGGCATTGCCCTATGAAGACATAATCGTCGAGGTCGACGAGGACCTCCAGGTTGTGAAGTTGAACAGGCCCGAGGTACGGAACGCGCTTAGGGAGAGGACCCTCGACGAGCTCTACTCAGCGCTGAGGGGGTTCGAGGGCGACGAGGGGAGAAGGGCCTTGATAATAACGAGTGCGGTCGAGGGCTTCTTCTGCGCTGGAGGCGATATAAGGGAAATGGCCAAGATGACGAGCGCTGACGCGAGGAGGTTTGCCGAAGCGGCCCACAGAGTGCTCGACAAGATAGAGGGAATACCCAAACCGATCATCGCTGCCGTCGACGGGGTGGCCCTAGGGGCTGGCTTCGACTTAGCTCTCGCATGTGATGTGTGCATCGCTACGAATAGGGCTGTCTTCGGGCAACCCCCTCCCGGCATAGGGATCATAACCCCATTCGGCGGCCACCAGAGGCTGACTAGGGTCGTGGGACCAATGTGGGCCAAGTATCTCTTCTTCACTGGCGAGACGCTGAGGGCCGAGGATGCGCTCAGAATGGGGATAGTCTGCAAGGTCGTCGAGCCTGAGAGATTGCTCGCAGAAGCTAAAGACGTTGCGCGCAAGATCCTTTCGAGGGCGCCCATAGCCATAGGCTTCTGCAAGAAGTTGATAAACTCAAGCGTCATTAGGAGCATAGATGAGGAAGAGATATCGCTCTACGCCAAGTGCTTCGAGACGCGGGACAGGGAGGAGGGCATCAGGGCCTTCCTCGAGAAGAGGAAGCCGGTTTTCGTTGGCAAGTGAGTAGACCTGGCCGTAGTTAAAATAGCGCGTCACAAAGTGTAGCTACGAAGGCCGTTGGTTGGGAGCCTAGGATCCTCTCTGAGCTCTTCGAGTTTCAAGGCTGGACGCCTAGGCTTTTTAGTCGTGGGATGTGACTGGTCCTCGAGGGCCTCTCTGAAGCTTGAGCAACGACTTAGCGAGCGGACTCGTCAGCGCTGCCCACTGCGAAGGCCGCCGATTTGTCGGTCATGGCCGCGAGGGCCTCACATGAGCTCTTCGAATTCCCTTGGCACGACCCACATGAGCTTCTTCGGCGTCATCGGTCTCTTCTCCAAGAGGGCCTTGCCCACCCCGGTTATGATCACCGCTCGTACCGCGTAGTCCTTGTCGGTGCTCAACAGCGCGTCGTAGACCTCCTCCGTTGGTTCGACGCCCAACACGTCGAGGTGCTCTGGACGGTTCAGCTTAATCTAAAGCATTCGCTCATCCGGTGGGTCCTCCTCCACGATCACCCTTTGACGGGCCCTTCCCTCAGCAGATCTCATGTATTCGAATGCGCAGGATGACGATTAAGAGTTGCCCGAGTTATTCGGCAACGCCAAGGGTTCTGCTAGAAAGCGGTCTTCGCACTCGCCATCACAAAAATTAGGGATTGACTTAGGGCGGCCGCACTTGCTTGAACTTCTCGCTCGCTTGCTCTCCCCCCACGCCCCAGCTCTCCTTGGGAACCTCGTGGATGACCACTTCGACCGCTTCCTTCGGAATGCCCAGCTCTACGAACACGTTCGTTATCCCGGCTATCGTCTTCCTCTTGGCCTCGTCTGAGAAGCCGCTCCACACGTACACGTGGACTATCGGCATTTGACAGAGCCTCCTTGCGTTAGTTAGCACCCGTTAGCCAAATAAGTGTTAACATGGGACGGGATCCCACAAAAAGCTGGTCTAAGCTCAAGAAGGCGCTTAACTGCTATGGATGCTCAGGGCTGGGGCTCGGCTTCTCGCACACGAGGACCTGGCAAGGCCCGTGAGCTTTGACGGAGTGCCTACGCCCTGGACTCGCATGGCCTCGTTTGGTCGTCTGGCTTCGACTACGCGACCTTGACAAGCGTCGACCTCGCCTTGTAAACCTCTAGCATGTCCCTCTTGACCACGTGGATTTCGAAGGGATCCCCGACGCCCCTCTCCCACAGGGTCGCGAGGACTCTACCGGGGTTCAAGCCCGTGACCACTAGAATGTCGATGTCGCTAGAGAGCAAGTGCTTTCCCTCGGCCACGCTGCCGAACAAGTAGACCTCGGCGTCCTCGTCGAGCTCCTTGACGACTTTCGCGATTAGGGTCAAGTGTCTTTCGAGCTCCTTAAATATTTCAGCTCGACGCCTCGCTTCCTCAACCAATAGCTCCTCTGACAACGGCGATCACCTCTTCGACGACTTTCTTGAGCCTCTCAACTTCCTCCTGGCTGTAGCTCCTCGGCACGTACCTGGAAACTATGTAAGCGTCCTCCAACGCTCCGAGCTCCACGCTGAACTTGTGGAGGAGGCCCCTGATGGGCTCGCTCTGGGAGATCTTACATAATCAATTCCAATAGCCGCTTGAGGCTGTGAGTCCTCGGATAGTCGACGCCCAATCTTAACAGACACGCCTTTAGATAAAGCCGGAGGCCCCGCTCCAAGCTAAATACCGCTAAGTCGTAGAACCCCCTCTCGATCTGCATGCTTGCGGTCTCGCAGAACCTCCTAGACCTCTCCAAGAGGCTCTCGTACTCCTCTGCGCGGGTCAATGGAAACGACCTCTACCCACTCGTCTGAAAGGACTGCAAGGCCTTCTAAGTCTTGCTTGGAGGGACGATTAAATAACCCTTCTCCGATCGCGCAAATGACCTTAAGCGTTATCACTAATGGGATCCCGAGGAGTCGCTCGTTTTATCTACGGCGACCCCTCAGGAGCATTTGTGAGGGGCTTGATCCTCGCGGTCTTGAACTCGAAGTCCGAGCACGTATCGAGGGGCGAGGCCGAGGAGGGGCTTGACGAGCTGGCCCACGAGGCCTCCAACCAATTGTACAAGGAAATTGGGCCCCGCGCCCCCAAGCTGAGGAGGCGAATAGGAGGCCGATGATTTGATGTCAACACGATCACTTAATACCAAGACCAAGCACACGAATAGAGGTCGTAGCGACGAGGCAGGGCCGAGGCGATGAGCTTCGTAGACCCCTACCTGCTGCTGACATCGCTCTTCGCCACAGCGGTTGCTCTAGCTTGGGTCACCAAGAGGATCGGCCTCTCGTACGTCGCTGGCTACGTGGCAGCTGGTGTCTTGCTCAGCCTCCTAGCCCCCGGCGTAAGGGGGGCCTACGCGGCACTCCTAGATGTGTTCTCTGACGTCGCCATAGCCCTATTGGCACTTGAAATCGGGAGGGAGGTGGGCCTCGAGAACATCAAGCGCTTGGGGGTAATCCCTTTCGCGATAGTGCTGGGCGAGGTCTTGGCCTCCTTTACACTCATGACCATAATGGGCTTAGTGCTCAAGCTCAGCTGGATCGACGTTGCGGTGCTGACGTTGATCTCCTCTTGTTGTAGCACGGCCACGACCTATAAGTTGATGCAAGAGAGGGGGTTCGACCCGGACAAGAGGAGGCTCGTGCTCTTAGTGGCCACGGCCGATGACGTCGCAGCTATAACGTTCTTGGCGCTCCTCCCACAGATAAGCCGAGGCTATGCGAGCCTCTTCGAAGCCCTGAAGTCGGTGCTCTCTTCGCTAGTCGTTGCTGCAGTCTTAGTAGTCGTCGGAGTGACCTTGATGCGGCCGCTCTTCGCGAAGATCGTGAGGCCGGACGAGTTCGGGCTGGCCACGTCGATAAGCTTGGGCTTCGCATACGCGCTGATCTCAAGGGGCGCTGGGCTATCGCCAGCCCTAGGCGCCTTCGCGGCGGGCCTAGCCCTATCTGCCCACCCCGGAGCCCCCGAGGTAAGCAAGCTGATAAGGCCCGTTACGGAGGTGTTCCTAATAGTGTTCTTCGTGGTAATGGGCTTCAACGCAAACGTGGCGGCCATGACCTCCGCTTCCCTCGGGGTAGCGCTGCTGATCGGGACGCTGATAGTGCTAGTGAGGTTCATCGCGTTCACGTACTCATCTTGGATCGTAAGCGGCTACGGTCTTAAGGGGGCGTTGGAGATGGGCTTCTTCGCCATGACCGTCTCAGAGTTTGGCCTCATAATAGCCTACGAGGCTGTGAGGCTAGGAGCAACTGCTCAGCCTGCCGTAGCAATTGCAGTGCTGTCGGTGATATTCGCCACGACCGTGTCCTCCATCCTTACGAGGGACTTCGAGAGGTGGGCTGATAGGCTCTCGTCGGTGATCCCGGCCCCCGTGAAGTTCCTCGGCGATCAAGCCTCGAGCTATATCAACAAAGCGCTCGGAGGCGAGGTGGGCCACATGGTTCGAGAAACTATCGTGAGGGCCGTTAAGGAGGGCGCGTCTATGATGATCATAGCGCTCGCAGCGTCCTCCGCGCTCTATGCCATCGACGATTTCTTGGACTATCCCTACGACTTGGCGCTCACGGCCGTCGTCATCGCAATGGCTACGTTCTTGATGGTTGAGATAGTTCGAAGGCTCCGCTCGCACGCCGACTTCTTGTGCCAAGAGTTCCTGTGCAGGAGCGGCGTTCCGGACCCCAGAGTGAAGAGGCTGCTGAGCGGTTTAGTATTCATTAGCTTGATGGCGTTGACGGTCTTGTTGGCCCTGTTGGTGGCGAGCAAGTACGTGGAGGCGGTTATCGATAGGGTCCTCGGCCTCGACGTGGGCCACGTAGTTGCGACCTCAATGATAGTCGGGCTTTTGGCCCTAGTGCTGTGGAGCATCGTTAACAGGTTGAGGGGGCTGGCCTCAGCCTTTAGAGGCAAGTGGGCATAGCGGGTCGGACATCATCAAGTCGCCGTAAATCGCCAAGGCCCTTGAGTGGCAACCGCCTAGGCAAGTACTCGCATGCTCACAGGCCCTGCAAGGATCCTTTAGGTTTTCCGGTCTGGTCAAGTGCTCGACGAGCTCGCTTTTCGAGTATTTCTCCCAGGCCTCTCGGACCCCCCTCTTGACGTCCGTGACCTTTATGTCAACTGTGTCGCAGAGCAACACGCTACCGTCAGGGGCTATGTCCATGCACGCGCTTATTATGCAACCTGAGACGTGAACCCTCTTCGACCTCATGAACGATATAGCGAAGGGCGAGCACCAGAGCTCCACGTTGAGGCCGACCTCCTCCGCTTTTTGTGCCGCCAACAAGAGGGCCTCCTTCGTCATGCTCGGCGTGGGCATGATGCTTCTGACCGCTCGACCGACGGGTATTATTGGTATCAGGGCGGCTCCAGAGGCGCCTATGTTAGCGCACAGCTCCACGTACCTTCCGGCCTCGTGGTAGTTTATCGCGCTGAGGGTCATGACCGACTTCACGTCCGCTCCAAAGCCCCTGAGCTTCTCGACCTTCTCAAGGACGAGGTCGAAGTAAGGCCCCCTAATCTTGGCGAAGGTCTCCTTAGAGGCGCCGTCGATGCTCACGTGCACCTCGACCTCCCTCTTGGCCAAGAACTTCATCAGCTCGTCCGCGAGCTTGAGGGCGTTGGTGAAGACGCTTACACGTAGTCCCCTCTCTCGGGCCTCGTCTATTAGCCTGGGCAAGTCCTCCCTCAGCGTGGGCTCTCCGCCGGTCATCGAGAGGTGCCTAGCCCCGACGTCAGCTATCCCCTCAATGACCTTCAAGGCCTCTTCGGTTGACAGCTCGGGCAAGCCGCTGAAGCGAGTTGCG
>DAIQQE010000218.1:0-1407 GCA_036786905.1 Candidatus Nezhaarchaeales archaeon | reverse complement strand
GCAGCCGACCAGCTTGGATCGAGGAGACGTCGTAGAGCACTTAGTGGAGGTGGCGAAGGCCTTCAACACGAAGGTCGAGATAGTCTCGACGGCGACCGAAGAGGGTAAAGGCTTTCTAGACTCCTTTAAGGGGATGGCGGCTCTCTTGAGGTACGTGCCCCAGCAGACCTGAGATCCGCCTAAAGCTTATTACAAGAACCCTCCGCAACTAGTCACTGTTATGAGAGCTCGAGAGAACTACGTGGTCAAGCTGGGCGGGCACGTCCTGATGGATGAGGGGGGCGCGCTGAGGAAGCACGTCTTATCGAGGTATGTTGACGTAGTAGCCGGTCTGTGGAAGGAAGGGGTCAACGTGCACACGGTCGTCGGGGGAGGTCGCGCGGCCAGGGCCTACATAGAAGCCCTAGACGCCCTCGGGGCCTCGAAGGCCCTCCAAGACCTAATGGGAATAGAGGTGGCTAGGCTAAACGCTAAGTTGCTCGCCTACGCCCTGAACGCCAAGGGGGTCAGCGCCTCCTTTGTAGATGCGCTTACCTCTATCGACCCGCACGGGGATCGCCTCTACGTGATGGGAGGGCTGAGCCCGGCCCAATCGACGACGGCCGTGGCGGCACTGCTTGCCGAGACGCTCAAGGCCGCGAAGCTGGTGATAGCGACCGACGTCGAGGGCCTCTACACGGAGGATCCGAAGAGGAGCCCCGGAGCCAAGCTGCTCAGGAGGGCCAGCATTAGAGAGGTGATAGGGGTCCTAAAGCTTGAGTGGGAGCCAGGGAGCTACAGGATGCTCGACTTAGTGGCCCTTCAAGTCATAGAGCGCTCGAGGATACCCACGTGCATAGTCAACGGGCTAGAGCCCCAAAACATAGAGAGGGTCATCAGGGGAGAGGAAGTGGGGACGTTGATAACGCCTTGAGGTCTCAAGAACTTGGTTAGGCGACCGTCGAATTTCACGAGCCATAGCACAAACCCTCTACTTGTCGAGCACCTCAAGGACTAAGTCAACGATCTCGAATGTTCGTTTATCGACGACCCAAAGTACTTCGACAATAAGTTAAAGGGCTCTCCGATAAGTTTTCCAGTCAAAAACATCGTTTAAAAAGTCTTTTTACGTTAAAACTCGTCCTTTTTAAGTATTTTATCAGAAAAAATCTATCTGCTCACGAAAAATTTCGAGAAAAACGCCAGAAAACACGAAAAAGTCGAAAACAAAAGCTTACTATTTCTCTGACATTAATTTAAACATCTTAGGATAACATTTATAAGACGTCAAAACTCACCTTTATCACGGTGAAGGCACATGCCCAAGTGCCCGAAGTGCGGGGCCGAGGTCGCTACTCCGACCAAGACTTGGACCCTAGCGCCAAAGGGCAGGAAGCCCGTGACCATCGGGCTGTTCAAGTGCCCCAA
>DAIQQE010000055.1:0-7546 GCA_036786905.1 Candidatus Nezhaarchaeales archaeon | reverse complement strand
ATAGCGACCGACCCGGCGACGAACTTCGTCGCCGGGTCGGTCGCTATAGGGCCCCCTGTGAGGGAGGCGTTCCTGAGAGGTTATAGGGCGTGGCTTGAAGACGACTTGAGCTCCATCGGGGTTGGGAGGTTAGTGGAGAAGGCCGTCAAGCTCCAGCTCCGAGCTCACAGCGCCGGCAACACGCATCTCGGGATAATAATGCTGTTCGTCCCGATAGCCTCCTCGATACCCTTGTGGATCGCGAGCGGCGGAGACGTGCGCAACTTGGGCGAGGCGCTGCTCGAGGTCCTCAGATCGACGACTTCAGAAGACGCCAATGCCTTGATGAGGGGCATTAGGCTCACGAGGCCCAGCGGCTTGGGCAGGCCTCCTCGAGGTCTGCCCGACGCTCTGAAGAAGCGTAGGACGGACATGGCGCTCTATGAGGTCTTGGCGGCCTCCTCTAAGTGGGACGGGGTCGCCGAGGAGCTCGTCAGCGGCCTGAGGGCCTCTACGAGCGTGGGGCTCCCGACCCTGATCGAGACCTTCGAGGTTACGAAGGACTTGAACGTGGCGATAGTCCACTGCTTCTTGAGGTTGCTATCTTACAAGCCCGACACCTCAATAGCCAGGAACGTCGGCTTGGCAAAGGCCCCCCACGCCTCAATAGACAAAGCCGTCAAGCTGGGAATGGAAGAGGCCAAGAGGGTGTCGATGAAGGCAAGGGAGGCTCTTGAGGCCGGCGGGCTTACGACGGCTAGGGGTAGGGAGCTCGTAGAGGGCTTGGACAGGGAGCTCGAGGCCAAGGGGCCGACTCACAACCCGGGCACGACAGCGGACCTGACCGCGACGTCGATATTCTTAGCACTACTCTCAGGCGCCAAGCTCCTGTGACCCGACTGCTCGGCGGCCTAGCGGCCATGGGGGCCCGGTAGTTGACGTAGTCCCTCGGGGGGCTAGGTGATGGGCTTGCGATCTCCGAGCGCGGCTTAGACCTGCTGATAGATCTTCTTCAACAAGAGGGCGTCTCCCTCGATATTGGGTGACTCGCTTATTATCACTCCTTCGATCGAGTAGTCCTTCAAGGCCCTCGCCAACTCCACGTACTTAAGGTCAGATTCCTCGAGGTTCAAGTGCTTTATCTCGCCCTTATCCCCGTACTCTATCCCCGAGAAGTGCATGTGCATGCTCTTCAGGGCCTCCTTGCCGAGTTCCCTCTCTAAGTAGTTGAATATCCCGGCGAACTCCTCATAGCTGTTGTACTTGCCTCTGCTCCTCGCATGCATGTGGGCGAAGTCGACGCAGGGGAGGACGTTCTCGACCTCTTGGCTAACTCTAACGACCTCCTCCAACTCCCCGAACTCGGCCAAGCCGCCCGAGGTCTCGGGCCTGACCCAGACGGCCACTCCCTCGTCCATCAGGGCCTTGACTATCCTCTTGAGGGCCTCCTTGACCCTGTTGTAGACGGCTTCCGCCGAGTCCTTGCCGTAGTAGGCCGGGTGAAAGACTATGGACCACCCTCCCGCCTTGTACGCCACCCTCGCCGTCTCCAGGATCCTGTTTATGCTGGCCTCCACCTTGGCCTTCTCAGGAGAGTTAAGGTTTATGTAGTAGGGCGCGTGGGCCGTCAAGACGACCTTGGCCGCCTCGCTAACGCTTCTGACCCTATACGCCATGTCGTCGCCCATCTTGACGCCCCTGACGAACTCCAGCTCCATGGCGTCTAGCCCCAGCTCCCTCACCCTCAAGACGCCGTTGACGCTGGTGGCGGGCTTCGGCGTGCTCAAGGGTATGCCGGCCGTGCCGAAGAGGAGGCCGCTAACGACCTTCAAGTTCGAGGCCCTCCACAAGGTGTTTAACACGACAAGGCCCTTTAACTCTTGCCTTGGGCCCAAGGTCTGTTGAAAGTGGAGAGAGCCCTTGGCCCTCATCGGTGGAGAAGAGCATAAAAGGCTCGGCGATTAAACAGTAGGGGCAATGGTATTGAGGGACGGGACATCGAAGAGACCTGAAGAAGGACCTTCGACGGCGAGGGGCTGGCGCAAGCACGCCTACATACTATTGCTTGCCGTGGGCTTTCTCTTCTTCTCGTACATAGCGAGGTTCGGCTATGGGTTCTTGGTGCCGAGGCTCATAGAGGAAATGGGGCTCAGCAGGGCCGAGGTCGGCCTAGCGTACTCGGTCTTCGTGTTCGCTTACTCGGCGCTCTCCGCGGTCTCGGGAAGGCTCTTCGATAGGCATGGGATCAGGGTCGTGGCCGCCTTGAGCTTCGTATACGGGCTCGGCCTCGTGCTCGCGGGCGCGTCCCAAGACCTTCTAACGCTGACGACCTCCTTGGCGATAGCAGGCGTCGGGGCCTCGTCATCTTGGACGCCCATGGTCGCTCTAGCGTCCTCGAGCCTCCCCGCGACGTGGAGGGGGAGGGCCGTGGGTCTCCTCGAAGTGGGGATAAGGCTCTCCCAAGGGCTCGCTGGCTTCCTGATCCCCCTACTCGTCTTCGCGGTTGGCTCTAGAGGCGCGTGGTGGGCAATATCCACACCGCTCTTCGCCTACGGCCTCGCCTTCTACGCCCTATCGAAGTGTGGGCTCTTGCGCGCAAAGATTGGTGAGGAAGAGGGGACCTCTAGCTACAGAGCCCTGTTGTCATCGAGGGCCTTCTGGCTAGTCGGGCTCTCCTATTTGTTCATGTCCTTCGCGAGCTACATCATCTTGACCTTTATGGTGGACTTCCTGGTCCGTGAAGTCGGTGTGCCCTATGCCGAGGCCTCGGCGGTCGTGGGCGTCATGGGCCTCATCGGCATAGGGGGGGCGTTTCTGCTCTCTTGGGCCTCGGACAGGGCTGGGAGGGTGACGGTCTTGGTCGCGAGCAACGCCGCCGCATCTCTTTGCGTATACCTGGCCTCGCTGTTCCCGAGCGACGAGGTGCTAGCGAGCATGATGGGCCTCCTCATCGCGGTCTACGGGATCTTCTTCGGGGCGCTCTGGCCGATTTACGCCGCGTGTGCTGGAGACCTCTTCCCGAGCTCGACGGGGACGGTGATGGGCCTCTGGACGCTGATGCTGGGGGTCGGCGCCCTGCTGGCCCCGATCCTCGGCGGGTCGCTGGCCGACGCCTACAACAGCTACGTGCCAGCTCTGCGGACAAGCGCGGTGACCTATATTGCGGCCGCGATGTTGATGATCGCCACGGTGGGGTCGTGGAAGAGGCCGTCGAGGGCTTAGGCTGGCGTAGAGGCTACACCACCGCCTCGTCCATTCTGTAGACGAGCCCCTGACAAGAGGCCACCAAGTCCCCTCTAGAGTTCTTGACCACGATCCTGTAGAGGGCCGTCCTCTCGCCCAAGCTCTCCTCGATGGCCTCCGCTACGAGGGCCTCGCCGGCCTTGACTGGTCTCCGATAGCTTATGCTCAGCGTCAGCGCCATGGCCTTCTTGTTGTGCGAGTTGCTGGCCGCGGCGAAGGCCACGTCGGCCAGAGAGGCTATTAACCCGCCGTGAGCCACGCCGTGGAAGTTCAGCATGTCCTCGCCGACCGTGAGAGAGGCCTTGGCGTAGCCCTCTCTCACCTCCAAGACCTCTATCCCGAGCATCCTCGCGTAGGGATCCCTGCGCACCCTCTCTAAGACCTTCTCAATGACGTCGCGCCCAGGAGCGCTCATAACCCCACGCCCGCTCTGGGACCCTCAAAGCGAGCCGCAACTTCTCGCGTCACTCTCCAAGCCCTTCACTCGGAGTCGAGCGTGCATCCAGCATTGTACGTGTACGCATTCTTAAGCCTTCTCACCAGCCTTCGCCCTCATCGTAAGAGGGTCAAAGACCGTCTGCAACACGCCCAAGCTGCAGTCCTAAGAGCTTGCCTTAGAGTCGTGCGGGGTTCTCGAGGGCTAGAGCCCGCCCGAGGGTAACCCTGAGCGACCAGCGACACGTCGCCATTACGTGGCTTTGCAACGGTCGTAACGGTTGCAGCGTTAAATCGTGATGGTAACGGCAGCGACGGTCACCACCGTTATGGTGACGTTTATGAATATAGTCACCGCAACGGTGGTAGCGGTGAACTTCATCGTAACGGTTGCAATGTCCAATCTGCAATGGTTGTAGCCGGCCCATAATACTCGAGGCAAGCTCTGCAACGACTAGGACAATGTCTAGAACAGACTACAGTCGGCGAAGCGGTTTCAGATGCGGTGCACTAAGTCAGATGTGGTGCTACGTCGCCCACCATCACCGGCGACTAGGTGACGGAGCTCAGCTGGACCGTCTAAGGCCTTCGAGTGTGCGCTCCATAAAGCCCTCGGCCCGTCGAGGTCTGAGGAGCTGAATCGCGGAGAAGGCTTTTATGCGACCCTTCCCCTACTTTAAGCGCATCGGCGATTAGCTTAGGAGTTGCTAGCATGGGCAGGAAGGTCATCGTACAGCTGCCGCTGCACCCGCTCTTTCTGGCGTTCTTCTTCGTGTTGGCCTTTACTGCTTTGATATGGCTCTTCTTAGTGCCGAGGGCCTTGGCCTACGCCTTCCAGCCCCTGCTCCAACCCCTGGGCTTGAGCCCGTACGTGGGCTACGCCATAGCCCTGATCATGGTGCTGCTGTCGATGACGTTGAGCTTCGTGAACATAGCCGTAGCGGAAGTGCCTCGCCAAGTCCTCGTGCCGGAGATAGACTACGTGTCGTTCTTCGGGATCTACTACCCGGTCCCGAGGCTAAAGCTCGTGGCGTCCAAGACGGTGATAGCTGTAAACGTCGGAGGGGCCCTGATACCCCTCTCCATATCGTTGTTGATGATATTGCTCATGATGGCGAGCTCAAGAGCCCTCGAGGCCCTCGTCATCGGGGCGCTGACCATAGCGGTCGTGTCGCTGATCTCTTACTCCTCCTCCAGGATAGTCCCCGGAGTGGGCATAGTCGTGCCAGCGCTCATACCCCCGTTGGTGGCCGCCCTTTCCGCGACGGCGCTTTCGAGCCTAGTGGGCGTAGTCGAGCTCGCCCCAGCCCTAGCTTACTCGGGGGCCGTCATGGGGGCCCTAATAGGCGCGGACGTGATGAACTTGGCCAAGCGCTTCGACGAGCTCCAGTCCCCGTTGATAAGCATCGGCGGCGCCGGCACTTTCGACGGCATCTACTTGAGCGGGATAGTGGCCCTCTTCCTAACGCTGTTGTTCGTTTGACGAAAGCAACGCGCGTAGCGCTCTGCGAGGCCATCCCAAGAGCCGTGGGCCGATTTCACAGGGCTCTGGAGATCTCGATTATGTCGTTGAGCAGGGCATAGCCAGTGGGCCTCCTCCCAGCCCCGGGCCCCATTATGGTCACTTCGCCCAGCGCATCGGTCTCGATCTTCAGGGCATTGAGGGCGCCCGAAACTCCCGCCAAGACGTCGGTCATTGGCACGTGCGTCGGCGCCACCCTCGCGGCCAACCTGCCACCCTCTTCTCTGACCTCTGCCAATAGCTTCAGCTTAAAGCCCCTCTCCTTCGGCCTCAGCACCTCTTCGACCGTTATCCCCCTTATGCCCCTTCTCTCGACGTCCTTGGGCTTCAGGTCCCCGCCCATCAACACGTTCGCCAGTATCACGGCCTTGACGGCCGCGTCCCACCCGTCGACGTCGAGCGTCGGGTCCGCCTCCGCGTAGCCTAGTTCCTGGGCCTTGCGCAGGGCCTCCTCGTAGCTCAGGCCCCTCTCCATCTCCGTCAGTATGAAGTTCGTGGTTCCGTTGACTATGCCGACCACCCTCTTCACGTCGGCTGCTGCTAGGCAGGACCACCTCATGTTGAAGACGGGCGTGCCGCTCAGTACCGTCCCCTCGAACTTCAACTGGACGCCCTTGGCCCTGGCCAAGTCGGCAAGCTCCCTGTACGCTAGCGCTATAGGGCCCTTGTTGGTGGTGGCGACGTGCTTCCCGAGGCTCAGCGCCTCCCTTATGTGCGTCAAGCCCGGCTCCCCGGTCTCGATGTTGGTCCACGTGACCTCTACGACGACGTTCGACGACGTCTCCCTTATCGCCTCGAGGCTCGTCAGATCCCTCTTGGCCGGCAGGTCGTAGTCCCTCAACGTCTTGCCCGAGTCGGCCAGCTTCAGGGCCCTGTGCAGGTCTATCCCGCCGTCGTTCGCTATGGAGCCCAGCTTCAAGTCGCATATGCCCACAGCCCTTACGTCGACGCCGAACTTAGACCTGAGGGCCTCGCTTTTCTCGAGCAAGAGGTCCGCGAGCCCCCTCCCGACCGTTCCGAAGCCTACGAATAAGAGGTCGAGCCTCTTCATAGGCTTCCAGAAGTCCTCGCCTGAGCCAGCTTTTATCTTTATGTTGGGGGTCCGAGGTCGGCGGTGGGAGCGCGCTCTTGGCTCGGCAACGCTTTTCAGCCTTGGCGCGACAGGAGTTACCAGGTGCGTCCTCCTTGGTCGTCATAAGCTCCAAGCTCGTCTACTCCAAGATCGAGGAGAGCCCCAAGGCCTCCAAGCTCTTCAACATGCTGGAGAGGGACTCGGAGGTGCAGGCACTGCTGAGGGTGGCCAACACCATGGCGGTCACGAGGCTATTCTACAACGACCACGGAGTGATTCACTCCAGGATCGTGTCCGGCTCAGCCCTCGAGATCTTGGAGATATTGGTCAATGGGGGCATCGAGCCGTCGATCGTGAGGGATGGCGAGGGGGACCTAGAGGACTCCAAAGTCGTGGTGGTCGGAGGGGCCTACCTCCACGACATCGGGAACGCGATCCACAGAGAAGGACACCACCTCCACGGGACCTACATAGCTGAGAAGGTCTTGAGGAGGCTACTCTCGAAGCTCTACGCCGACGACAAGCACAAGGCGGTCGTCCTGAGGCAAGAGATCCTGCACGCGATATTCTCTCACGACGAAGAAGTCGTGCCGTTGACCCTCGAGGCCGGGGTTGTCAAGGTGGCGGACGGGACGGACATGGCCGAGGGGAGGGCTCGAACCCCTTACAAGCTCGGCAAGAGCGACATACACGGCTTCTCAGCCCTGGCGATAAAGAGGGTCGAGGTTGAAAGGGGGAAGGAGAGGCCGGTCAAGATACTCGTGGACATGGAGAACGAGGCCGGGATATTTCAAGTTGAGCAGGTGCTCGGGGCCAAGATCAAGAGCTCGGGCATAGCGAACCTAGTCGAGGTCCAGGTGTTGAAGAGAGGAGAGCCGTTGAAGGTCTGGAGAGCTCTTTGATCCACGCCCCGGCCGCATCGTCGCGGCCGACTCGCTGAGGCGTCGAGTCCCTCGATGGCCGCCGACGGTACTTCGCATGAAGTCGAAGGCGAGGCCCGGTCAGCTGTCCCGGCCCTCGCATCACCTCTCGGCAAGGGGGACCGGAAGAGGACATCATCCCAGAGCCCTGTCCTAGCCTCGGCGATATATGCTTTGCCCTGAAACGCGCTGTGACCAGCACGCGTAAGCGCGCTCGACGCGAACCCAGCCCGACGAACTCGTTGAGGTCCTTGGCGGTCAGCTCTGCCAGCGTAGCGCATCACTCGCTCAGCGAGGGGGCCTTAGGCCCACATCATCCCAATACTATTTGGCGCTCGCTCCCAGAAAAAGCCTTATCATCGATAAGAGCGCTAG
>DAIQQE010000217.1:0-1413 GCA_036786905.1 Candidatus Nezhaarchaeales archaeon | reverse complement strand
CGACAAGGCAATCTTCGGCGACGACATAAGACTTGGAGACGCGGTCATAGGGGTCGAGAGCTCTGGTATACACAGCAACGGGCTGACGCTTGCGAGGAGAGTGTTGCTGGAGCACGCCGGCCTCGGGGTCGAGAGCTACGTGGACGAGCTCCACTGCACCTTGGGAGAGGAGCTCTTGAGGCCCACGCACATTTACGTGAAGCCCGTGCTAGAGATCCTGCGTAGAGGCTTGGAGGTCCACGGGCTAGCGCACATA
Source organism: Candidatus Nezhaarchaeales archaeon (assembly GCA_036786905.1). Lineage (GTDB taxonomy): Archaea > Thermoproteota > Methanomethylicia > Nezhaarchaeales > WYZ-LMO8 > WYZ-LMO8. The sequence goes on along the minus strand of DAIQQE010000217.1, from coordinate 1,157 downwards.
ACCGGGGGCTCCTTCACCAAATTGATGAGGATAGCCCCCAGGGGGCTCGGCTTCAAACTCGACAACATGCCCGAGCCACACGCCATATTCAAGCTCATCCAAAGGCTTGGGAACGTGTCGAGCTGGGAGATGTATAGGACCTTCAACATGGGCGTGGGCTTTTGCGTGGTGGCCCCCGAGCACGAGGTCGACGAGGTCATCAAGGTCTTCAAAGCTCACGGATTTAAGGCCGAGCGGATAGGCGTAGTTATAGACGAGCCCCGAGTGGAGATACACCTTGAAGGAGAAAAGCTGGTGTACGCCTGAAGGACCTTCTTCGTGTTAGTTATGAGCATAATTAGATCATCCCCACGAGCGAAGCCGCCGAGAGCAGTAGCAGAGCCCCCATGACGTCGCAAACGGCCGTCACTACTGGTATCGTCGTGTTGTCCGGGTCCCAGCCATACTTGAAGGTGACGAAGCCGGCCATCACGCCTACCAAGAAGGCGATGATCGATATTGAGACGCTACACATCAGCACCACGGCCAAGATCTTAATGGGCTGCACTGGGCCCAGCCCCAAAAAATAGGAAGTTGCCGTCGCCAAGAAGGTCAGGTACAGGGACGTGAGAATGGCGACGACCACCACGGCAGAGGCGTAGCTCATCAAGTAGGGGTTCTTCTCGATCTTGGGCCTTACGAGGCCCAAGTGCAGGAGCGTCGCTATCTTAGACCCGACCATGCAACCCATGTCACCGGTCATGTCCATCAAGCTCGGCAATAAGACTAACAGTATAGGAATCGAAAGCAGGGCCTCTATCTTGGCATTTAGCAAGACCCCCGCGAAGCTGTCCACGATCACGGAAGCGGTTATCGCCACGGCCCCTTGCTTTACTATGTCCTTAGCCCTGTAGTAGGCCATATCAAACCCCCATAGCCATAAGAATCAGGGCGGCTAGGAATAGGCAGGGTATGCTAACCACGTCCCCTAGGGTCGTCACGAAGGGGCCCGCTATCACGTCGGGGTCCAGGCCCCTCTGATAGATCTTGATCGTCATTACGGTCGTGAGCAACATTATCACAAGGTTTGAGACTATGCCAGCTATCAACGCCAACAGGAATAGGGCCAGCAACCCCGATGACCTGAACCCGAAGAGCAGGCACATGAAGTGCGCCAG
>DAIQQE010000216.1:0-1420 GCA_036786905.1 Candidatus Nezhaarchaeales archaeon | reverse complement strand
GAAGGGAGGGGCCGGAGGGAGGAGGGAGGTAGCACAGGGCTTTGTCAAGGACTTGAAAGGGGCGAAGGATAAGATCGAAGAGATAAAAAAGAGATATCGTTGAGGCAATAAGTTTAAGCTTAGAGGGAGGTTGTTCAATTAGTGTTAGCGCTATGGGCCCGTGGCGCAGCCTGGATAGCGCGGCATCAACCGCCGAGGTTGCCGCAAGCCTTCTAAGCTGACGGTCGGGGGTTCAAATCCCCCCGGGCCCGTTTATTAAAGGTCGAGGGGGCTCGATTCGACTCTCTTCTACGAACTTAACCGCGAGCCCGTCGCGGCCAAGGGCATGAAGAGCAGATAACACCGCTTAAGTGGCCTTCGCAGAAGGTGTGCCAGCAAGCGAACATCGTTTAAGGACAAACGGCTGGGGGCTTAAGACTCTACGACCATCTCAAAACGAGATTTCGAGTACTTCCTGCCGTATATGCAATACACCTTAACCTTCTTGCCCTTTTCGATAGGCTTCTCTGAGAAGAAGTACTCGACCACAAAGCCGTCTTTCAGGCCTATGGCGTATCCGCTCGCGGTCTTCTGGACGTCTACCACTACGCCCTCCCTGTAGAGCTCTCTGCGCTCCTCGCTCACGCAAAATCACGCTTAAGCGGGCATGAACGTTGGCTTTTCGTCAGTCGCCACTTCCCTCTCCTCCTCCAAGGCCTTCTTCAAGTACAGCGGCAACGCAAAGAGCGACCTGTGGTACTCGGAGTGATAGAACTTGAGATTTGACACCCCCCTCTCAGACAACCTCCTCTCGACTTCTTCAACGCTCAAGCCGAGGGGATCGTAATTAAGGGAGGCGAGCGCAAAGCCCCACGCCGAAACGTAGGACGGGATCCAGGCACTGTAGGCCCTGACAACGGGGAAAACCTGCTTTAAAGTGTTGTATATGAGGGTGTAGGACTTCCTGCTGTAAAAGACCGACGTCGCTTGAGTGGCCATCAATCCATCAGACCTGAGCCTACTCTTGACGAGCTCATAGAACTGCTTTGTGTACAAGAGATAGGAGGGGCCTTGTGGTAACGGGTCGGTCACGTCGATTAATACTACGTCGTATTGCTCATTCGTCCTTTCCAAATAGGCCCGCCCGTCGTCTATCACCAACTTCAACCTCTTATCTTCAAAGGCCCCAGCGCTCAGCTGGGGCATGAAGGTTTTAGATACGCGGATGACCTCTTCATCTATATCTACCATTACGACCTCCTTAACCGTGTTGTGCTTTAAGACCTCTCGGATAGTACCCCCTTCTCCCCCGCCTATGACTAGGACCTTCTCAGGGTTAGGGTGAGTGACCATGGCGGGGGGGACGAGGGCTTCATGATGAAGCCCTCGTCCACCCCGCCATGGTCACTCACACTAACCCTGAGAAGGTCCTAGTCCTAGG
>DAIQQE010000215.1:0-1423 GCA_036786905.1 Candidatus Nezhaarchaeales archaeon | reverse complement strand
CCGGAGAAGGCGATAGACGTAACGCCCGAGGGCTTCACGATGATAAATGAGGCCAAGTGCGTGGCTTGCAGAGCGTGCATAGTGGCCTGTCCCTTCGGCATGCCTAAGCTCGACGTGGAGAGAAAGGTTGTAGTCAAGTGCGACATGTGCGTTGACAGAGACAGGGGCTGGAACCAGCGTGCGTGGCCACGTGTACGTCGGAGGCCTTGAAGTTCATAACGTGCATAGGTTGCAACATCTGTGTCGTATCGTGCCCCTTTGCCAAGAGGAGTACTTAAGGGGGTAAGGGCGGTGGCAACTTCGCCAACTAAGATCGAAGAATTCAGAAGGGTCTTGCTGGAGCTCGCTAAGAGGGGTTTCCTGCCAGCCCAAGCCATAGTCGAGGTCCCAGAGTTATTGCGAGGTTTCGGCAAGCCCGTGTACGATACAGAAAAGTGTTATGGATGCGCTTCATGCACAGTACAATGCCTGGGCGAGGCCCTAAGGCTCGTCGAAACAAACGATAGGAGGAAGATATACATGGACTACTGGAAGTGCGTGGCCTGCGAGGAGTGCGCCATCAAGTGCCCCAAGGAGGCCATAAAAGTAGAGAAGGTCTTCGATCTGCGAGCCTTCTTAAGCGACGAGCCTTTGCTCATAGTCGATGTCGAGCTCATGAGGTGCGTTATATGTGGGAGGCCCATCTCGTCGACCAAACAAGTTGATGAGGTGCGCGAGCTTATGAAGCCTCTGCCAATCTCTCAAGTACACATCGAAAGAATAAGACTTTTATGCGAAAATTGCAAGAAGCTTGTTGCCGCCAAAATATTGTTGAGGAGTAGGGGGATTAAGGTTGAATAGGGTACGCTCGATTTGTCCATTTTGCTGCCTCGGCTGCGGGCTAGAGCTCTTAGTAGACGGAGGTAAGGTCGTTGGTCTAGAATACTTGAGGAGTTCACCGAGTGAAGGGGCTCTTTGCTCTAGAGGCAATACGTGCTTTGAAATAATTCAACACCCAGAAAGGATCGCGACTCCGCTGATTAAGGCGGAAGAGGGGTTTAGAAGAACTAGCTGGGAGTACGCCCTGAGCTTTTTATCCCAAAAGCTGTTGGAGATAAAGTCTGCATACGGCCCGAGGTCCATTGGCGTCATAGCCTCGGCCAAGGTCTCGAATGAGGACTGCTACTTGACTCAAAAGTTCGCGAGAGAAGTCCTAGAGACGTCCCATATTGATAACCCGGCTAGGCTGACGCATGCGGCAACGTTGGACTTGTTGGCTAAGGGGCTCGGATACCCTTGGGCCACGTGCACGCTGGACCTCGTGGAGACCTCAGACTTCATATTGGTAGCTGGTGCGAACCCCTTTGAGGTAAGCCCCGTTCTAGCCAGAAGGATCTTGAGGGCTAGAGACGGAGGAGCTACGATAGCGATAGTGGATCCCAGA
>DAIQQE010000008.1:0-30760 GCA_036786905.1 Candidatus Nezhaarchaeales archaeon | reverse complement strand
GGGGCTGGTATTACCGCGGCGGCTGACACCAGACTTGCCCCCCGCTTATTCCCCCAGCTTGTTACACTGGGGAAAAGCCACCCTCTTCGGGTGGCACTCGGGGTGACCCCGTCGCGGTTTCCCGCATAGCGGAGGTTTCGCGCCTGCTGCGCCCCGTAGGGCCTGGGCCCTTGTCTCAGGGCCCATCTCCGGGCTCCCGCTCTCACGGCCCGTACCCGTTATCGGCTTGGCGGGCCGTTACCCCGCCAACTACCTGATGGGCCGCAGCCCCATCCTCGGGCGGACCTAGAGGGCATGGCTCTAGGCCCCTTTCGGCGATGGCCCATTCCAGGAGCCGTCGCCTATCGGGTATTAGCCCCAGTTTCCCGGGGTTATCCCCGTCCCGAGGGTAGGTTGGCCACGTGTTACTGAGCCGTGCGCCGCGCCCCGCCAGCCCGGGGCGCACGACTCGCATGGCTTAGCCCCACCCCGATAGCGGTCGGGTCCGGCAGGATCAACCGGATTCGGAGACGGCCGCAAAGCCCAATGGCGGGTTCATCTCTATGGACGAGCTCCGCCAACCCCACGTCGGACCCAAACATCCGAGCCCGCAGGGCTCGGTTTGTTTGGATCCCCACCAATATCCCACGGCTGGAGGTCGAACTCTCATCCTAAGGGCAATGAGGGCCCTTCACAGTCCGTTCGACACCGCCACCGTGGGCGCAGAAGAAATAGTGATCGCACCCTATATATTGTTTACGTCACATCGAGGTGGACGGAGGCGCCTGTGGGAACTTCGTGAAACGACAGCGTGGGGTCTATGATGGGGTGCCGGGTGAGGTTCGTAATCCCCCTTCTGTTCAGGCGGCATTTGACTATGCGGCCCGCCGCTCGTCGGGGGCCTCACAGCGGCTTGCCTTATTCCGCGCGGGGGTCGCCTCGTTTCAACGCTTCCACCAGCGTCCTCAAGGTCTTGGGCCCATCATGGCCATGCGCTGGTGGACGTGCCGTTTCTTTGGCTTTGCCCCCAGCCTCTCGGCTGGCGCCTTACGGCGCCGCGCTCCCCGACGGAGGGGGACTTTCCTCAGGTGCGCGACAGCACCCGAGGGCCGCCCGACCTCTCCCGGCACCTGAGTTAAAAGGGCCTTTCAAGTATTTAAGCTTAAAAAGCTCTGTGCAGAGGTTGGAGGCTAATAGTGTCGTACGACGTCCTCCACGTGGGAGTGGATAGCGTCGACTCTTGGATGGGCGGCTGCACAACCCACTTCGTCTTTGAGGTCTTGAGGGACGTCGCCGACCGGCTCGACGTAAAATTGCTGGACTACCCTCTGCTGGTGAGGTTAAACCCCAACATCCCCTGGAGAACGCGGGGCAACGGCGCCGTGTGCTTGAGGTTAAAGATCCGGAGCAACGAGGCCGCGACTTTCGAGAAGTTGCTAGAGCTAAGACTTAGGAGCTACACCGACAAGTCCTACGACTGCGACCCAGCAATAGCCTTGCTCTACGGAGAGGGACACGAGGACTTCTCAAGCTTCTACGAGAGGGCCCTGACCCGCGTGGTGGCTCTGCGAGAGGCGCTGGACCTGGCGGAGAGGCACGACGTCAAAGTCATCAAGACGAGGAGCGGCTTGGGGCTCATAGGGGCGCTGGCAGCGATAGGCTCGCTGACCAGGGGGGACTACACGTACGAGGTGCTGGCCTATAGAGAAGAGGGAGCTCCTAGGCTGGTAGACCACGATAGCGTCTGGGCCTTGGAGTTTGAGACGTGGCCCTATACATTCAACAACATCGACCCCGAGACGGGGAGAGTGCTCTTGACCCCTCGCGGCCCTGACCCCGTCCTCTACGGGATTAGGGGCGAGGACCCTAGAACGCTGACGAAGGCTCTGAGGACTCTTAGGGTTTACACGAAGACCGTGGGCTACCTGCTGTTCAGGAGCAATCAGGGGACGGACTGCCACTATGTGAGGGTGAGGAGCATAGAAGAGGTAGAGCCCTATTCCTCGATATCCATCGATGGAAGGGTGGCGTCTAAGCCCGTGGTCATGAGGGGAGGACACGTGATCTTCAAGCTATCGAGCGGCGGGAAGGAGATCTACTGTGCTACCTACAAGCAATCGGGCATCGTAAGGGATGTGGCTGAGAGGCTCGAGATCGGCGACGAGGTCGAGGTGTGCGGGGGGGTGAGGAGGTTCCCGGGCTTAGAGGCTCTGTCCTTAAACGTAGAGAGGCTAGTGGTCTTAAGGGCGGAGGAGGAGGTCGTGGAGGAGAACCCCCTATGTCCGAGGTGCGGGAAGAGGCTTAAGAGCATGGGGAGGAGCGGTGGTTATAAGTGCAAGAAGTGCGGGTTTAAGAGCTCTGACGCACGCAAACTACTCTTGAGGCGCTCAAGGAGTGAGGTTGAGGGCGTGTACACGCCTCCTCCTAGGTCAATGAGGCACTTGGCCAAGCCTCTCAGGAGGTATGGCCTCGAGAAAGAGGGGTTTTATGAGGGCAAAGAGATGGAGTTAAGGAGGGTCTTAAAGCTTGAGCGGTGAGGACCTCCCCAAGGACATCGAGCTGACGCGTATGAGCAACATGGGAAGGGTCTTCAAATGCAGGTACTGCGGGGCCATCTTCGTGGGCCTCAACGATGCTAAGAGGCACAGCGAGAGGCCTGATCCTCAATGCTTAAGCCTGAGGAGGAAGGAGAGGGCCTACAGCTAGACATAAGGGGCTTGGCTAGCCCCCGCCAGCCGGCGGGAATATGGAGATGGTAGAGCCGTCCCTGAGCTTGGCCTTCAACCCTCCGAGGAACCTGCAATCTCTTCCATCCACCAAGACCTTCAAATAGCTCTTCAAGTCTTCTCCTTCAAAAATCAGCTCCTTGACCTCGGGCTTCTGATCGACCAGCGACTCTAGCAATTGTCCCACGGTCGAGTCTTCGGCAAGCTCCATCTCGATGCTCTTCCAGCCCACGACGTTTCTCAAAAAGCCGTAGACTTCCACCTTGACCTTCAAGGCGGGCTCCCTTAACTATCTCCTTAAAAACTTTAAAAAATTTTGAGGGAGGAAAAAGCCTTGGGGACCAAGATTGGGCGGCTACGTCGGAAAGATGCTCGAAGTGGATCTAACAAGGGGCGAGGTAGCGGTCTTAGACCTAGATTGGGACTTGGCCATGAAGTTCGTGGGTGGTAGGGGCTATGCGGCAAAGCTCCTCTTCGACTTAGTGAGGCCGGGCATTGACCCGTTAAGCGAGGACAACATTTTGATATTCATGACCGGTCCTCTGACCGGGACTAGAGCTCCAGCATCGGGTAGATTCGTGGTATCTTCTAAGTCGCCCCTGACGAATACGGTCTTCGATTCTCACTGCGGAGGGGCTTGGGGCCCCGAGCTTAAGAGGGCCGGCTTCGACGGCATAGTAATCAAGGGAAAGAGCCCCAGACCGGTGTACTTGTTCGTGAGCGACGGCAAGGCCGAGATACGAGACGCAAGCAGAATGTGGGGCCTCGAAACGGACGACGCGATAGATTCTATTAAGAGGGATACAGGACTTGACGACGTCAAGGTCTGCTGCATAGGCCCTGCTGGCGAGAATAGAGTAAGGTTTGCCTGCATCATAAGCGAAAAGCATAGAGCTGCTGGGAGGGGCGGCCTAGGCGCGGTAATGGGCTCTAAAAATCTGAAAGCCGTAGCAGTCAAGGGCAGGGGTGAGATCATGGTAGCAAATCCCAAAGCGTTTAACGAGGAAGTCAAAAAGACCTTGGAGGTTCTGAGAGGGAACCCGATAACCGGAGACAGCCTAGGGCGTTATGGGACGGCCTTCCTCGTACACTTGATGAACAAAGCAGGGGTATTGCCCTCGTACAACTTCACGCGAGGCTTTTTCGAAAGGGCTGAGGACGTGTGCGGTGAGAGGATCACGGAGACCATGCTCGTGAAGAGAACGGCCTGCCACGGCTGTCCGATAGCTTGTGCTCGCCTGATAAAGTACAAGCTCGACGAAGAGGAGGTCGTGTCCTCTGGGCCAGAGTACGAAAGCGTGTGGGCCTTGGGACCGAATTGCGGAATATGGGATGCAAACGTCATAGCGCGAGCGAACGATTTGTGCAACAAATTGGGCTTGGACACGATTTCGATGGGCAACGTGATAGGGTTCCTCATGGAGTGCTACGAGAGGGGGCTTCTAAAGGGGTTCGGCGAGCTCGACTTAAAGCTCAATTTCGGCAACTCAGATGCGCTGCTGAAGCTGATCGTGGACACAGCCTACAAGAGGGGGCTCGGTGCGCTGGCGAGCGAGGGGGTCAGCAGGATGGCAAGAGCCCTTGGCGCAGAAGACATAGCCGCTCACGTGAAGGGGCTCGAGCTACCGGCTTACGATCCGCGAGGTGCCAAGGGGATGGCGCTGGCCTACGCCACCTCCAACAGAGGAGGTTGCCACTTGAGGGCTTATGTCGTGATGAGCGAGATACTCGGAGTTCCTAGATACATAGACCCCCTATCGTATGAGGGCAAGGCCGAGCTGGTCAAGAGGCTTCAAGACGTCTCAGCAGTGATAGACTCGCTTGTGATGTGCAAGTACACCATGTTGGCACTTTTCTCAACGCTAGCTTACGAGCCGACGCACTACGCAAGGCTCTTGACGACGGCGACGGGCCTCTACGTCGATGAGAATGAGTTCTACAAGATAGGAGAGAGGATTTACAACCTCGAGAGATTGTTCAACGTCAGAGAGGGGTTCGGTAGACCTCACGACGTCCTACCCCTAAGGTTCTTAAAGGAACCACTAAGGGAGGGGCCCGCCAAGGGAGAGGTCGTTGACCTAACGAGGGTTCTCGACGCCTACTACATGGCCAGGGGTTGGAACTACGACGGAGTGCCCATGGACAAAAAACTTCACCAACTCGGCTTGGAGCCCTTGTACACGGGGCCTAAACTTCAAGTAGCAATAGACGAGAGGTACTTGAGGGACGGTCTGAACATAGCGGAGGCTTGCTACAGAGGAGGGGCTGAGATCCTCGAGGTCGGGACACCTCTCGTAAAGTCCGCTGGCCTAGAGGCTGTGAGGGAGTTTAGGAGGAGGTTCCCCTACGCTACCATAGTCGCTGATCTGAAGACCTTTGACACCGGTTGGTTGGAGGTCGAATTGGCGGCCGAGGCCGGGGCCGACGTAGTAACCGTGCTAGGGGCAACCGACGACTATACGATCAAAGACGCCGTGGGCGCGGCTAGGAAGTACAATGTCAAGATAATGTGCGACCTGATAAACGTCCCAGACCCCCTAACCAGGGCCAAAGAGGTGGAGAGGCTTGGATGCGACATAATATGCGTTCACATGGGCATAAGCGCACAAATGAGGGAGAGGGACGTGACCAAGAAGATGACCATGCTCGAGGAGATAGTGAGGAGCGTCAAGGTCCCAGTAGCCGTAGCGGGCGGCGTAAGGCTCGAGCACGTCGACGACTTGGTAAAGCGCGGTTGCAAGGTAATAATCGTAGGCTCAGCGATAACTAGGTCTTCCAGCCCCGAGGAGGCCACGAGGAGGTTTATAGCGAAGATACGAGGGGCTTACGAGGGGCTCAGGGGCTCTTAGTCGAGCTGTATGAGGTGGTCGACCTCCTGAGCCTGTGCTCCAAGCATGCCTTAACAAAGCCGTAGAACAGGGGCGAAGGCCTGTTCGGCCTCGACTTAAACTCTGGATGGGCCTGCGTCGCCACGAAGAATGGATGATCCTTAAGCTCGATGAATTCGACCCTTCGCTTGTCAACGCTGTACCCTGAGAATACCATGCCGTGGCTCTGGAGAAGCGACCAGTAGGCTGGGTTTATCTCGTATCGGTGTCTGTGCCTCTCGAATATTATCGGCCTGCCGTAGAGATCGTACACTTTAGTCCCAGGCTCGAGAACCGTGGCTTGGGCCCCCAACCTCATGGTCCCGCCGACCTCTTTGACGTGGTATTGCTCCGGTAACAAGTCCACGACGGGATGACTGGTGGATGGATCCAGCTCTGTAGTGTTTGCGTCCTTAAGGCCTACGACGTTCCTCGCGAACTCCACGACAGCTAATTGCATACCAAAGCATATGCCCAAGAAGGGGATCTTGTTCTCCCTCGCATGCTTGATCACTTTCATCTTACCTTCAGCACCACGCGTCCCGAAGCCCGGCAGAACCACTATGCCATCACACGAGCTCAGAACCTCTTGGTACTCCTTCGGTATCTCCTCGCCTTGGTCGAGTAGCGTGGCCTCGAGCCAGGTCATGTTAACCTTAGTCTCGAGGGCTGCTCCTGCGTGCTTTAAGGCCTCTATTATGCTGATGTAGGAGTCCTTCAACTTCGTGTACTTGCCACACATGCAGACGTTGACTTCATACTTGTGGGACTTGTGCTTCCTCACCACTTCCTTCCAAGATGACCAGTCCACCTTATCGCTGTCCAACGCCAATCGCCTACATATGTAGTCACCCATCCCCTGCTCGTCCAGTATTATTGGCAACTCGTATATGCACTCGACGTCGTAAGAAGTGAAGACGGCTTCTTCGGGGACGTTGCTGTAAAGCGCTATCTTCTTCTTAGATTCCTCGTCTAGCGGGTACTTACATCGCGCTACAACTACATCGGGCTGTATGCCAATGCGCCTGAGCTCTTGCACGCTGTGCTGAAGGGGCTTCGTCTTGAACTCTCCAGTCACCTCGAGTATTGGCACGAGGGCCACGTGTACGAAGAGGGTGTTCGAAGGTCCTTCCTCGAGCCTCATCTGCCTGATGGCTTCGAGGAAAGGGAGGCCCTCTATGTCCCCCGTGGTGCCCCCGCACTCAACAAGAGTCACGTCCGCATGACTTCTCTGGGCTACGGATCGTATCCTCCTCTTCACCTCATCAGTTATGTGCGGTATTATCTGTACGCACTTGCCGAGATACTTGCCCTTCCTCTCGGCCTCTATGACGGCCATGTAGACCTGTCCTGTCGTGATGTTATTGTCCTTTGAGAGGTCTATGTCGAGGAAGCGTTCGTAGTGGCCGAGATCTAGGTCTACTTCGCCTCCATCTTCCGTCACGAAGACCTCGCCGTGCATGTATACCCGGCTCTAAGCCTCGTGCTTAGAGCCTATGGGTTCATGGTGCCTGCGTCGACGTTTATGTCTACCCGGCCCCACGGGGCCTATGGGTCTATCTTTATCGCCGTTACAGAGAAGCCCCTGACCCGTAACATCTTACCTATTGATGCCGTCACGGCCCCTTTGCCTACGCTTGACAGGACACCCCCTGTAATGAATATGTACTTCATAAACGCTCACACAAAGTGCGTCTGACTCTTGAGGCGAGATAAACCTTGCGCGACTTCCTTTCGACAAGCCGTGGCAGAGACCAGATTCGGGCTACGCCTACGGGTCTCTTTCCAAGGCCCCTATCTTTGCTCTCAATTTTTCGATCATCCTTTGATTGTCAAAGCTTTGCAGCATAGCACCGCACCGGAGGCATTTGAACTGCTGGTCCATGGCCTTCTCAAACGGCACTCTATTGCCGCAACCGCTTGGACATACGAAAAAAATCTTTTGTTCTTCGTATTGAAGCCTCTCGCGCAACCTGCTTAAGACGAGCTTCTTCCTCTCCTTTACAATCTCCCTCAGGCCCTCTTTGTTTAGAGACCAGAAATAGAGAAAGAAGCCCTTCTCCTCATCGACCTCCCTCCTATAGGTCACTATGTGCTTGTCGAGGAGGTCGTAGAGGATGCGCCTCACTTGGTTGAGCCTCATGCCGGTCCTCTCGGCTATGAGCTCATCGACAACCTCGCTCTCGTTTAGCAGTACTTTGACCACTCTGACCGCGTCTTCGCCGCAGAGCAGGGTGATTAACCTCGTTATCACGTCCGAAGACTCTTTGTCGTAGTGGAGCGGCGCTTTAGAGCCCATTACATTCTTGCACCTGAGTTATAGAGCCCCTAGCAAGTTTAAAAACGCTGACCCCGCTACTATCTGGTGTGCAAAACCAAAATAGTAGTGCTAAGGTACGGCCATAGGCCCTCGCGGGACAAAAGAGTTAGCACACACTTGGCCCTCGTAGCTCGAGCTTTCGGAGCTCACGAAGTATGGTTTGACACGAAGGACGAGAGCATCGAGAGAAAGATTGCTCAGGTCAACGAAACCTTTGGCGGAAGATTCATCGTAAAGACGGGAATAGACTTAATGGGCTCGATAACGGAGGCCAAGAGAGAGGGCTACTGCGTAGTCCACTTGACTATGTACGGTATACCCTTGCCCCAAGTTATAGAAGATGTCAGGAGAAAAGACAAGCTTTTGGTGCTCGTGGGAGGGCCAAAGGTCCCTAAGTACTTCTACGAGGTGGCTGACTACAACGTCTCCATAACAAATCAACCCCATAGCGAGGTGGCAGCCGTGGCGGTGTTCTTGGACTGGTTTTACGGAGGAAGAGAGTTTAACTTTAAGTTTGAGGGAGGGAGGGTCGAAATCGAACCCTCTGAAAGGGGCAAAAAAGTCAGGGTCTTAAGGTGAATAGAAGGTTTGGAGAAGGCCGTAATAGTCGGGGTGTTTCAGAAAGACGATGACTTCAGGTTGCGCGAAGTCGAGGAACTGGCGAAGAACAGCGGGTACCTCATAGTCGACAAGGTTATTCAGATAAGGAGCAACCCGCACTCAGGCTACTTGATAGGACCAGGAAAGCTCCAAGAGCTCAGAGATAGGCTGAAGAAGTACGGAGTAAGAACCGTTCTCTTCGCCAACGAGCTGAAGCCCGGACAGTACTTTAGGTTGCAGAAAGAGCTGGGGCTCGATGTGAACATAATGGACAGGGTGTTGTTGATCCTCGACGTCTTCGACAAAAGAGCTTCTACTTCGGAGGCTAAGCTTCAAATCGAGCTTGCGAGGCTGAAGTACACATTACCTTGGGCACGGGAGCTCGTGAGGCTGAAGGGCTTTGGCAGTGAGAAAATGGGGTTCGGATCCCTCGGAGGCTACCCGTACAAAGTCTACATCTCGTTTGCCAAGAAGAGGATTAAAGCAATAGAAGAGAAGCTGGAGAGGTTAAAGAAGAGGCAAGAAGAGGTAGTGGTTCGACGCAAAGAAGTCGACTTACCCATAGTCGCCTTAACTGGCTACACGCAAGCTGGTAAGACCACCCTCTTCAACATCTTGGCCAAAGAAAGTAAAGTGACTGGACTGGGGCCTTTTACGACGCTGGAGACCTGTGCTAGGAGGGTCGACGCCTATGGCAAGAGCTTCATAGTCGTGGACTCCCTCGGGTTCATCGATGAAATGCCTCAGCTAGTGCTCGACGCCTTTCACGCGACGCTCGTAGAGCTGAAGCTAGCCGACGTAATAACATTGCTTGTGGACGCTTCAGAAGCACCTTCGAGCATGGAGAGGAAGCTTAAGACGTCCCTTTCAATTATATCCGAGGTGGCAGGCGACGACAGGCACCTAATCGTGGCTGTTAACAAAATAGACCTAATAGGCGATTCCAGACTTGAGAACTCCATTAAGCTCGTGAAAAGGTTTGTTGCCCACAGCGACATCGTGCCCATAAGCGCTAAGAAGTCGGTCAACGTAAGCTTTCTCTTAAAGAAGATTGTTGAGAAGTTGGATAAAAGCTAAGAGCGAGAAGTGTTTTTGTTTGCGCGCTCCTTTATTACGGCCACATCACCTAAAGTTAGTTGGAACTCATGTAGCTTGGGCAGTTCTTGCTCTTGACGAACCTCTTCGTAAAGCTTTATCTTCAACAACTTCTCAAGCTTCTTGGCCAGCTCCAAAGTAGGGGCCATGCGCCCGCTCTCAAGCCTTCGCACTATCGACTCCTTCTCGCCTATCAGCTTCGCTAAGTCAGCCTGTGTGAGGCCCATGTTCTCTCGAGCTTGTCGAATGAGCACGTTGTAGTTGCTCACGAGCACGGTGCCTTCAAAGCTCAAGCCTGGCTCCTTGTGCTTCACGATTCGCTGGGGGCGGGCCACGGCCCTCGGCTTTATCACCGAGCCGTAACGAGAACACTGAGGGCACACGACAAGCTGAGAGCCTTCGATCCAGACCCTAACGGGCTTGCCAACTATGGGCCTGCCGCAGAGCTCACACGACATAGCTTAGACCTCGCTTATACGGTTAGTTAGATATTAATTCGTGAAGTTGGGCTAAATGTGTTGTGGCTCCGTTGAGCGAGAAGTTCCTAGTTGAGCTAGTGAAGATGCGGGCCAACTATCAGTTCGGGCCAGGGGCCGGAGAGTGCCTAGCCTCGAGGGGGGTAAAGGTAGAGGTTTCGAAGAGGACTGGAAAACCGCGATACGTCTACGACTACAGTGGTAAGCTCCTAGCAACAATTAGGTGGAACGACGGGTTCCTAGCCCTGACGCTCGAGGGGGCCCGCTTACTGAAGGAGTGCTTAAAACCGCCGAGGCTTAGGGTGGTGGTTAAAAATGAGGTCAGGGACTTCATTAAGCGAGGAAGAAGCGTTTTCGCGAAGCACGTGGTCGGGGTAGATCCCGAAATTCGGTGCGGCGATGAGGTCATAGTAGTAGACGAGGAGGATAACTTGCTTGCGGTCGGCCGCGCAGCGCTGTCGAGCTATGAAATGTTAGCATTTAATTCGGGCGTGGCGGTAAAAGTGAGGAGGGGTGTGGAGAGTGAAGATAAGCCCGAGAGAGTTGCAGAAGATGCTACAAACGGTTAGGAGGGCAGGGCTTTCCATAGAACAAATCGAAGGCGTCGAGAGCGTGGTAATCAAGCTTCGAGATAAGGAGTTGATAGTCAAAAATCCTCACGTCACGAGCATGAAGGTCGGGGGACAGACCGTCTTTCAAGTGGCTGGCGAAGTGGAAGAGAAGGCTTTATTGATGGAGGAGGTGAGCATATCGGAAGAGGACGTCCAGCTAGTTGCATCCCAGGCTGGCGTGAGTCTTGAAGAGGCTAGGAAGGCGTTAAAAGCCACGAAGGGCGATCTTGCAAGGGCGATACTGTACTTGAGAGGTGCGTGAAGGCTCATCTCCTTATACGCTTCTTCTTCAACAACCTCAGCCTGAACACATCTTCACGGGCTCGCTCGTCTAGGTATAGCTCTATTACCTTTATGTTCCTCTCTATCGTCGGTATCACTACGTTCTCAAGGGCGTTGACCCTCCTCTTGGCCTTCTCTACCTCCTCTGCGATTCTCCTAGCAACTGCTTGAATCTCGGCAAGCCTTATCACTAAGGGGAGGGCGTCCCTAAACGCCTTCACGGCCTCGTCCAAGAGAGCCGTAGTGCCCATCAAATTATATGGCGGGGCTTCGGCATCGGCTAGCTGCACGACCTTAAACACGGGGGTCGTGACACCCATTATGTTCCTGGTCTTGATCTCTACAGCTACTTGAGGTCTCAGAGAGGCTATTACCTCGTTGAGCTTGTGGGCACCAATGTGGGCTCTGGCCAGAGCTAGCTGGCTTAGCGCTTTTTCGAGCTTTTCCCTCACTTCAAGAACCACGCTTTGATATTCCTTAGCCAAGGATAGCAATTCCATAACTAAAGCATCGCGCTTCTCCTTGAGCAAGGCCAAGCCTCTCTCAGCGAGCCTCTTCCTACGACGTAGGTTGATCAACTCCATTCGCGTTGGCTTTAGCTCAATTCTCGAGCTCAATGTCTATGCACCGTCCTCTTAGTCGTGCGAGAAGCTTATTTAAAGTTTAAAGCGCAAGTAGAGAATGTCGGTGTTTCAAATGAGGGCCTCGCTATGCATAGTATACGACGACGTCTTCACTAAGCATAACCCCGATCCCTATCATCCTGAGCGACCTCAAAGGCTCAGGGAAGTCATCAAGGAACTCAACGAGAGGGGGATCCTTGATAAGGTCAAGATAGAGGGAGCGGTTAAGGCCTCGCTAAGTGACGTGACGAGGGTCCACGACGAGGACTACGTCAAGTACATAGAGAGGGCTGTCGCGAGCGGTGCGAGATATATAGACCCCGACACTCAAGTGTCGAGAGAGAGCTTCGAAGTGGCTCTTTACGCTGCGGGCTCCAGCATACATGGCTGTGAGAGGGTCTTAAAGGAAGGGTTTGACGTCTGCTTCGTGCTTGTGAGACCGCCTGGACATCACGCAGGCAAGGCCGGAACCGCCTTGGGGGCCCCAACACTGGGCTTCTGCCTCTTCAACAATGTCGCTATAGCGGCGAAGCACTTAATCGAAGAGCACGGGCTGAAGAGGGTAGCCATATTCGACTTCGACTGCCATCATGGTAACGGCACGCAAGAGATATTCTACCAAGACAGGTCGGTCCTGTACATAAGCACTCATCAAGACGGCAGGACTGCTTACCCAGGCACAGGATTCGTCAACGAAGTAGGGGAAGGGGAGGGGGAGGGTTACAATGTCAACGTTCCACTCCCACCTTTCACAGGCGACGACGTCTACAAAGAGGTCTTGAATAGGGTTGTAGAGAGGGTGCTCAGAGAATTTAGGCCCGAAGTCTTATTGCTGTCGGCGGGTTTTGACGCGCATAAAGACGATCCATTGACGTCGATGGGCCTCTCGCTAAACTCATACATCAAGATAGCTGAGCTTGTCGAGAAGCTCATACGCGAGGGCGTGACGAGGAAGGCTGTCTTCGTACTCGAAGGGGGATACGGCCCAGGACTTGCGCGAGGGGTCTACGATGTCGTGGCATACTTCGTGGACGAGCCTTTAATTGAAGAGAGCGAGACGACCTCTTCCGAAAGGGTGAAGAGAGAGGGTTTAAAAGTCATAGATGAGGTCTACGAAAAGGTTTTGAGGCCGTATTGGGGGATCGAAGTTTGCTAACGGTAGTCGTTGGAGGCTTCTTCGGAGACGAGGGAAAGGCTTCGGCCCCCTAAAGGGAAAAGTGTGTGCTTACCTGTCGCTGAAGGACGACGTAAGGGTCGCCGTTAGGACGGGTTCAGTGAACGCCGGCCATACAGTGGTCTACAAAGATAAGGAGTACAAATTGAGGATCATACCATGTGGATTTGTAAATCCGCGCGCCACGCTGTGCATAGCCGCGGGGGCCAACGTGAGGCTCGACGTCTTAATGAGGGAGGTGGAGCTCACGGGTACCAAGGATCGGTTAAAGATAGACCCCCAAGCGTCCATAATCGAGGACGAGCACGTAAAGAGGGAGGTGGAAGACCGGTTCCTCATTTCCAAGATAGGCTCAACGGGACAAGGAGTTGGGGCTGCGGTAGCAGATAGGGTTAGGAGAGTGGCCAGGCTCGCTCGCGACGTAAAGGAGTTGAGCAAGTACTTGGACGACGTCCTCATGATCGTTTTGAGGGCGTTGCAACAAGGCCATAACGTGCTACTCGAAGGCACGCAAGGATACTACCTGTCCTTGTATCATGGGACGTATCCCTACGTCACGAGTCGGGATACGACGGCTTCGGCTGTTTGTAGCGAGGTCGGCATAGGTCCCAAGATGGTCGACGAGGTCGTCGTGGTCTTCAAGTCTTACGTCACCAGAGTCGGAGGAGGGCCTCTGCCGGGCGAGCTTTCAGAGGAGGAGGCTGAGAGGCTGGGGCTGATCGAAGTGGCGACCGTGACTGGGAGGAGGAGAAGGGTCGCCCCCTTCAACTTCGAGCTGGCGAAGAGGGCGGTCATAGCCAACAGCGCGACCCAAGTAGCTCTGACGAGAATAGACGTCCTATTCCCTTCAGCATCGAGGGTTAGAGAGTACGATAGGTTACCCCGCGAAGCGAAGGAGTTCATCGAGAGGGTTGAAAACGAGTTGAGGGTCCCCGTGACCATAGTTAGCACAGGACCCGACGTCTTCGACACCATAGACTTGAGGGAGGCTAAGTGACGGTGACCGATTTGGCGAGGTTTCGAGGCCTGTCGGGATCGTAACCCCGAGCCAGTGCAGTGTAGTATGCCAAGAGCTGGAGTGGTATCACATTGAGCACAGGGGTCAACGATTTGTGCTCCACTTCCGGGAGGACGAAGACTCTATCCGACACCTCCTTGACGTCTCTGTCGCCCTCTTCTACGCACGAAATGACGAAGGCCTCTCTAGCTTTCATCTCCATTATGTTGCCTATGATCTTGTTGTAGGTCTCATCGCGAGGGCATATGAAGACGCAGGGATAGCCCTCTTCTACGAGGGCTATGGGCCCGTGCTTCGACTCGCCAGCAGGATAGCCCTCGGCATGGATGTAGCTTATCTCTTTTAGCTTCAAGGCCCCTTCGAGGGCTGTAACTATGTTTATACCTCTAGCAAGGAAAAACGCGTTATTCTTTAAAGCTATGTCGGTTGCTACATCTTTAGCTAGTGGCTCGTTGATAGATATTGCTCTCTCGATTAGGGTCGCTGAGGATCTTAAAAAGACCTCGGCGCTCGAGGTTAATTCGCGGTTCACCCCCTTTATCCGGGCCGCCTCAGCGCTAATCCTCGTGAGCATTAAGAGTTGCGCGATGAACGTCTTAGTCGCTGCGACGCCTATTTCGGGCCCCGCGTAAAGCCCTACGTATAGCGAGACGAGCCTAGTTATCGACGAGCCCATGACGTTTGTCAAGGCTAGCAACCTGACGCCCTTGTCTCGAAGGGCTCTCAAAACCTGTAACACGTCAGCAGTCTCTCCAGATTGCGAGATAGCCAAAATGGCCGTGTCAGGCGTCATCCTCACACAAGCATCATTGAACTCTGAGGCTACAATAGGGTACGCCTCGATATCAGCCATCAAGCGCAAGAGGTATGCGCCGAAGATACATGCGTGGTATGAGGTCCCACAGCCGACGAGGTAGACCCTATCGGACCTAACGAGTTCATTGGCCAGCTTTGAGATGAAGACGCGTGGCGCGCTCATGACGTTGAGCGCTACTTGGGGCTGCTCGTGTATCTCTTTGATCATGTAGTGTGCAAAGCCTCCTTTACCTGCTAGACCGCTTATGTCCTCTCTGTTTAGGGGCTTGAGCGGTAGTTGATGGCCCGATTCCAAGCTCCTAACGATTACTGCTTGAGGCGTCAGGACCGCCAGTTCGCCATCGTTCAGGACCACGACGCTCTCTACTTCGGGGGGGAGAGCCGGGATGTCAGACGAGCAACACACAAAGTCTTGCGAAATTCCTACTACGAGGGGGCTCTCCATCCTGACGCAGACTATAGTGTCGTCGTGGAGCGCCGATATGAGGGCAAAGGCGTAAGAGCCCCTCAACGAGAGGGCCGCGCGTCGAACTGCTTCCTCTATGGGTAAACCCATGTTGAGGAACTCTTCGACAAGATGGGCTATGACCTCGCTATCGGTCCTAGAGCGCAACTTGTGGCCCGCTAAGGTCATCTTATCGCGCAAATCGAGGTAGTTCTCAATGATGCCGTTGTGGACCACGGCTATCTTGCCTTCACAGTCCGTCAAAGGATGAGCGTTCTCCTTCGAGGGAGCTCCGTGGGTTGCCCATCGAGTGTGCCCTATTCCGCACCTCCCCGGCAACTTGCTTATCTCTAGCTTCTTCTCGACCTCCTCTATCTTTCCTTGATCCTTCTTTACGAAGATCTGCCCCTTGTACGTGGTGGCTAGGCC
Organism: Candidatus Nezhaarchaeales archaeon; assembly: GCA_036786905.1. GTDB lineage: Archaea > Thermoproteota > Methanomethylicia > Nezhaarchaeales > WYZ-LMO8 > WYZ-LMO8. The sequence goes on along the minus strand of DAIQQE010000008.1, from coordinate 15,299 downwards.
TACAGAGTCGTAGCCCCTGTACTCCAGCCTCTTTAGTGAGTCGTAGATCATTCTCGAAACCCCCTCTCTAAGCGATGTGCAACCGAAGATCCCGCACAACGGAGGTCACCGTCGCTCTCCACGCCCAATTATTATTACCCCATGCGAGGTAGATAGCTTTAACTAAGCCGGCGCTGAGGAGGATTTCTAGGAAATGGTGAGGAAGGACCCCGCGTACGTCGTTGAAATTAAGAGGGCCATAAGAGACCTTGTAGACAACTTAGAAGCCATGAGCAGCAGTGGCGAGCTCAATTCGGATGGCATCAAGGCTGTGGTTAGGATAATGAAGTTGCTAAACAGGTCGGGTATGAGGGGCGAGGCCAAGAGGTTAGAGAGGAAGTTGAGGAGGAGCAAGGACGTGGAAGCCCTAACGAGCCTGCTCTTGCAGTTAGAGGAGGAGCTGAGTTGATAGAAATAGAGGCTAAGATTGCCGTAAGCGAGGAAGAGAAGCTGAGGGTCGTGGAGAAGCTGAGGAGGATGTGCCCTCCTGAGAGGGTTCGTGAAAGCGAGGAGGAGGATCTCTTCTTTGCAAGCCCCTACGACCCCTCCATCGGTGTGGATAAGACGCTCAAGCTTAGGAGGAGCAATGAGGGGGCCAAGTTGATTTTCAAGAGTAAGAGGACCCAAGGGCGCTTGAAGGAGAACTTAGAGGTTGAGGTGAGGATAAAGGAGGGAGACGAAGACGACCTAATACGTCTTCTGAAGTTGCTCGGATTCAGAGAGGGCGTGGTCGTTAAGAAGAAGAGGTTGAGCTTCTGTATCAATGGATGTACAGTGAACGTGGACGATGTGAGGGGCTTGGGTTCTTTTCTTGAGGTTGAGGTGTTGGTCAACGAGGACGAGGTGTGCGATGCGTACGACAGGATAGCGGGCATATTGTCGGCCTTAGAGCTCTCAAACAAGAAGTTAATGTTCAAGAGCTACGCGGAAATGATGGCCACTCAGGAGGTACGGTAGCGGATCTTCGCGAGGCCCTCTACTTCGCTCTCTTGCCCAAGAACTTTGAAAGTATGAGGTACACGCAGTACTCGCCGCACACCGAGCAAGCCCCGCTCCTCGAAGGCACCCTTCTGTGGATGCTTATGGCAGTTTCTGGGTCGATGGCCAGTTTGAACTGGGCCTCCCAGTCCAAGGATGCCCTCGCCTTAGAGATCTCTAGATCCCATTTGAGGGCCTTCTCGCCTAGCCTGACTATGTCTCCGGCATGCGCGGCTATCCTGCTGGCTATCACGCCATGCTTTATGTCTTCAGGCAACGGTAGGCCTAAGTGCTCAGAGGGGTACACGGCGCACAAGTAATCGACTCCAGCGGCTACTGCCAGCGCCCCTCCTATTGCCAAGGTTATGTGGTCGTAGCCTGGGGCCACGTCGGTCACTATAGGTCCTAAAGTGTAGAGCGGTGCATGTCCCGTCAGTATCTTGGCTTGCTTTACGTGGTGTTCCACCTGGTTGAGGGGCATGTGGCCTGGCCCCTCAACTATAACCTGGACGCCCCTCTCCCTAGTCTTTCTGACGAGCTTGCTCACGGTGAGGAGCTCTGTCATTTGCGCCACGTCGTTGGCATCGGCTTGGCAACCAGGTCTCAGGCCGTCGCCTAAGCTTATCGCGAAATCGTATTCCCTCGCAAGTTCGAGTATCAGATCGTAGTTCTCAAGCAGGGGGTTCTCCCTCTCGTTGTGTATGATCCATGCGGCTATCATCGCCCCTCCTCTGCTTACTATGCCCGCTACCCTCGGATGCCTCTTAAGGAAATCTACGGCTTCCCTCGTCACGCCCGCGTGAATAGTCATAAAGTCCACGCCGTCTTTCGCGTGCAACTCTATGGCCTTCACTATATCGTCGATAGTCATATGGACTATTGAGCCATGCCTCTTCAGAGCCATGTGAGCGGCTTCGTATATTGGGACCGTGCCTACAGGTGTCGAAACCTCCCTTATTATCGCTCTACGTATCTCGTCCATTTGATCCGACGTCGAGAGGTCCATCACAGTGTCGGCCCCGTACTTGACGGCTAGCCTAGCCTTCTCAACTTCCATGTTGACGTCTGAGAGGTCCATGGAGGAGCCGACGTTGGCATTGACTTTTGCTCTAAGACCCTCGCCTATCCCTATTGGATCCACGTTCTTCCTTGCGACGTTCCTCGGCACCACTATTCTGCCGCTAGCCACCCCCCTGACCACGAAGGATACGTCCACGTCCTCTTTTAGGGCTACTATCTTGAACTCCTCTAAGACCACGCCTCGCTTAGCCGCTTCAACGATCGTCGTCAACTAAAGCGCCACCTGCACTAAGAGGCAGTTTTTACGACTAAAATCTTTCTCATAATGAGCGAACAACAATAAACTTTTTAGCGAAGGTTGTAAACGATAAAATGTACGATGGAGAAGTGAGACGGCATGGTCAGGAGCGATCCCTTGAAGTTATTGATGAAGGCTGTTAACGGCGAAGTCATAGTACGGCTCAAGGACGGAAGGAGTTGTCGCGGAATACTCGAGAAGTGCGATCAGTGCATGAATTTGCTCTTAAGCGATGCCGAGGAGGTAGACGAGGACGAAGGACCCATAGCTAAGTATGGCAGAGTGCTCATCAGAGGCAGCAACATTTTGTTCGTAAAGTTAAAAGAGTGACAGATAGAGGAATGTGGACAAAGTTAACGAGGATGAGTGGTCGACTTGCCTGAGGAGACCAACTTCATAACCATAGAGGAGCTCGCGCAAAAGGCCGTATACGAACAAGAGGTCGAGATGGTCGAGAGGAAGGGCAAGGGGCACCCCGACACCTTGGCCGACAACATCTCAGAGGCGGTTTGTCGAGAGCTGTGCAAGTACTACTTAGAGAACTATGGGACAATATTGCATCACAATGTAGATAAGGCGCTCGTCGTGGGTGGCAGGTCCATTCCAAGGTTCGGCGGTGGAGTTGTGTGCGAGCCCATATACATAGTGGTGGCCGGGCGTGCCGTGACCCACGTGATGAAGGGGGACTCAGTCGACATGGTGCCCATAGGAGCCATAGCCCTCAAGGCCATGAAGGAGAGCGTGAGGCAGACCTTTAGGCACTTAGACCCCGACAGCCACGTTATCTTCGACTACAAGATAAAGCAGGGATCCGTCGATCTCGTCAAGGTCTTCGAACTGGGCAAAGACGTACCCCTCGCCAACGATACATCCTTTGGAGTCGGATACGCCCCGTTAACAGAGACGGAAAGGCTGGTACTGGAGGTGGAGAGGGCCCTCAACTCTCCTGAGTACAAGAAGAAGAACCCGGCGGTCGGAGAGGACGTAAAAGTCTTAGCACTTAGGAGGAACAAGAGGGTCGACTTGACCGTGGCTTGTGCAATGATAAGTTCCTATATCAAATCTCTCAGCGACTATTTAAAGGCCAAAGAGGAGGTCAAGGAGGAGATATTGAATATAGCGTCTAAGTACGACGTTGAAGTCGACGTAAAGGTAAACGCCGCAGACAAGCCCGAGCTCGGGGTCGTGTACTTGACTGTGACCGGAACTTCGGCCGAGGCTGGCGACGATGGCAACACGGGCAGGGGCAATAGAGCCAACGGACTAATAACTCCGAACAGGTACATGTCTCTAGAAGCCATCGCAGGAAAAAACCCTGTGAGCCACATAGGCAAGATATACAATATAGTGTCGACTAACATAGCGAAGAGGGTGTACGAAGAAACTCGCAAGGTTAAAGAGGTCTACGTCTACATGTTGAGCCGCATAGGCCACCCAATCAACAGGCCTCTCATGGTCAACGTCAAGGTCATACCACACGAGGGAGTAGGCGTCAAGTCGCTAAAATACGATATCGAGAGCATAGTCCAAGCGGAGCTGGAGAACGTAACCAACATAAAAGAGCAGCTCTTGAAGGCTCCATTAGAGTTTTGAGGCCTCCTCGAAGTGCAAACGCTTCAAGGCTTCCACGCATCCCGTCCTCTTCACGGCCGCTATTTCTAAACTTCCTCGGTATGCTCCCCAGCGAGCTCTACCATAAAAATCCCCATGAGTAAGGGAGGTCCCTTCTCGCTTCACCTAGCGATCTTTCGTCGATGGCGATGCCAATTTTTAGCCCCGCCTTTACCTCTCCTTAATCGCGTGACGAGAAATTTATTATGAAGGTGTGGTCTAAAGATAAGAGCATGAGTTATGGTGAAAAGGTCGTCGATTTCGTTAGAGAGGTCATAAGAGAATACGGTCCCAGACTGGCCGGGAGCGAGGCCGAGCTGAGGACTGGCGAACATATATATAAGCTCATGTCTGAGTTTTGCGATGAAGTAGAAAAAGACTGGTTTGTTTCGAGGCCTAAGGGGTTCACGGACTACATATGGGTCGTATTCTCTCTCTACTTCCTTGGAGCTATACTGTACTTCATGGGGCTATGGTTCGCGATATTTGCTCTTACCCTCCTCGGATTGTTGATTTTTGTCCTTCAGCAGTGCTTGCTTTACGAGGTCGTCGACTTCCTGTTCCCGAAGGCTCAAGAGTTCCACGTAGTCGGCAAGATTCTTCCAAAGGAAGAGCGGAGGAACAGGATCCTGCTCTCTGCCCACTACGACTCTCCATACGAGTTCCCACTATTAGGCAGGCTGAGGATGAGGTCGCCGATTCTCATCCTATCAACGGTGGCGATAGTGGTGATGACTGGGCTCTTGGGATTGTTGAGGTACTTCTACGACGTTGACTTCGTCCAAAGGCCATTGCTGATAGCGGGCGTGAGCATTCTCCTCGTAATAGCGGCGCTGTTTAGATCCAACAGGGTATCCCCTGGCTCAAACGACGATCTTGCTGGCGTCGGAGTTGTACTCGAGGCTGGGAGGTACCTAAGCGCGAAGAGATTGAAGAGCACCGAGGTCTGGATCGTTGCGTTTGCCGGAGAAGAGCACATGCGGGGTTCAAAAAGGTTCGTTGAGAAGCACTTCGACGAACTCAAGGACTCCTTGTTGTTCAACTTCGAGTGCCCTTCTTGTGACTACTTCTTAGTCGCTACAGAAGAGAGGATGTACTTCGCTAGACACTCCCAAAAGGCCGTAGAGATAGCAAGAAAAGCCTGTGAAAGAGTTGGCGCCAATTTCAAGGTCGGCCACTTACCGTTCGCAGGCAGCGACGCAGCGAACTTCTCGAGGAGGGGCCTTAACGCCGTGGCGATATTCGGATTAGCTCGAGACGGCGCCCCATATTACTGGCACACGCTCGAAGACACGCCCGAGAAGCTAAAACCATCACCCATCACGAAGGCCGTGGAGATAGCGATAGAGATAGCAAAAGTGGTCGACGAGTCTTAGGCGACTCGTTGACAGCTCAAGCCTCTAGGGTACTCGATGTCCTCGATCTTGGCGCTGAGTCGCGCAGAGGCTATGGCAAAAACGTCAAACGTCATTGCCTCAACTTTTCTAACTCCCTAGCCCTCTCTTCACGGTACTTTCGTAAGATATCCTTTAGCCTCTCCTTTAGGCTCTTATCCCTTTCCGCTAGCAGTTCTTTCCTTTTGGCCTTTATTAGCTCCTTAATTGTCGAAGGGACGTATAGGAACTCAGAGGCCCTCTCAACCTTGACCTCTTCTACGTCTATCACTGGGATACAGCCCTCCTTAATGGATTCCAGCGCCTCCTTCGGCATCCTATCGACCTTGGTTATTATAGCCTCGGGTTGCATGTTAATTAGAGCTGCAACTCCCTCGACGTTGGAGGAGCTGGGATCTTGGACGAGCACGATATCCCCCTCTCTCAAGACCTCATACTTCACCGCCTCCTCCACAGACCTCTTGGTTATGGAGCGTATCTCCTTGACTATTAAGACGTTGTCTCTGGCCAGCTCCCTCACCAAATGCTTGAGCTCCTCGAGCTCTTTCTCGATGGCCTCCATCCTAGCCTTTAATTCGCTTATGGTCTTTGCAGAAGCCTCGAGTTTTCTTTTCACGGCCTCCTCTTGCGCTGTGCGAGGCGATCTAGGAGGCGCCCTTATAAGCGCCTCTTCAAGCTCCGCTATCTTGGCCTCTCTTTCCTTTAATTGCTTTAGAAGGCTTAGCCGAGACTCTTCTAGATCTCTTATCGCCTTGCTTTGCTCCTCAACTTTCGCCCTAAGCCTCGAAAGCTCAGACCTCAGCCTTTGTACTTCGGGCTCTGCTTGAGCTGTCGTGAGGGGCTTGTCGGACTTGTCGTCGAGGGCAACCCTTTCAAGCGCCTCCTTTATCGTAAGGCCCTTAATGATGAAGGCTTTGGCCCTCTCTATTTGAGGGCGAGATAGGTTGAGCTCCTTTGCCTTGGCTTCGAGTTGCATAAACTTGTTCTTAAAGTTGAAGTACGCCTTCAGCGCAGCAGCTATGGCGTCCCTCTGATGCGAGTTCTTGACCACGTCTTTGAAGTTGGCTACGTTCTCCTGTACCACGCGCCTCTTCTCCTCGACGTTCAAGTCCCTAGGCGGTGTGTAGACTGCACAATCCAAAGCCGATGCTATCTTCTCCACGACCGTGGGCGCACGCCTAACGTCTGAAGCTATAACCACGGGGTTACCGAACTTAGTGACCATCCTTATTATGGACGTCCTATCGAGGGCCAGCCCGCTGTCCACGAACAAGAGGTTTCCATGTAAGTCCAAGATTGCTATACCCGTGACTATCCCGGGATCCAGCCCTACTATGATCGGTCTCTCCTCTCGGTCATCGAAATCAGCCTGCCTTTCATCAAAAGCAGGGATCCTCGCCACTATCTTCAGGTTGACGCCACTCTTCTTTATCAGGTCCCTGAAAGGTCTTATCAATCTCTTAACACGAGAGGGAGTGGCGTTGAGTATGATCACGCTCTTCTCGAGGCCGAACTTAGAACGCTGAACGTAGCACTCCACATCGCCGTCATCAATGTGCTTCTTCAGCTCGTCCAATATTAGACTCGTCACCTGCTTTATGGCCGACCGCTGAGAGCGATTGTACCTCCCTTGGCTCATGCCCCCCGGACCAGGGCTCCTTCCTCTCGATATCAAGATCGCAGTCTTGATAGTCGAGGGCTCGATGATCGTGGTTCCTATCCCCTTCAATGCAAGCAGAGCCGAGGCCTCAGCGGCTTGGAGGGGCGACAGATGAGAGATCCTCTCGCTCAAAACCCCCTCCCTAAAGGCCAGCTCGGCGAGCTTGACGTAGTGATTGCCAACACGGGTCACTTCGATGAGCCTTACCTTGTCTATCACCTTGCCTAACCGCCTCTTGATTTCGCTCATCGACTCGCCTATTTCGAAGATGTTGTCAACGGCTATCGTGTCGACCTTGTACTTCTTTAGGAGGCGGAAGATGACCTCCCAGCCCACGCTCTCTCTACGATCAATTACGGTGCCCCTTTCATCGACCACCACTAAGGCGTATTCTTGCATGTGTTGTGCTGAAGGCGTTAGATCTATGCCCATTATTATTCGCTGTCCATAGACCTGCTCGCTTAGACCCACGAAAACCTCTACCTCGACATGCCTTGACCGTGCCCTAGTGGCGAGAGACGAGATATTCTAAGGCTCGCCCTTAATATCCCTTAACACTTCATCAGCATCGATGTCTAAGCCGAATCTTCTGTTAAAGAAACGCACCAAGTTCGTTACATCTCGCCTCAGGTAATCTAAACTCCTAGAGTGACTCCTCGAGACCCATTGCGGCCAGTCTATTATGAGGATGTCGAAGTCCGGCTTTATGATTACGTTGAACTCGCTAAGGTCCGCGTGTATCATGGACGCTTCTTGATAGGCCTTCTTGACGTCCTCCATAATCTTCGTGAAGACTTGCAGTGGATCGGGTAGGTCTGTGACGACGTAAAGGGGGTCGCCTATTATCATATCCATTATTATCGCGTGCCTGTTGTAAGCTATGGGCTTGGGGACCTTAACGCCCAAGGGGTATAGAGTTTCGAGGGCCTCGTACTCCCTCCTGGCGGCGATGCACGACTGCCTGTACCAAGAAGAGGCTTCGCCGTAGGTCCTTAGCCTCTTGGTCTGTTTGAAGCTAGGCCTCCCAACTCTGTGGAACTTTATGGCTACTCTGTACCCGGACGGCGATAGGCCGTCATAGACGTCAGCCTCCTTTCCCACTCCGAGCTTTATGCCGACGGCGTCTAGCACCCCCCTGTCAACGAAGTGCTTGAGAGCCAAGGCGTCGCGTCCATACTGCCTTAAAGCGTAGCCCAAGTATTCTTGTTTTTGGCGACCTATAAAGCCCATTTTGTGTAACTTGTCCAAATCCTCCAATAGGGCCTTGACAGGCTTCCTCAATTGCCTTGCCAAGACGTCGACCGGGATGTATTCGTATCTCAAGTGGAGCCTTTCCATCGCCAGCAAGATCTTGTAGTCGTGGTCCTTGAGCATCTTCATGAGGGAGGCTACGACCGTCATCTTCTCAGGCCTTCTCAACTAACACAGCGTCTATGATTATTAACTCGCCCCAGCTTCTGCGCCAAATGATCTCGTAACTCGTCACCTTTATCCTCTTTGCAAAGAAGGGAGCGTCGACGACGAATGTCTCATACTCCCCTCCTTCTCCGCAAGGGCTTACCCCCCAAGTCTTAGATAACTTCTTTAAGTGCTCGAAGAACTCTCGATCCACTTCTCTACCCAACCATTGCTGAGTTAGGCCCTCTGCGTAGACGCCAACGATCATTGCCCTGATGCCTTCCTTGATCATTTGATCGACCACCTCGAAGGGGTCTCGCCCCCATAAAGGGGTTATCAGTTTTAGCCCTGCTTCATCGCAGACCTCTTGCAAAATCCTCCTCTGATAATTGCTAGCTATGACCCCTGCGACAACGCCTTCCATTCCATGTTGCTCTCTCAGCGCAGTCAACGCCTCACATAGAACGTCGTACTCTCGATCCATGGGTGCCTCCACCAAGTCCTGTGGAACCCCAATTGACTTAGCTTGTAAAGTGGTCCACTTGATGTTGGGGACGTGAAATAGCTTCGACTCGGGGTCTTGAGGGTAAAAAGTGACCAACCTCTCTACCTTGAGCCCCATGTTCAGGGCTAGATAGCAAGCATGTACACTGTCCTTGCCTCCGCTCCACAAGCACGCTACTTTCACTTAGCACCAGCTCTGGACTGTATGAAGTGCTCGACCCTCTCCTTGACGACCTCGCTCACGAGCCTCCCGTCCACCTTGCCTCGCAAGATCGACATCGCCTTACCCATCACAATCTTGAAGGCCTTCTCACCTCTTTCCCTAAGGAGCTCTGCGCTTTCCTCTATTATGCGATCTACGAGGCGTCGCACTTCATCCAGTGAAACGACCCTAAGGCCTAGCTTCTCCAAGACTTCTGAAGTCGAGGCGTTGGGGTTTTCGGCCATAGCTTTTAAGACCTCGGGTATCGCCTCCTTGGCCATAAGCCCTTTACCCAAGGCCTTGAACATCTCTAAGAGCTTGGCCTCGTCTACTTGGTCCAGGGGGACCCCCTCTCTCTTTAAGCTCTTCCACGTGTACTCAAGCGTCGTGGCGACTATCACTGGGCTGACCTCTGGAACCTCCGAGACTATCTTCTCGAATAAGTCGAGGCGGTAAGAATTTATCATCAACAGAGCCAGATCCTTGCTCAGCCCGTACTCCTCGACGAATCTCTTTAGCTTTTCTTCGGGCATCTCCGGCAAGGACCTTGCAAGCCTTTCCAGCCTATCCTTCGTTATCACTATAGGCCTGACGTCTGTTTCGGGGTACATCCGAGAGGCCCCGGGCCTTGGCCTCATGTAGCGCGTGGTGCCGTCGGGGTTGGCCGCCCTGGTCTCGTCGGGCACCCCCTTCAGGGCCTCTCTGCACCGCCCCAATACTGCTTGGAGGGCCTTTACGGCCTTCTCCTCCTCGTCAACCACGAAGACCGCTACATCGCTTGGACGACAATCGAGCCTCTTCCTGAGGTCGCTGACCTCTGCCTCGGTTATCCCATAAGCTGGCATCTCGTCCGTGTGGAAGATCCCCTTGACCCCACCCCACACGACTGCGTAGTCCTTTAGCTCAGTTCCGAACCTCCTTCCCGGCTGGACCTCCAACCCCAAGAGGCCTGCGAAACCCTCGAGCTTTACAGCCATCACCTTATGGCCTCTTTGAAGGCCCTGTAGAATTATCTTGCTCTTGGTGTTCTTGAAGACATCGCTTACGTCGACGATATCACCCTTTACCTCCACCACGCCGCGTCTTCTGAGCTCGTCTCTTATCTCTAAGAGCTTGAGCTGCCTCTGGACTTCTAGCTCTACCACCTTCGATATTAGTTCCAGGTCTTGAACGCCTTTGATCTCTACCTTACCCCCCTTCGCGAGTGAGATGTTTATGTCTTGCCTGATCGTCCCGAGGCCCCGCTTGACCTTTCCGAGTATGCGAAAGAGCTGGCCGATTTTCAGGGCCACTCTTTGGGCCTGATCGGGCGTCTTTATCTCGGGGGCGGTCGAGACCTCTATGAGCGGTATGCCCAGCCTGTCGAGCCTGAACACGACTTCGTCCTCGGACTCTGATATCTTGCGCGCTGCGTCCTCCTCCAGGCATATCGCCTGGACGTGAACGGGGCCTTCAGGGTCTTGTATCACGCTCTCAGGGCCTCCTACAGCCACTATCGCCGTCCGCTGAAAGCCTGTAGTGTTCGAGCCGTCTATGACGACCTTCCTCATCACCTGAATGACGTCCGGTACCTGTGCCTTGAGCATGAGGGCTATCTGTAGGGCGATGTCGAGGGCCTCTTCGTTGAGCGCGTGAGGCGGTTCCTCGTCCATCTCAACGAGGCATGTGGTATCGCTATAGGCTTGGTAGACGTAAACTTTGCCCTTCTCGTACTCAAGCAAGGCTGCCTCGTCGACCGTTCCCAGCTCGCTACGAGTCGGGCGCAAATGCCTGGTAAAGACCACGTGAGGCTCGTCGTCCCTGAGCAGGGTGGGGCAAGGGCAAAATAGCTTCGATTTGGTGTTGAGTTGTTGGTGTAGCTCAAGCCCGACCTTTAGGCCCAGTCCCTCGTACTTACTCATAAGAGATCCCTCGATACTCCGTCCTAGGATTTATCTCTCCCGCCATGTTAGTCCTCATGAGCCTCTTGACCTCTTCTTCGTCCTTGGCATTAGCCAAACACCACATCATTTTAACGAGCGCGGTCTCGGGGGGCATGTCTTCACAGGGTATCACGCCCATCCGCAGGAGCTCAACGCCGGTTCTATAGACGTTCATGTTTATCCTCCCCCATATGCACTGGGAGGTCATGGCGACGACTATCCCGTGATCTATGAGCCTCTTAATAGAGGGAAAGACGTAGCTCGGTGCGTGTCCAAGCCCCGTGCCCTCGATCACGACCCCCCTATAGCCAGCGCTAATGGGCCATTCTATCGCCTCAGGGGGTATTCCGGGGTAAACCTTGATCAGAGCGGCCCTAGGGTCGAAGTTTGCATAGACTTTGAGGCTCTTTCTGTCCTCGCCACGGGGCCTCCAGCTCTTGGCAAGAACTACGAGCTCCCTCCCTCTCACCACCCTTGCGAGAGGCGCATCGTTTACTGGCTTGAAAGCGTCCCTCCGGCTCGTGTGACACTTCCTGACCTTCGTGCCTCGCAATACTACTAGGTTTTCATCGCTTATGCTTTCGTGCATCACAACGACTACTTCCGCAAAAGGCGCGCGAGCGGCTACTAGCACCGCTCCCAGCATGTTTAGGGCCGCATCGCTCGATGGTCTGTCAGACGACCTCTGAGCCCCGACGAGGGACACTGGAATGGGCAGCTGTTGTAGGGCGAAGCTCAACGCGGCGGCTGTGTAGCCCATGGTGTCTGTGCCGTGCGCCACCACTACTCCGCTTGCGTCGCTCTTAATCACCTCTTCAGCTACTGCCTTAGCTATGGCGGACCAGTACTCGGGCCTCATATCCTCGCTAAAGATGTTGAACAGCGTGCGTGTCGATATAGTGGCTATTTCGCTCAACTCTGGTATGGCCTCGTAAAGGTCTTCGGCTGAGAGCGACGGATAAACAGCCCCGGTCTTGTACTCAACCTTGCTTGCTATAGTGCCTCCCGTGCCTAAGACCGTGACCTTAGGCAACTCTGCCTTTAACTCCAAGAGCCTCTTGTCCTCGTACTTTGCTACATGCTTCTTCGCCACTAATTCGACCTTGACGTCTGAGAGCCTAAAGCCGATGTTGTAGCCATTGTCCATCTTTATCATTACGTACTCGTCGCCCAATATCTCGGTCTTAGGCATGAGGAGGCCTTCGTAGACCGTGCCCCCCTTGATTACGCGGACCCTATCGTATGGCTCTAAGTTCAATTGCTTCAAAGGATTGGGAACGTCGAGTTCCTCGGACAACTTGATCACCAATTGACGTTCGGCCTACAGAGCGGCAATAGGAAAAGGACTGCTCAGAGAATTAAGCGTAGTTCGGGCTTCGAGAAAGAGACCGAGTAAAGGTTAGGACCTCTTCAAACGTGATGGCCATCGAAGTGCTATGCAAGCGGAGAGGTCTTCTGCTTTGGTGCGGCTAAGAATCTCCTCACGTATTCTTTGTGGTTCCTAATCCGAGGTACAGGATTCCTCTTTAGTTTAGGCGGTATCTTAGGCGTTTGCGACCTGACCTTCCCAGCTTTTGTCAACGAACCGTGCGATGGCATACCTCGACCACCGAGTTCCTCGTAAAGAGGATGGCGGCCCTGATATAAATATATTGCCGAGGAGGCTAAGCAATTGGCTCCCTAGAGCCAGAAGGAGACCTCCTAGAGCACCCAAACTCCTTTAAGCGGCTAAGCGTGACGTGGTCGAAGACAGGGCCCTCTCTGCACAGCCTCAACCCGTCTATGGCGCACGATCCGCAGACGCCTATCGCGCACTTCACGTACCTCTCAAGCGACATTTGGTGGGGTATTCCCTTGTCCAAGAGCGTTTTATGGAGGACGAAGAGCATTTCTTCGGGGCCGCAAGCAAATGCGTAAGAGACGTCTTTGGAGTTTAACAGCTCTTTAGCGGCATCAACCGCCGTCCCCTTAAGCCCTAAGCTCCCGTCGTCTGTCGCTACTATCAGGTTACCTCCGACGAGTTTAGACAACTCATCGATGAAGAAGGCTTCATTTGCTCTCCTAAAGCCACAGACGACATATGGCCTCAGAGAGGAACTAGCCAAGACCTTCACGAGCGGGAGAAGCGGCGCCACCCCCGCTCCGCCACCTATGACCAGCACGCTCTCTTTTTGCGAAGGATCGAAATGCGGTATGGTGAAGCCCCTCCCATAAGGTCCTCTAATGAAGATCTTATTACCCGGATCCAGCGATGCGAGGGCCCTCGTCCCCTCGCCCCTCACCTTGAACGTTAACCTCAAGGTCGGGCCTTCATAGCCATAGCCCGATGGAGACAGGGGGAGCTCGTCTACGCCCGGAAGCCATACCATGACGAAGCGCCCCGGCGCCATCTTGCGTATGACCTTACGGTCATTGGGTTGCAGAATTACGGAGAAGAGGCCCTCTGCCTCTCTCTTCTTGTCCTTCAAGACACATTCGAAGTAGTACCTACTTATCACCTCAATGTGCCATACCTATTAGATCCTTGACGTCTTTAAAGCCCTCTTCCTCCATGTACCTCTTTAGGCCGTTTACGAGCTCCCTGAATACTTTGAGCCCCCGTCTGTAAACAGCCGTGCCCACTTGAACAGCCGTGGCACCAGCCATGAGGAACTCTACCACGTCTTGCCACCTATGTATCCCGCCAACGCCGATTATGGGAACGTCGAATTCCTCATAGAGCTCATACACAACCCTCAAGGCTATTGGCTTGATGGCTGGCCCCGAAAGGCCCCCGTATATCGACGACAGGACGGGCCTCTTGGCGCGTATGTCTATAGCCATGGCCCTTATCGTATTTATCGCGGTTACGGCCGATGCGCCATGCTTTACGGCAGCTTCGACGACCTCCATCAAGTTCGTCGTGAGGCCCACTTTCACGAAAAAGGGCAACGAAGTGACCGCGGAGACCGCCTCCACAACTTTGGCTGTGAGCTTGGGGTCTTCTGAGAATTGCCTGGTCTCGTGGACGTGGGGGCACGACAGGTTCAGCTCTAAAGCCTTTGCCAAGCCCTTCTCGGAGATTAGACTGGCCGCCTTGACGTAGTCGTCAACCTTGGCGCCGGCGATGCTAAATATCACCGGGATCTTGGCCATCACTTCTTTGTTCTCAAGACACTCGGCGAGGTAGTCCTCTACGCCTGGGTTGGCCAAGCCTATGGCGTTAAGCAGACCAAAGCGCAACTCGACCACCACGGGGTTTGGGTTTCCCTCTCGGGGGCTCACCGTGAGAGACTTCGTGACAACGGCCGAGGCCCCTGCTCTGTATGCCTTAACCAACATACCGGGCGTAGTGCCGAGGACGCCCGACGCTAGCATGATCGGGTGTCGGAGCTCTAGCGAAGACACAACGACCGCTAGGTTCATGGCTGTCACTTATACGAACAGAAAACAGTTATATATTATCATGGTAGTCATTTAATTAAATCAAGCAAAAGGGGAAAGCGAACCATGAAAGGCTATGTTGTGAGCAGTTTCATAGGCCTCCTGCTTTGCAACGATAAAGGAGAGGTCGTCGAGAAAGCGCTCTTTCCCAAAGACCTCGAGGAACAGGTCAGCAGGCTTTACTCGTTGGGCAGGGGGGAAGTCGTCGACGAGGTCAAGGAGCTCTGCGAAAAAGCTCGAAAGCTCAACGTCGACGTGCTCGTAGTGGAAGACCCTAAGATCGCGCAAGCGCTCATCGCCTCGGGTTTTCCTGAAGTAAGGGTGGAGGGTCCCAACAAGGTAGCCAAGCTCGTGAGGGCTCGAATGCTAGACCTCGTAGTCAAGTTGGGCTATGCACAAAACGAAGAAGAGGCCTTGTCGATTCTCCATAAAATCGCCTCAGACTTAAGCGCCAAGAAAATAGTCGAAGCGGTCGAGAAGAGGGATCTCCTCGTTGCCCAAGCCGTTTCGTGCATAGACGAAGTTGAGAAGATGTTGAACGTATTAGCTTCTAGGCTAAGGGAGTGGTATGGAGTACACTTCCCAGAGCTCAGCAACGCGATAAAAGACCACGAAGATTTCATAAAAGCGCTAACGACCATCGGGCATAGGGATAACGTGAAGAAAGCAGAGGTCCTAGAGAGGCTGGGACCTCTTAAGGACAAGGTGCTCAAGGTACTAGAAGGAGGCCCTTCTCTTGGAGCTAACGTCCTCCAAAAGGACATAGAAGTGATAAGAGAAGTCGCCGCGACGGCTTTGAAGCTCTACGAGCTCAATGAAAGGCTTAGAAAGTACGTCGAGGAGGTCATGG
>DAIQQE010000214.1:0-1480 GCA_036786905.1 Candidatus Nezhaarchaeales archaeon | reverse complement strand
GTTGTGCATAAGTAAGCCCTCTTAGACCTTTGGGTTCGAATATCGGGTCAAATCCCCATGACGACCCCTTTGGTTTGGAGGATATCCTCCCTTTAACTTGGCCTGCGAACACGCGCATTTTTCTTCCATCGTAAAGTACCGCTACGGACTTAAAAGTAGCCGCCCTCCTCCTCTCCCCCCTCATCAATTTTAATATGCCATCAATCCCTATGGTCTCAAAGACGTATGAAGAATATGGGCCTGGAAAGCCATCGAGAGCATCGATGAAGAGTCCAGCGTCTTCTACTATGACCGGCCTCTTCAACAATTTATAGGCCTCTTTTGCCCTGAACTTGGCTATCTCTACTACATCGTCGGACTGAATCTCGGGTACGCTGACCTGCACGACTTCTACCTCTATACCCAGCTCCCTCAGTATAGAGGATCCCTCACGTGCTTTGTGGGGGTTGTTAGTGACATAGGCGATCCGCGTGAGCATAAAGCCCATCCCATCACACGTAATATTTATGTGTATCCCCATAAAGTCTAACTGGAAGGTGGCTATAGGGTGCGGAAAAGCAAGGAGAAGGGGAAGTCCCATTCGACGAGGCCTATAACAAGCGATGTAGCGGCCAAGCTAAAGGTATCCGAGGAGGAGGTAGTCTCTCTAATAGTCGATTACGCCAAGAAGGGCTACTCTCCGTCAATGATCGGCGTCCTGCTTAGAGACCAGCATGGAATAGCATTGACCAAGGCCATCATAGGAAAGAAAGTTACCCAAGTGCTTACCGAAAAGGGGCTGGCTCCACAAATTCCAGAGGATCTGGCCAACTTAATTAAGAAGGCCGCAAGGATAAGGCGTCATCTCGAAGAGCATCCAAAGGACTACTTCTCGCTAAGAGGCCTCCAGCTCACGGAGTCTAAAGTACACAGGCTCGTGAAGTATTACAAGCAGAAAGGGGTGTTACCCCCAGATTGGAAATATGAACCTGAGAAGGTAAGCGTAATAGCGTAAGCTGAACAGACCATGGCCTCAGGCGATGAGCAGCTTGAGAGGCTATCCGCATTCAACGATGTAGCTCTTCAAATAGCCGAGAGCATCGAAAGCTCTTCGGCTGGCCTATACGTAATAGTGACTCACTACGATGCTGATGGACTGGCAGCGGCATCGATAATAGCACGGTTGCTCATGAAAATTGAGAGACCTTTCATGATAAGAGTCGTAGATCAAATAGATGAAGAGACCTTAGCCTCCCTTCCAAAGGGAGGCTATTACATATTCGTTGACCTAGGTAGCTCCGCAGTGGATGCCATAGCAAACAAAGGCCTCCTCCCAGCCAGCATAATCGACCATCACGAACCCCTAAGGAGCTCAGAAATAGTTCACAGCGAGCTTCGAGAGCTAAACCCGCATTTCTTCGGCCTCAATGGTGGAAAGGACGTCAGCGCTTCGGGGCTGGCCTATTTCGTGTCCAAGAACATGGGCATTGCAGATCATGAG
>DAIQQE010000213.1:0-1494 GCA_036786905.1 Candidatus Nezhaarchaeales archaeon | reverse complement strand
ACATGAGGCAAAGGCTTTTAACTTACATGAACCTCAAAGTATTTCAAAGCCCTGCCCATTAGTGTAAGCACTTAGGCCTGACGGCCAGGTTTAATGGTGTGTTACAGTCATCTCTTTTGTGATTACCCTTAAGCTAAGAGAGGTGAGCTAGCACGATGCGCTGGCCGGCATTAGCCTTGATCTCCTTTGGAATGGCAGTTTATTTGTAGGAAAAGGCCATAGAGGAGTACGGAAGAGGAATCGGGAGAAAGCGTGATTGTTTTAATTCAAGCTCCGACCTTTACCTCCGAAAGTGCTAAGCAAGAGCAAGCGCTGGGAGACGTGGTGCATCGCAGTCGCCAACGTGCTCTAACCGCGCGACTCTAGTTATGCGACGAGCATTGTCCTAAGCCTTGAAGAGCCTCGCGCTCAGGCCTCATACTTGCAACAGCACTTAAAGTACGCCTGAGGGGCGTTAAATGATGCTGTGGACCCCCGCCTTGCACCAATCTTCGTCCCCACACGTACGATCGAGCATGAGCGAGGCGGGGAATGAGTTGCTCGACTAAACTGAGGTGAAATAGAAGAGACCTAAAGGCTCCTTGAAGGTGGACATCTTAAACGAGTCATCAAGACCTCTACAAGGAGCTATTGGCGATCGGTGAAGTCATGGAGGCGACGTTATCGGGATAGTTAAGTTGATATAGCGTTCCCGTGCTAGTAGAGCTGAGCTTAGAGGATACGCGGTGCAGGTCATGAGAGCCAAGTACAAGGTCAAGTATAGGGATGTAGTCTTGCCGGCCATCGCCGAAGAGGAGCTCCCGCGCGTTTTGAGGAAACTCGAGCTCTACGAGGACATCGTCAATAATAGGGCCGCCTGCTACATCTGCAAGGAGTCGCTGAAGCTAGAGACCGTGGGGGCCATAGCCATGATAAATGACGCGCCCGTGCTCGTGTGCGACAAACCCTCTTGCTTGGGCAGAATAGCGCTGCTCATTAACAAGCTCAGGCATACCGCGCCCCCCTCAATAAAGTGATGCTGGCCCACTAGGCCTTGCACCCCCAGAGGGCCGCTCCGTGTTCGGAGGGCTTGATTTAGGAGGGCTCTGGAGGGACCTGTGGAGCTACTTAGGACCCGTCCTCTTAGTCGCTTTGATCGTCTTATGCCTGTACGTTCGCCACCCGGAAAAGTTTGAGAGGATAGCCGTCCACGTGCTTTGGGCTTCTTCTTTCCTTAGTAAGCAGATGGAAAAGAGGGCGATCAGCCGCGAGGTAGCGTATGTAGTCTCCACGGAATTCGCCAAGAAGTATCGCATCGAGGAGGTCCCGAAAATCGTCGTTAAGTGGGGGGAGGAGGACGAGGCCGTACTAGACCTGAAGAAGAACA
Organism: Candidatus Nezhaarchaeales archaeon; assembly: GCA_036786905.1. Lineage (GTDB taxonomy): Archaea > Thermoproteota > Methanomethylicia > Nezhaarchaeales > WYZ-LMO8 > WYZ-LMO8. The sequence continues at coordinate 128 of DAIQQE010000213.1, read as the reverse complement.
TGCTCTTAATAGTGCTGAAGAGAGGTAGGAGGCATCGCCACGACAACATAGCGAGGGCCATACTGAAGGCCATCCCCGAATTGCTCGCGCCAGAGATGAGCGTGGTCTACGACGCGAGATTCGTAGAC
>DAIQQE010000054.1:0-7857 GCA_036786905.1 Candidatus Nezhaarchaeales archaeon | reverse complement strand
TCCTCCACGGCCTTCTTCACGGCGCTCACGACGTACTCGCTAGAGCGAGAGTCGTAGACCTCGACCCCCTCGAGGACGGCCCATTTCAAGAATATTCCGAGCGACTTCGCGTTCTCCTCCACCTCTATCATGGTCCCCTTCAGAGCTCTTGAGAGGACAAAAATTTAAATGCTTGTCCTTAGCCAATCCCTGTCGGCGGAGGTCAGCCGCCGATGTGGGAGCCGGACGCCGATTAGAGTCCGAGGGGCTTTTAGAGAGCTCTCAGCGCTGGAGCGAGGTCTTGAGCGAAAAGATCCTGTTCTTCACTCCGGGCCCCACTTACGTCCACCCTAGGATCTTGAGGGCCCTCAGCAGGCCAGTCGAGCCCCACTCGTACAAGGGCTTCATCGAGAAGTATAAGGCCGTGCTGGAGAAGCTCAAGGCTCTCTTCAAGACCGATGGAGAGGCCTTCTTGTTGGCGGGCTCTGGAACCTTGGCCCAAGAGCTCATGGTTCTGAATGCCGTCAGGCCCGGGGACAGAGTGCTGTGCTTAGTGACGGGGTTCTTCAGCTCGAGGTTCAAGGACATGGTGCTCAGGGCAGGGGGCAGGCCGAAGGTGGTCGAGAGGTTCAACGGGAGGGGCTTCACTGGGAAGGACGTCGAGAAGCTTGTCAAGAGAGGCACCTTCAAGGCCATAGCCATAGCGCACGTCGAGACCTCCACCGGGGTTACCTCGTACATAGACGAGATAGGCGAGGTAGCCTCCAAGTACGGTGTGAGGTTGCTAGTCGACGCCGTCGCCTCCCTCGGAGCCATGGACGTGAGGTGCGAGGAGTGGGGGATAACCATCTGCGGGAGCTGTAGCCAAAAGGGCATAGGCGCGCCGCCGGGATGCGCCTTGCTGGCCGCCAGCAAGCAATTCGTAGAGGATCTCGAAACGAGGGATTACGACGTACAGACGTTCTACGGCGACTTGAAGTTGTGGCTCAAGGTCGTTAAGAACCCCGAGAACTACCACTCAACTCAGCCAGTGAGCATGGTCTACGCAATCAACGAAGCATTGGACATGATATTTGAGGAGGGGCTTGAGAGGAGGTTTAAGAGGCACCACGTGGTGGCCGAGGCCGTCAGAGCGGCCGTAAGGGCCTCGGGCTTGAAGACCTTCGCTAAGAGGGGCTTCGAGGCGAACACCGTGACCGTCGTGCTCAAGCCAGAGGGCTTCGACGACGTCAGACTCAGGAGCGAGCTCGAGGGGCTCGGTATAACGGTGGCCAGGGGCTCCGGTCCCTTCAGACAGATGACGTTCAGGATAGGCCACATGGGCTGGATAACGCCAAGCGACGTGCTCGCCTTGGCCTCGTCGCTTCAGCTCGTCCTCCAGCGAATGGGCTTCAAGCCTAAGCAGGACATGAGCAAAGCGGTTCTAGACGTCTTGGCCTCGTGGCAGTGAGGCTGAGCGCTACGACCTCTCGACCCTGACCTTCTCCCCCTCCCTCACTTTCTTCAAGACCTTGGGGTCCCCGACTATTTTGCCCACGACGTTGACTGGGCTGTAGGGCTTTATCACATCCGGGCTAGGGCTCGAGAGCGTTGGCCCGAAGAACAGGCAGAGCGAGGGCTCCTCCGGCCAGTAGGCCACGTCCCCTAAGTCGACCACGTCCTTTGGGTTCTCTAGCGGGACCGAGAAGGGCACTAAGAAGTAGACCTCCTCCCCCCAGAGGTGGGCCTCTGACTCGAAGGGCAACGACGACAGCAGCGCCCTAGCGGTCTCGGGGTTCTGGTCTAAATTGATGGCGCACTCGACCGAAAGTCCTGACTCAAACGTTATCCTTATCCGCGCTCCTTCCCCCAAGCGCTACTTCACCTCGAAGCACGCCTGGGGCGTCGTGAAGTACTTCCCTCCCGCGTGTAGCAATACGTTCGCCCTCTCGTTCCACAGGTTATTAGTCAAGAGCTCCTCGTCGGCGTATGCGGCGACGACTTCAGCTATGTAGACGTTGCACTCGCCTGCCCTGACGTAGTCAACGAGCTTGCACTCCAAGTGGCCTATGCACTGCTCTATTATCGGAGCACCGACCTTTCTAGCCGGCTGTGTCTTCAGCCCGGTCACGGCGAACTTGTCGGTCCTCCTACCGCTCCTAGTGCCAGCTATCCAAACGGCCTTGAGGAGGTCTGCCGACGGTATGTTGACCGTAAACTCCCTCGTCGCCTCTATCAACTGGTGGGTGTACCCCCTCCTCCAGAGCGATAAAGCTATCAGCGGAGGCTCCTCGCTCACGGGCGTGATCCAAGAACAAGCCATTACGTTAGGCCTGCCGTCCCTGTCCACGGAGCAGATTAAGACCACTGGCCTAGGGTGGAGCAAGAAGTAATAGGGCTCAATGTCCTTCTTCAATTTCAGCACCCAGTAGAGTTATCCTAGAGTATTTCTTAAACGTTTATGGGATGAATTTGAGGCTAAAGTCGTTGTACGAGCTCGAGTTAAGGCCTAGAAGCCCCTTCAACTTTCACTTGACGGCCTCCTGCTACAACTTCAAGTGGTGGTTTGACGGGTCTAAGTGCATAATCCCCCTGTCGAGCTCTCCTCCGCTAGTCGCCGTAGTGTACCACGAGGGCCCTGGGCTCGTGGCCACGGTCTACGGTTCAGGAGAGGGACAGGCGGACGTCGCTAAGGCCCTTGAGCACGTGCTGGGGGTCAACGAGGACCTGACGGAGTTCTACAGGATCGCAGAGGAGGACAAGATCCTGCACGAGGTTCCGAAAGCGCTCTCGGGCATGAGGATGCGCGCGACGAGTCTTTGGAACGCGACGCTCATCGCCATATGCCAGCAAAACACCGGCTTCGCGCAGGGGTGGAAGATGCTGTGCAGGGTCTACAAGCTCATGGGGAGGAGGGTGGAGCTTGATGGGATTACGACGATCATCCCCCCGAGCCCTCGAGACCTGTTGACCGATGGCGCCAAGAACCTATTGAGAGAGGCTGGTCTGGGGTATAGAGCCGAGACCGTCGTCAGGGCCGCCTTGGCCATTGAGGGGGGCCTGTCGGAGGGCCTTGAGAGGCTCAGCGACGAAGAGGCCGAGGAGAGATTAGAAGAGGTCAAGGGCATTGGAGCCTACACTGCCAGGCTCGCGCTAGTTTTGTCGCAGAGGAGGTACGGATTGTTGCCCTTGGACAGGTGGCTCGAGAGGATAGCGCAGGAGGTCTATGGGCTCGAAGACGTGGAGAAGGGGCTTAAGGCCAAGTGGGGTGGGTGGTGCGGGCTGGCAGTCTTCTTCACGACTGTAGTTCTGGACGCTGAGGTCTTGAGCAGGGCCTTGAAGCGGGCCCTAGCCGGAGACGTCAGGCCAGTCGTTGAAAGCGGCAAGCTGAGTCCCCTGACGCTGTGGATGCGCGAGGTCTGTTGAGCAACCGCGGCCGTCGAGCTCAGCGCGATCGCTCTCGACCCGCCTCGGGTTGTCGGGCTCGCCGCGCTAGTCGGTTCGCGGGGAACGCCACTGCAAGTGAGGGGCGAAAAGGACTCTTTAAGGCGTCGAGACCTAGGCTACTAGTCCTCGTAATCGCTGCAAGTGAGCCTCTTCCTGTTCAGCTCATCTATCTTCCTCAAGAGCTCCTCTTTGGTTATCAAGCCCTTTTCCTCGAGCAACTTGGCCAAGCTCCATATTATGACCTCTTGATACTCGATGGTCGATATAAGTGAGTCTATGACGTTCATTATGGCGTCGAAGCCCTGGCCAGAGGCTATTCTCTGGATGAGCTCCTCGACTTCGTCGTCTAAGTCCTCGTCGTCGAAGATCTTCTGTAGCGCCATGTCATCTGGAGCTAGAGGCGTCCTCCTCGTCGAAGGTGCCTTGGGCAACATTCTCACGTCCAGCCAGTCCCTGCTTCACACTTCTTAGTTGAGCTATTTAAACTAGCCCCGGTTCTTCGCTTGAGCTTCCCGGCCCTCTTCTTGGACCGCCTGATCCTCAACACCCTCACGCCGACCACTTCATAGCCCCTCACCACGTGGAGCTTCACCTTCCTTAGTCCGAGCTTCTTCGCTATCAACCTCAGGGCCTTGTTCATGTCGTCGACGGTGGCCCCGGCAGCATGCTTGTGACCCCCTCCGCCGAGCTTGGCCGCTATCTTCGAGCAGTCCACGTCGGAGTCTTCCCTAGAGCCCAGGTGTACCTTGTACTTCCCGTCCTTGGGCATGATTACGCACGTAACCTTCGCCCCTCTCTTCTCTAGGGTTATCATGAGGTTCCTGGGCGAGACGCCCTCTTCGCCGTCAAGCTCTATGAACACGCCGTCCTCTATGGGTATTTTATCGGCGAGCTGCCTAGTCCTCTCCCTCCTCTCCCTATTTCGAGCGATCCACTCCTGGACCTCTGGTAGTTTGAGGGCATCTAGGCCGAGCCCGCTCAGGAGCTTGGCCAGCCTAACTCTCTTGCTCCTCGGAGCCCCCTTCACGGCATCGTTGAGGTCCCAAGCCTCGTCGCTGGTTATGTTAGCGGTGTCGCACTCGTTCGCCAGCTCGACGAGCCTTCGCGCAATGGGGTCTTGCTCAAGCCCGAAAGCCTTCAGAGCCAAGGCGGCGGCCGACGGCGATGCGGGGTCGTGGAACACCTCCTTCACCATAGGGCTTGGCTTGTTGGTCTTGTGGTGGTCGACGAAGACTTGGGCCTTGGGCGGGCAAGGAAGGTCCAAGACGTAGTCCCACTTGAAGAGGTTGATCCAGCTCCCTCTTTGGACTTCGTAGGGCTCGGCCAAGAGGACGAAGCCCTCTCCCTCAACGTGCTTGAGGAAGAGTGCGGCGCACACTATCCCATCGGCGTCGCTCGAGTGGCTCAAGCAAGTCTTCTTCGATCTCAGCTTCGCCCACAGCAGTGCTAGTAGATCCGCCAGAGGTGGCATGCTACTTACTGTCCCTCGGCTCGCTTCAAGATCCTCTGCCCTTCTCCTTGAGCTTCTCGAATATCAAGGCCTTGTTTATGGCGTCGACGAAGGCCGTGACCGAGGCTATAACTATGTCCTTGTCCACGGCCCTTGCCTTGAATGTAGAGCCCCTAGGATCCCTTATGGCTATCTCGACGCTCGCCAAGCTGTCGGTGCCTCCGGTTATGGCCTCCAGCCTGAACTCCTTTAACGTGTACTGGCCTATGGTTCCCAAGGCCTTCTCTATGGCCTTGGCCGAAGCGTCAACGGGGCCTACGCCCACAGAGGCCGCCCTCACGTCCTTGTCATAGACGCTCAAAAGCACTGACGCCGTCGGGGTTATGGTATTTCCTGTCACGACGACTAGCTCCTTGAGGGTCACGGGCCTCTCGAACTCCGGTATGCCGCCTATCACGGACTCGGCTATCGCTATGACGTCCTCCTCCATGACCGATTTCTTCTGCTCTCCGAGCTCCCTGACCTTCTCGGCTATCCTCATTAGCTGCTCCTCGGTGGCTTTAATCCCGAACTGCTCCAAGAGAGCCTTTACGCCGTGCTTGCCGCTGTGCTTCCCGAACACTATTCTCCTGGTCTGGCCGACGTAATCCGGCGGGAAGGGCTCGTAGGTTATGGGTTCCTCTATTACGCCGTGGACGTGTATCCCGGACCTATGAGCGAAGGCGTTCCTACCAACTATGGGGTAGTTTGGCGGGTTGTAGATCAAGCTGTACTTCTCGACCAGCCTGCAAGTCTCAGTCAAGTACTCCTTCTTAATCTTGGTCTTGACCCCGTACAGGGCCTCGAGAGCGACCACTACCACTTCGAGCGCCGCGTGTCCCGCCCTCTCGCCCAAGCCGTTGACCGTGACGTGGACTTGGCTCGCCCCTGCCACCACGGCGGCGAGGGCGTTTGCGTTGGCCATGCCCAAGTCGTTGTGGCAGTGGACCGAAATGGGGATCTTTACGCGCTCCTTCAGAGCCCCTATCAAGTACTTCATGGCTTCAGGGGACATGACTCCGACGGTGTCCGGGACGTTTATCCTGTCGGCCCCGGCCTCCACGACGGCCATGTACATCTTTATCAAGAAGTCGAGATCGGTCCTCGTGGCGTCCTCGCACGAGAACTCGCACACGATTCCGTGGTCCTTTATGTACTCGACGGTCTCTACGGCCCTCTCTACAGCCTCGTCGGGGGTTATCTTTAGCTTGTACTTTAAGTGCCACTCGGACGTGCCTATGAAGGTGTGTACGGCGTCGACGTCGGCCTTCAATGCTTGGTCCACGTCGGACTTCAAGGTCCTAGCCAGTGCGCATATCTCTGCCTGAAGCCCCAGTCCAGCCACGCTCTTGACGGCCTTGAACTCTTCTTCTGAGCTCGCCGGGAAGCCGGCCTCGATCGTGTCGACCCCTAATTTGTCGAGTTGCCTCGCTATCTCCAGCTTCTCCTCGACGGTGAAGACGACGCCGGGGGTCTGCTCGCCCTCTCGCAGGGTGGTGTCGAAGATCCTGACCTCGCCTATGTTGAGCTTAGAGGCTGCTATTCTTGCGTACTCGCTCACGAACGGTATCTTGTCGATTGGCAAGAACCTTCACCATACAAGCCCTCGTCCTCTTGTAGAGAGGGCGTCCTACATTAATCGTTTGCTATCCTCATTGCCTTATGGGCCTTAAGGACTTCAGTATCAAGTGCGTGTGAGTGCCGCTCACTCCCTTTATGCCCCTTATCTTCTCGAGGCACTCGTTCAAGTCAGACACCGAGGGCGCCAAGACCTTCACTTGAACGTCGTACTCGCCACTTATCTCGTAGACCTCAGCCACCTCCTTCATGGAGGCTATCCTCCTAGCTATCGACGTCGTGTAGACGTTGGGCTCGCACTTGACTAATATGACGGCCTCTATCATCGACGGCACTTCAGGGGCCAGCTTCATCCCCGTGACCTTCTCGGCCAGCTCTATTAAGTCGACGTCTCTGAAGGCCCTCACGTCGCTCCTACTCTTTATCGCCTGGACTATCTTCTCGGCCTGCTCGTCGCTGAGCTGTATGCCCAAGGACTCGAGCTTGGCCTTCACGGCGTGCTTCCCAGCGTACTTGCTGACGACTATCTCCCTCTTCCTGCCCACGAGCTCCGGCGGGATCGCCTCGTAAGTCGATGGATCGTAGAGGACGGCGGCTATGTGCACTCCTCCCTTGTGAGAGAAGGCATTCTCGCCCACCACCGGCGCGTGAGGGGGCACCACTATGCCGCTGAGCCTCTCCACGAGGGCCGAGATCCAGGGCAGTTTCTCGAGCCTCACGACCTCGATGTCGTATAGGACCTTGAGGGCGGTGGCTATGGCCTCTAGGCTCGTGATGCCCGCCCTTTCGCCGATCCCGTTCACCGTGACGTGAACCCCCGTGGCCCCTCCCTCGAGGGCCGCTAGCGCATTGGCGACGGCCATGCCCAAGTCGTTGTGGCAGTGGCAGTCGAACTCGACGTTCTTGACGTCTTTGCAGATCATCTCGAAGAACTCCTTGATCTTCCAAGGAGTCATTATGCCGACGGTGTCGGGGAGGCTTATCCTGTCGGCTCCGGCCTCCACGGCTGCTTTGCATATCCTGACCAAGAAGTCGTATCGGGCCCTAGTCCCGTCCTCGGCAGTGAACCTCACCTTGACGCCGTGGCTCTTAGCATACTCTATCGCCTTAACCACCCTGTCGACCGCCTCGTCCTCCGTCAGCTTCATGGATCTCAGCTTTGCGTCTGTGACGCCCAAGAATATCGCGACCCTGTCGGCTTCGCATGAGACGGCTCTCTCGACGTCTTTCAAGTTCGCCCTGCAGTGGGCTATGATGTCGGCCGATAGGTTCTCGTTGGCTATTAGCTTAACCGCTTGGTAAACGTCCTCGGACACGTTGGGGTCACCGGCCTCGATCATGTGGACCCCTATGCTGTCTAGGGCCCTCGCTATCTCCAGCTTCTC